>VGXW01000474.1 GCA_016873195.1 Planctomycetota bacterium | reverse complement strand
GGGGTGAACGGCGCGGCCGGGGCCGGCGCGCGGTAGACGTGGTAGCCCGCGACGGGGTCCGCCGACGGGTTCCAGGTCACGTTCGCCAGCGGCCACAGGTCGGCGACGGCGACGCCGCCCGGCGGTGCGACCACGTGCTGGCGCAGCGTCGGGTCGCCCAGCAGCGCCACGTGCACGCTGCGTGCGCCGTAGCCGCCCGCGTTCGTGTCGTTCTGCGAGTACCTCGCGCAGTAGCCCAGCGTCTCGCCCAGCGCCATCGGGTGGAACGACCAGTGCGGCCGCCCGGCCCACGCGTTCGCGAGCGTCCAGCCGGAGCACAGCGGCGCGCGCAGGAAGTTGTTCGTCGAGTCCCAGTCGCCGAAGTAGCTGCCGAACAGCATCGTGAACACGCAGCGGTTCGTGCTCGTGGTGAAGTTCGCCGTGTTGCCGATGCCGCCAGCGCTCGTGTAGCTGCCGCCGCCGCAGCCGTAGGACCAGGCGTAGCCGGGGCCGCTCGACGTGTTCAGCGTCGTGAAGTAGTCGGCGGCGACGACGTCGGCCGGACCGACCAGCGCCGCGAAGTTGCGCCAGCCGCTCGCGGCGAACGCCTCGCCCGAGAACCAGCCGAAGTTGTCGTCGACCAGCGCGCGCTGCCCGACCGCGAACACCTTGTGGCGGTAGTCGTGGTCCTTGTCGAGATACTGCTGCAGCAGCGCCGTCTCGCCCTGCGCGAACGCGGGCATGTTCGCGAAGTCGACGCGGCCGACGCCGAGGTCGACTTCGCTGGGCACCGTGCTCTGGTCGTACTTGCCGTCGCCGGGCACGTTGCGGTTCTCGGGCCGCGTCGCGGAGGTGGTGTTGACGGTCGTGTCCGTCCAGGTGCCGTTCACCTCGCCGTAGAACACGTCGGCGGCCCACGCGCCCGAGTGGTCGCTGTGGCCGTCGGGCGCGATCCAGCCCGAGTAGGGCACCGCGATGCGGCCGAGCACGAACACGTTCTTCACCTGGCCCGGGAACGCGGCGACGTCCGCCTGGATCAGCGCCTTCACGGCGGGCACCGCGGTCCCCGGCGGCACGTCGTGGCGCAGCACGGTCCAGCCGTCGCCGGTCAGGTCCTCGACGAGCCGGTCGAGCCGCGCGCCGAGCGGGACGACCTGCGCGCCGTCGACGAGCAGCACGAGCTTGCCGCGGTCCTCGATCGCGGCCGCCTCGACGCCGGCGGTCAGGAAGCCCTTGCCCGCGACCGAGCCCGCGCGCACGAAGTAGTACTCGTAGCGCTGGCCCGGCAACACCGTCGGATCGGCCCACGAGGTCGCGGCCCCGCCACCCGGGATCGTCTGCACCGGGCCCCACAGGGCAGCGCCCGCGTTGCGCCGGTAGACGGTGTAGGCCGTGGCGCCCGCTTCGGCGGGCCACGTGAAGGCGAGCGACGGCGGCGACGTGCTGGCCACCGCGGTGACCTGCACGGCCGCCTGCTGCGGCGTCTGGGCGGACAGCGGGCCGGCGAGGGATCCGAGCGTGGCGAGGAGCGCGGCGAGCAGCGCCGGGCACGGGCAGTGGGCGGTGGGCATGGTCGGGCGCGAGGTGGTGCACAACATACCCGCGGGGCGCTTGGGCCGGGGCCCGGGCCCTGGCCCGGGCGCGGCGGCGCGGGGGCCGCACGTTGCTGCGCACGGCAAGTGCTGGCGCGCGGGCCCCACCGCGGCGATCCTTCCAAGCCATGTTCCAGGAGATCGTGCAGGTCGACGATGCCGGCCGGTTGTTCCTCTCCGGGTCCATCGACGACTGGGACCCGGTGCACGAGAAGGACATCACGGTCGTGATCGACCTGGAAGGCGACGTCGACCACGACGTGCCGAACGCGGCCGACGCGTTCCTCTACGTCTACCTGCCGATCCACGACGGCAAGCTGCCGAACCTCGACCGTCTGCACGCGGTCGCGCGGCTCGGCGCGGACCTCGTCGGCAGGGGCCACCGCGTGCTGAGCCACTGCGGCATGGGACTCAACCGCTCCGCGCTCGTCGCCGGACTGATCCTGATGCGCGGCGGCATGACGGGCAGCGAGGCCGTCGCGCGGCTGCGCGAACGGCGGCCGGGCGCCCTGTTCAACGAGATCTTCACGCGCTACCTGCTCGAGGTCGGCACGCTCGACGCCTGAGGTTCCCACCGCCGCAACGCGGCGACCGGCAACGGCGTGGCTGGTCGAGGATTTCTGCGCAGGCGGCGCCGCAGGGGCCGAACCGTGACGACCACAACCCGGCGCCGGCCGCCAGCGACCGGGCAACAGCCGGTTGTGCATCGCCAGGATCGGCCGCACTGCGGCCGGCGGGCGGCGATCCGGAATCCTGGCCGGGGCGATCCCCCCCTGGTGGCACTCGGTGCTGCAGCCGCACGGCTGCAAGGACCTCGTTGCCCACCTCCCATGAACCCGACCCTCTCCCCATCCTCGGCTCGCGAGTCGCTGCGGCGGCTCGCCATCCCCCACGCCCTTGCTTTCGGCGCCCGGCTGCTGCGCCGCGGCCAGGGTGGCGTGCTGACCTTCCGCGAGTTCGTCGCCGTCGCGCGCGAGCTCGTGTCCCAGTTGCCGGAGCAGACGGCGGTCTACCTCGCCGCGCTCGTGGCCCTCGACATGGGCCACGACGACGAGGCGCCGAGGTTCCCGTCAGCGAACTGACGGGCCGGCCACGGTCACTCGCCGCCGGCGGCGGGCGCGCGCGCGGCCAGCGCGGCGAGCGCCTTCTTCTCGGCGGCGGTGACGAGCGCTTCGAGCGCGACGAGGCGCGGATTGCGCGCGTCGCCGCCCGCGGCGAGCGCCAGCCGCAGGCCCTGGCGGGCGAGGGCGACGTTCCCGGTGCCGAGTTCGGCGAACGCGAGGTTCGCGTGCAGCTCGGGCGGCGCCTGCGGGCC
>VGXW01000473.1 GCA_016873195.1 Planctomycetota bacterium | reverse complement strand
GGCACGCTCGAGGGCGGGCACGCGACCGGCAACCAGCCGAACACGGACCACCACGAGACCGCGGCGGACGTCAAGGTCGAGCACTGGTTCGACCGGAACGAGCGGCTCGTGTTCCTGCACCAGCGCCTGCGCCAGAACGACGTGCCGCGCACGCACGCGACGATCTTCGGCGAGAGCTACGCCGGCACCACGGTGGGCACCGACCTGCAGCGCGACCTCGACCAGCAGCGGTCGCTGACCTACCTGCAGTACCACCGCACCGGGCAGCCCGGCGCGGTCGGCGGGCTGCACCTGTCGCTGTCGTGGCAGCAGCAGCGCGAGCTCGAGGACCGCGTCACGAGTGCGAACGTCGAACGCTGGCAGGCGTTCGACGTCGGCACGCTCGGCGCGTCCGCGCAGTTCGACAGCGACGCGGGGACCCTGGGCCGGCTGACCTGGGGCGTCGAGCTCTACCACGACGAGGTGAACTCCTGGTTCCGGCGGTCGTCGGGCGGCACGGCCGCGGACCCGATCCAGGGCCAGGTCGGCAACGACGCGAGCTACGACCTGCTCGCCGCCTACGCGCAGGACCTCGTCGCCTTGGGCGACGCCACCGAGCTGCAGCTCGGCGTGCGCTACACCTACGCCGCCGCCGACGCGGACAGCGTGCGCGACCCGTCGACCAACGCCAGGATCGCCATCGCGGACGACTGGGACGAGTTCACCGCGAGCGCGCACCTGCGGCACGACCTGCTGCCCGGGCGCTGGAACGTGCACGGCGGCGTGAGCCAGGGTTTCCGCGCGCCTTCGTTGGCCGACCTGACGCTGTTCGACACGGCGCGCAGCGGCGAACTCGAGGTGCCGTCGCCGGGGCTCGAGGCCGAGCACTACCTGGGCTACGAGGTCGGCACCAAGGTCCGCTGCGGGGACATCACGGTGCAGGCGGCGTGGTTCTACACGGACATCGAGGACCAGATCCTGCGCTACCCGACCGGCCAGACCAGCGGCACGTCGGCGATCGTGACCAAGGAGAACGTCGGCGACGGCTACGTGCAGGGTGCCGAGTTGCAGTTCGGCTGGCAGTTCCTGCCGCGCACGACGCTGTTCGGGGCCGGCACGTGGCAATACGGCCGGGTCTCGAACTACAACCAGGGCGCCCAGCGCGGCGAGGAGTTCGTGTCGCGGCTGATGCCGTTCACGGCGATGCTGGGTCTGCGCTGGCAGAGCGCCGACGGCCGCCTGCACGCGGAGACCCTCGTCGGGCGGGCCGAGGACGCCGACAAGACCTCGGCCGGCGACAACCGCGACACGCAGCGCATCCCGCCCGGCGGCACGCCGGGCTACACGGCCTGGACCGTGCGCGGCGGCTGGCAGGCGACCGACTCCACCGACCTCGAACTCGCGCTCGAGAACGTCACCGACGTCGACTACCGGGTGCACGGCAGCGGCAGCAACGCCCCGGGCCGCAGCTTCGTGGTCGGCATGCGCACGACGTTCTGACCGCCCGGGACCGACCGCGGCAGGTGCCGGCTGCGCCGGCCGTTCCGGCCGGCCGCACCGGCGCTCAAGTCCGTGCGGCGGAAGGCCGAAAGTACGCCCGTCCCGGGCTGCGCCCGTGGACGCAGTCCATGGAATCGGTCAACGAGATCAAGGAAGCCCTGTCGGCGCGCTCGCGCACGGCGACGCTCGACGAACTGCGCAGCGAAGGCCGCCGGAAGGTGCGCCTGATCCGGGCCGAGCACGTCGCGGCGATGGTCGCCGAGGCGGTCCATGCGGCGATCGAGCAGTCCGGGCTGATCGCGCCCGAGGAGGCGCAGCGGCTCGTCGAGCGGAGCCGGCAGGAGTTCCGGGCCATCCTGCAGCAGCGCGAGCAGGAGGCACGGCGCGCGCAGGAGGTCGAGCAGAACCTGGCCGCGCGCGAGCAGGAGCTGCACGAGCTGAGGCAGCAGTTCGAACAGACCGCGGGCGAACTGCGCGACGCGCAGGCGGAGCTCTACCGGGTGCGGGCGCAGTTCGAGTCGCTGCAGGAGCAGCAGCGGGAGGCGGCGCCGGCCGCGGGCGCGCCGACCGAACTGCTGCTGTCCCTCGTGCAGCAGATGACCAACCTCAAGGCGAGCCTGCTGACGCAGCAGCAGCCGGCCGCCGCGGCGAAGACGGCCGGGGCGGACTTCTCGGCGGCGATCGAGAAACTCGCGGGGTCGCTGAACGACCGGCTCGAGAAGCTCGGCAAGAAGATGGGCGTCGGCGCCGCCGTCGGCGGCGATGCGCCGGTCGACTTCAGCGGCATGTTCAAGGGCGCGGACCAGGCGCTCGAATCCAACCTGGACGGCATCGAGGCGAAGCAGAAGGCCGGCGGCGGCATCGCCAGCAACCTTGCTCGCCTGAAGAAACTCAAGGGCGGCGGCTAGTCGCCGATCAGGGACACGGCAAGCAAGGCGGAGACCAATGACGCAGCAGCAGAACACGACGAATCCAGCGGCCACGCAGGGCGCGGACACGACGGTCGCCCTGGGCAAGGGCCTCGACATCGGCACGGCGAACCTCGCGGCGGCCGTGCAGAACGCCGAGGGCGGCATCACGGTGACCGTGGAACGCAACGCGTTCCTCGACATCCCGAGCGACGTCTACAGCAAGAACATGCTGACGAAGCTCAAGGTGCCCTACGTGGTGCACAACAACAAGCTCGTGGTGATCGGCGAGGCGGCGTTCGAACTCGCCAACGTGTTCGGCCGCGAGACGCGGCGGCCGATGTGCGACGGCCTGATCAGCCCCAACGAGCAGGACGCGCTGCCGATGATGAAGCTGATCATCCAGAAGATCCTCGGCGAGCCGCGCGTGTCCGGCGAGAACTGCTACTTCTGCGTGCCCGCGCCCTCGCTCGACGTCGACAACAACGTCGTCTACCACCAGGGCCTGTTC
>VGXW01000472.1 GCA_016873195.1 Planctomycetota bacterium | reverse complement strand
GGGGCAGCGCGAGCAGCAACAGGCTCGACGCGGCGACGACGACCGCGGCCAGCACCGACAGCACCAGCGCGGCGATAAACGTGTGGAACAGGTAGAACAGCGCGAGCGGGTTCGTGATGCCGCCGGACCAGTGCAACAGTGCGGTCAGGGCCAGCAGGTCCACGACGATCTGCAGGTGGACGTGGCGGCGCACCGAGGCGGCCGGCCAGCGCCGGATGCGCGGATGGACGAGCAGGTAGCCGACGTCGACGACCAGGATCAGCGCCGCGAGCAGGTAGAGTGGTCCAGGTTCCGGCACGAGGTCGAGCGCGTGGGCCGAAAGCGCGGTCAACCAGACGACGCTCGCCGCGACGATCAGGCGCAGGCGGTTGAACCAGGCGACCTGCGCACGCAGCAGGTCGAGGTCGCGCGACTCCGCGGGCAACGGCAGGCCGGTTCCGGACGGGGCGGACATGGTCTGGATCACTCCCTGCTGCGCGAGTCGTATTCGCTGCGGCCGTAGGCCCACAGGCACAGGATCGACGCGACGGCGGTGAAGATCCCCAGCGACAGCTCGGGCTGTCCGACGAGTTCGCTGCGGAAGTCGCTCTCGCCCGGCCACAGCATCTGGGCGAGCCGCGCGCCCGTCTCGATCCGATCGAGCACGATCCGGCGCAGCGGGTCGGCGACGGTCAGATTGCGGATGCCCGCCGACATCGGCAGCAGGGCCACCACCATCTGCAGGATCACTGCGAGCGCCGCCACGACGAGCGGGCGCCGGAAGCAGGCCGCGATGCAGGCTCCCGCAGCCGCGTAGGCCACGGCGCCGAGCGCGAGCGTGCCCGCGAACACCGCCAGGAGGCGCGTGTCGACCCCTTCGGACCAGCAATCGGGGCGGGCCGCGACGCCCGCGAACAACACAGCGCCACCGGCCACGGCGACGGCCGCCGCGATGCCGGCCACGGCGCAGAACCTGCCGGCGACGAGAGCCGTGCGGGCCACGGGCCGCACGAAGAGGTACTGGAACGTCCGGTCCTCGATCTCGCCGTGCACGGCCTGCACCGCCAGGTAGATCGTCGTCCACGGCACCACCACCCCGGCGAGCAGCCACCACGCCATCACGCAGTAGAGTTCGCGCCCGTCGAGCCGCAGGTTCGGGTAGCCAGCGAGCAGGTAGCCGATCGCGGCGAGCCCGAGTTCCGCCGCGGCCACGAACCAGAGGAACCGGTTCGGCAGCAGCAGCAGGCACGTCTGCCGGGCGGACTCGACCACCGTGGCCAGGTAGCCGAGGCCGTGCGGCGTGGGTGAGGGGCGTGGTGCGGCGTGGCTCATCCGACGAGGTGTTCGAACACGGTGGCCAGATCGTCCTCGAGCGGCATCAGTTCGCGCACGCCCCCGGGCCAGACTGCCGCGGGCGGCGTGACGGCGGCGAGGAATGCGGCGGCGTCGCGCACGGTGACGCGCAGTGCCGCATCGGCGACCGCGACCCCCTCGACGCCGGGCAACTCGAGCAGTCGCGCGGCGAAGCTGCGCGGCTCTGCGGCGACGATGCGGTAGGCCTTCGGTCGGCCCGGCAGCTGGTCGCGCAGGTCCGCGACCCGGCCTTCGGCGAGCAACCGGCCCTGGTGCACCAGCACGACGCGCGGGGCGATCGCCTCGAGTTCGTGCAGCACGTGGCTGCTGACGAGCACGCCGACGCCCTGCCGCGGCAGGCCCACGATGGTCGCGGCGAGTTCGCTGCGCGCGAGCGGGTCGAGCCCCGTCATCGGTTCGTCGAGCAGCACGACCCGCGGCCGGTGGGCGATCGCCTGCGCGAGCCGCACCCGTTGCCGCATGCCCTTGCTGTATTCGCGGATCCGCCGGTGCATGTGGGAACCGAGGCCGAGTTCGTCCAGCACCTCCGCGGCGCGGGATCGGGCCTGCCGCCGCGACAGGCCGTGGTAGCGCAGCATCCAGGCGACGAACTCGCGGCCGCGCAGCGGCTCGAACAACCGGTCGAGGTCGGGGCAGAAGCCCAGCAGCGCGCGCGCCGCCCGCGAACCCGCGGCGTGGCCGAGCACGCGCACGGCGCCCTGGCTCGGCCGCAGCAGCCCGGCGGCGAGCTTCATCAGGGTCGACTTGCCCACGCCGTTCCGGCCGACGAGGCCCACGACCTCCGTGCCGACCGCGAAGCTCACGTCCGTCAGCGCCGCGATCGCCCCGTACCACTTCGTGACGCGCTCGAACTCGACGAGCGGCACCGCCTGGCCGTGGCCCGGTTCCCCGGCGGCAGCGGTCATCCGACCGCCTCCTCCAGCACGAGGCGCCGGCGCGCGACGCACCACAACGCGACGAACACGCCGGCCAGGAACAGGGCGCCGTAGCCGGGCGAACCGCGCGCGGCGACGCCCGCCACGGACCGGGCGACCGTGGCGCCGGCGTCCCAGATGCTGAGCCAGGTCCGGATCGACGGGTCCCGGGCGACGATGCCGAGCACGCCGGCGATCGCCGTCGAGCCGACGACGAGCATGCACCAGGCGACCACCGCCTGGCTGGTCTGGCTGCACAGCGTCGAGACCTGCACGCAGATGCCGGTCCAGGCCGCGGTGACGAGCAGCAACCCCCCGAGCATCGGCCCGAGGAAAGGCAACGTGCCGGTGAGTTGCCCCCAGTCTTCCGCCATCAGCGCGGCAGCGCACCACAGCAGCAACGGGCCCACCACCGTGACGCACGACACCAGCAGCAACGACCCGCACCACTTCGCGAACAGGTAGGCGCGCGGACCGATGCCGCGCGTCCAGAGCAGTTCGAGCGCGTTGGTGCGGCGGTCCCGGGCGACCGCGCCGGCGGTGACCATCGCCGTCAACAGCACCAGGATGGGCAGGCCCGGCCAGGTGCCCACCACCATCTCGACGTAGAAGTCGGGCCGCTGCGGGTCCCACTGCGGGC
>VGXW01000471.1 GCA_016873195.1 Planctomycetota bacterium | reverse complement strand
GCGCTCGCGAGCCAGTGTCCCGGTTCGGCCGTGTACAAGCCGAGCAAGGCCGCGCGATCGCGCGTCACCTGGATGCTCGGGCCATAGCCTTGGGCGAACACCGTGTAGCCGTTGACTGCGACGCTGTTCGGCAGTTGCACGACGCAGCCGACCCGGCCGCCGTTCAACGCGACGGCATCGTTGCCGTGCACGGTGATCGTGAACTCGGTGCCCGCCTGCACGGTCGAGGGCACTTCGAGCATGCCGAGCCGTGGGCTGCAGTAGGCCGCGAGCAGTCCCAGGGTCGAGATGGCGCCGAGTGTCGCTGGGTTCGCCATGCATGGGAAGGTAGCAAGCGAGGACGGAGGCGTCAGGCCCCCCTGGCGCCGGTCGCTGGCGTGCACGCCCGCGCACCTTGCGTCAGCCCGGCGACTGCCGCGGATCCACGGTTCGCAGGCGAGGTCGGCGAAGCCCGCGCCGCACAGGTTCTGATCGGGCCTCACGATCTCGAGGTTCGGGCGCCGGACCCTGCCCGCTCCTCCGCCGTGCCACCTGGTGTCGTTTCCGTAACCCCGCACGCCGGCGCGTGGCGCAGCTGTAGACTTCGCTCTCTGGAGGTCGCCGTGATTCCCAAGAGCACGATCTACTCGCTCGGTCTCGTGCTCGCCTACGGAGCCGTCGCCACCGCCTACATCGTCGTGTCCAGCTCGATGGCGGCGAGCCACTCGGCGAGCGTCGAGGAACTGCAGCGGATCGAGACCCTCAAGGGCATCCTCTACGTCGCGGTGACGACACTGGCTGTGTTCCTCGGCGGCCTGTACGCAATGCGCCGCACGGACCGCGACGCCGCCGAGCTCGTGCGCCGCGAGCGCGCGATCGTCGCCAACGAAGGCCGCGTGTATTCCGGCGTGATGGCGGCGTCGGTCGCCCACGACGCCAACAACGTGCTGTTCGCGGTGCTCGGCGAACTCGAACAGCTCGCCAGGTCTACCGATGTGGCCGCCTCGCGTTCGTTCGAGCAGCTGCGCCAGAGCGTCGGCCGCCTCGTTGCGCTGAACCGGCGCCTGCTCAACACGGCCCGCCAGGGCGTGCCGAAGGACCGCCACCCCGTCGACCTCGCGCGCGTCGTGCGCGACTGCGTCGCCGAGATCCGCTCGCACACCTGGCTGCGCACCTGCCGCATCGTCTGCCGCGGCGACGAGCGGATCGCGATCGAAACGCAGCCGTTGCTCGTACACCTGATCGTCAGCAACCTCGTGCTGAATGCTGGTGAGGCCACGCAGGGCCGCGGCGCGATCGAGGTCCGCGCAAGCGCGGGCGAGAAGGAGGCGACCATCGAGGTGCACGACAACGGCCCCGGCGTACCGCCGGAGCGCCGCGCGGGCCTGTTCGAGAGCCTGCAGTCGACGAGGCCGTCCGGGTCCGGGCTCGGCCTCTTCTCCGTCCGCGCCTGCTCCCAGGGCCTGGGCGGCGCGGTCGAAGTCGGCGACAGCGACCTCGGCGGTGCGCTGTTCCGCGTGCGCCTGCCGCTGCAGCCCGTTGCCGCGGCGGTGCCGGTGTAGCGCCGCCCTATGCGCGTGGGTCGACGACCCGGCCGAGGAACAGCACGGTGCCGCTGCGGGCGTCGCGGATCAGGAACAGGAACGGCCGGTCGGCACGGAACACCGGCACGAACGGCACCATCGTGACGCGCGGCGCCGCGGATCCCGGGGCCATTGCCACCGCGGTCGCCGCCGCCGCCTCGGTGCCCTTCTCGTCGACCGCCACCCAGGCCTTGTGCAGCACGGCGCCGATGAAGAGCTGGCGCTCGGGGTCGGTCGCCGCCGACATGCCGCCGAACTGCGCTCCGGCGGGCCCGGCCGGATTCACGAACGCGCGGCGCATGCCCATCGCCTGCAGCACCGCGGCGAGGTCGAACGCCGCGTTCTGCTCGAAACGCAGCATCGCCGTGTCCACCGTGCGCGGCTGCAGGCGGGCGAGCCAGTTCGCCAGCGCCGGCGCCGTCAGCATGCCTTCGAGGTGCTTCAGCCCGCCGGGCGAGCGCGGCGCCAGCACGGTCATCGTCAGTTCGCCGCCCTTGTAGGGCAGCTCGATCATCGTGAAGCCCGCGTCGTCGGGGTAGGTCGGCGGCCGCAACTTCTCGTCCTGGGGCACTTCCAGGGGCGTCGCGAAGTAGTTGCCGCGACCGTCGAACGCGGCATAGGGCACCTGCTCGCGCCGCCGTTCGCGCATGAGGTCGGCCTTGACGGGCTCGCCGCCCGCCAGCACGAAGTCCTCCCGCCGCGTCGAGGCCTTCTCGAACGGCTTCGCCCATTCGCCGCGGAAGAACACGGCGTTGCCGATCACCAGGCGCGTCCCCGGCGTGACCGAGCCGGCGGGGAGCAGGTCCCGGATGCGCCGTTCGGTGTGCTGCTCGACCCAGCCGTTGATGTGCTGCCGCGCACCTTCCGGATCGCCGGCGAAGTCGAGCGGCGCGACGCCGCCGGTGCCGTAGTGACGGTCGATGGTCGCGACGTAGTCGGGCACGAGCTGGAAGGTGCGCTCGACCCACAGACCGTTCGCGACGCGTAGGTCGTAGCAGTCGACGGTCGCAAGCAGTGCATTGAGCGCGTCGGCGACCTTCTGCGCGCGCTGGGCGGCGTCGCGGGCTTCGCGCCCCTTGCCGGCCCGCTCGAGTTCCTCGGCCTGCCGGTTGGCCGCGTCGAGTTCCTGCCGCAGCGTGGCGATGCGCCGCCGCGCGTCTTCGCTCGTTTCGCCGCCGCCGGCGCGGAAACGCTGCGCGAGCGCGGCGAACGCCGCGTGCGCCGGCGCGATCGGGGAGGGCAGGTGCAGCACCTGCAGCATCTCCGCGGCCGTCTCGTCGCGCGCGCCCTCGGCGGTCATCGTCAGCGCGACCGCGACCGAATAGGGAGAGAAGAACAGGTTCTTGCCCGGCTGCGCG
>VGXW01000470.1 GCA_016873195.1 Planctomycetota bacterium | reverse complement strand
TCGAGTCGTCGGGCAGCCAGATCCTGTTCTACGACCGCGAGCAGGACTTCTCGCAGGCCGAAGCAGCGCGCGCCGGCCGGCCGATCCGCGACTTCCGCGAATCGAGCCCCGACGAACCGGTCGGCTGGCCGATCCCCTATCCCGACGCCGGCGCCGAGACCGTCGGCGCCGTGGAGCCGAGGAACTGACATGGAACGACAGGCGACGATCCGGCGAGACGACGGCCACTGGCTGCTGCGCCGCATGCGGCTGATCCGGCAGGCGAGCGAGCGCATCGCCGCGCTCTACCCGACCAACGTGCTCGAGACGCCCGTGCACCTGTGCATCGGCCAGGAGGCCGTGTCGGTGGGGCTGTGCCGGCACCTGACCGACCAGGACAAGCTGTTCCTCGGCCACCGCACGCACGGTCCGGCGCTCGCCAAGGGCCTGCCGTTGCCCAGGCTGATGGCGGAGCTGTTCGGGCGCACGACCGGTTGCTCGCACGGCGTGGGCGGCTCGATGCACCTGATCGACCTCGACCACGGCCTGCCGGGTTCGTCGGCGATCGTCGGCGGCTGCATCGCGCTCGGCGTCGGCGCGGCGTTGGCCGCGCGACTGCAGCGCGCGGACTTCGTCGCCGTCGCGTACTTCGGCGACGCGGCGACCAACGCCGGCGTGTTCTACGAGAGTCTCAACTTCGCGGCGCTGCACCGGCTGCCGGTGCTGTTCCTGTGCGAGGACAACGGGCTGTCGAACGTGATGCCGAAGAGCGCGCACAGCGCCTACGACGTGCTCGGGGTCGCCCGCCAGTTCATGCCCGCACTCGCCGCCGACGGCACCGACGTGTTGTCGGTGCACGACCGGGCCGGCGAGGCGGTGGCGCGGTTGCGCCGCGGCGACGGGCCGATCTTCCTGCACTGCCCGACGAAGCGCTGGATGAAGCACCAGGGCCACGAGGCGTGCGATCTGCCCGAGAACCGCATCGACGTGGCCCGCGACTGCCCGATCCACAAGCTCGAGGCCTTCCTGCTGCAGAGCCGGCTCGCGACCGCGACCGAACTCGCCCAGCTCGAGGCGGAGGTGGCCGCGGAGGTCGATGCCGCCGTGCGATTCGCCGAGAGCTCGCCGTTCCCCGACCCGTCCCTGCTGGAGGTGCGCTGACATGCCCTGGAGCCGTTTCGACCAGAACTACGCGGCGCCGCCCGGCGACCGCGATCTCTCCTACTGTGCGGCGATCCGGGAAGCGATCGACCAGGCGATGTGCCTCGATCCCCGCGTGTTCTGCATCGGGCTCGACGCCGACGACAAGTTCGGCGTGTTCGGTTCGATGAGCAACCTGACGCACCGGGAGCGCGTGCTCGGCACGCCGATCGCCGAGAACTCGACGACGGGCA
Organism: Planctomycetota bacterium; assembly: GCA_016873195.1. GTDB lineage: Bacteria > Planctomycetota > UBA1135 > UBA1135 > UBA2386 > VGXW01. The sequence goes on along the minus strand of VGXW01000470.1, from coordinate 1,566 downwards.
TCGCGCTCGGCGCCGCGCTGTGCGGCCTGCGGCCGATCCACGTGCACCTGCGCAACGACTTCCTGCTGGTCGCGATGGACCAGATCGCCAACTACGTCGCGAAGTGGCAGGACATGTTCGACCACCAGGTCGCGGTGCCGCTGGTGATCCGCTCGATCATCGGCCGCGGCTGGGGCTGCGGCGCCCAGCACTCGCAGGCGCTGCACGGGCTGTTCGCGCAGATCCCCGGCCTGAAGGTCGTGCTGCCGTCGTCGCCGTACGACGTCAAGGGCCTGTTCCTCGCCGCGGTCAAGGACGACTCGCCGGTGCTGTTCCTCGAGCACCGCTGGCTCTACAAGAACGTCGGCAACGTGCCGGAGGCGATGTACACGCTGCCGCTCGGCAAGGCGAACGTGCTGCGCCGCGGCGACAGCCTGACCGTCGTCGCGACGTCGCTGGCCGCGGTCCACGCGCTGAAGGCCTGCGCACAGCAGGACCTCGACGTCGAGTTGATCGACCCGCGCACGATCAAGCCGCTCGACCTCGACACGATCGCCGGCAGCGTCGAACGCACCGGACGGCTGCTCGTCGTCGACTACGACTTCCCGTTCGGCGGGTTCGCCGCCGAGGTCGTCGCGGCCGTCACCGAGCGCGCGCACGACCGGCTGCGGCAGCCGCCGCAGCGGCTCTGTTTCCCGGACCGCGGCATGCCGGCGAGCGGGCGTCTGGAACGGGTCTACTACCCGACGCCCGAACGCATCGCCGAGCGGATGCGCTCGATGATCCTCGGTTCGCCGGTCGACGCCGGCTCGTGCGTGCCCTGAGAACACCATGCAGAGCCCCGCCAGGCCGCTCGACGTGCTGCTCGTGAATCCGGGCGGGCACCGCCTCGTCTACCAGAACCTCGGCCGCGACCTCGCCGCCGTGGAGCCGCCGATCTGGGCCGGGCTGCTCGCCACCTACGTGCGGCGCAAGGGCCGTTCCGCGGCGATCCTCGACGCCAACGCGCTCGACCTGCCGCCCGCCGAAACGGCCCGGCACGTCGCCGAGCTGCGGCCGCGGCTCGTCGCCGTCGTCGTCTACGGCCACAACCCGAACGCCTCGACGTTCGCGATGCCCGGCGCGTCGGCGATCTGCCGCGCGATCGACGAACTGTCCCCGGACCAGCCGGTGTTGCTGCTCGGCGGTCACGTCGCCGCACTGCCCGAACGCACGCTGCGCGAGGAACCGGTCGACTTCGTCTGCGGCGGCGAAGGCGCGGTCACGATCGACGAACTGGTCGGGGCCCTGGCGGCGGGTGGTGGGGCGACCGACCTGCGGCGCGTGCGCGGACTCCTGTGGTGGGACGGCGACGAGCCGGTGCGCAATGCCGCGGCGCCGCTCGTGCGCGATCTCGCCGGCGAGATGCCGGGTGTGGCGTGGGACCTGCTCGACCTGCAGCGCTACCGGGCCCACAACTGGCACTGCTTCGGCCGCGCCGGCCGCGAGCCCTACGCGGCGCTCTACACGACGCTCGGCTGCCCGTTCACGTGCACGTTCTGCTGCATCCAGGCGCCGTTCAAGGACGGCGAAGCGGCCGCCGGCTTC
>VGXW01000469.1 GCA_016873195.1 Planctomycetota bacterium | reverse complement strand
GAGAGCACGCCGGTCATCACCAGCGCACTGCCGAGCGCGCCGGCGCTGCGGTGCTTGCCGTGGTGGCAGTGCACGTAGACCGGGCCCCCGGCATTGGCGACGACCTGCGCGAGCTCCAGCTGGCGTTCCCGATCGATGCCGCTGTAGCGGATCGGCAGGTGCACGTAGCGCATGCCGAGCGCCTCGGCGGCCGCGGCGTCCGGCGCACCACCGTCGACCGAGACCACGGTCTTGATGCCCATCGCCGCGAGCGTGCGCAGGCCCTCCTCGCCTTCGGGCACGCCGCCGCCGACGAAACCGGGCGCGTAGGTGACGACCTGGTGCAGACCCGGCAGGTGCACGGGGTCGGCGCAGTCGGGGGCCGGGGCCGGGACGGTCGGCGCGTGAGGGGCCGGCCCGGCACAGGCGGCGAACAGCACGGCAGCCGCGAGCGCGAGCAGGGGCGGGAGCACGGTGGGATGGAGGCGGGATCGCATCGGGACGGTCGGGATCGGGGATGTCGGGAACGGAGGTGCGGCGAGGTGCCGCGCCGGCTCGTGGATGGGGCGCGGTTCAGCAACGAACGTGCCGCCGGCTACGGGCCCGCGGGGCGTCCGGGCGCGCTGTCGAGTCGGCTGGTGCGGCTCTGCGCGCGCGCCGCGGTCGCGTCGCAGCCGAGTTCGCGCAGCCGGCGGTGCAGGTGGCCGCGCGACAGCCCGGCCCGCTGCGCCGCCGCGGTGATGCTGCCGCCGCACTGCATCAGCAGGTTCGTGAAGTAGAGCCGGTCGAACCGCGTGCGCGCGGCTTCGTAGTCGTCGCCGGCGGCAGGGTCCTGCTCGCCCGGGCCGCGCACCTCGGGCGGCAGGTCGGCCACGCCGAGGGCCTGCCGCTGGCCCGCCATCACGACCATGCGCTCGACGACGTTCTCGAGTTCGCGCACGTTGCCGGGCCAGTCGTAGGCGGTCAGGGCACCGATCGCCTCGGGGGTCATCGTGCGGACCGCATCGCCGGGCCGGGCCGGCTTCTGCAGCAACTGCGCGATCAAGAGCGGCACGTCCTCGCGGCGCTCGCGCAGCGGCGGCACGTGCAGGTGCACGACGTCGAGCCGCCACAGCAGTTCGGCGCGGAAGCGCCCTTCCTTGGCCAGCGCCTGCAGGTCGCGGTTGGTCGCCGCGATCACGCGCACGTCGACGCGCACGGGCTGCTGGCCACCGAGCGGCTGGAACTCGCGTTCCTGCAGGAAGCGCTCGATCTTCGCCTGCGCCGGCAGGCTCATGTCGGCGATCTCGTCGAGGAACACGGTGCCGCGGTGCGCGCGCAGCAAGAGCCCCGCCTTCGCCGTGCGCGCGCCGGTGAACGCGCCGGGCTCGTGCCCGAACAGTTCGCTCTCGACCAGGGTGTCCGGCACCGCGGCGCAGTTCAGCGCCACGAACGGCTGCTGGCTGCGGGGGGACGCGAGGTGCAGCGCCTTGGCGACGAGTCCCTTGCCGGTGCCGGACTCGCCGGTCAGCAGCACGGTCGCGGTCGACTCGCGCAGCAGCTCGAGCTGGCGCAGCAGTTCGCGCATCGGCTGGCTCTGGCCGACGATCCCGGCCCCGCCATCGGGCGCGTCGAGCATCGCGCGCAGGTGCCGGTTCTCGCGCGTCGTCGCGCGCAGCTGCAGCGCCCGGTCCAGGCGCAGCCACAGCTCGTCGATCGTGAACGGCTTGGTCACGAAGTCCGCGGCGCCGAGGTGCATCGCCTCGACGGCGGTCGCCACGGTGCCGTGCGCGGTGACCAGCACGACGATCGCGTCGGGGGCCGAGGCGCGGATGCGCGACAGGGCGGTGAGGCCGTCGCATCTGGGCATCACGAGGTCGAGCACCGCGAGGTCGAACGGGCTGCCGAGGAAGCGCGCGACCGCGTCCTCGCCGTTGTCGACGGCCTCGACCTGATGGCCCAGGCGCAGCAGGCCGCGCTGCACGAAGTGGCGCATGCTCTCTTCGTCGTCGGCGACGAGCACGCGCAGCGGCGCCCTCTGCGTCTGGGTCACGGTCGGATCGTCGGGCATGGTCGCCCCGTCTGGCAAGTCGTGGGCCGCCGGGGACTTGCACAGGCCGCGCCGCGAATGTCACGGATCGGTGACAGGCTGTTCCCCAAGCGTAACCAGGCCTCAGGCTGGCGGGGCCGGGGCAGCCGGAGGCTCCGCCGGCAGATCGACCGTGAACGTCGCCCCCTGCCCTGGGGTGGAGGCCACGGCGATGCGGCCGCCGTGCGCCGTGACGATGCCGTAGGACACGGAGAGGCCGAGCCCGGTGCCGCGCGCCCGGTGGTCGTGCGCGCGCCCGCGCGTCGTGAAGAACGGCTCGAACAGGTGCGGTTGGTCGGCGGGACTGATGCCGACGCCGGAGTCGGCGACCTGCACGCAGGCCCCGCCCGCCGTGCGCGCGACGACGACCCGCAGCCGGCCGCCCTGCGGCATCGCCTGCAGCGCGTTGGTCAGCAGGTTCACGAACACCTGGTGCAGGCCGTCGGCGTCGCCGTGCACGACCGCGCCGTCGGCGAACTCGCGCTCGACCGCGACACCCTGCCGCCGCGCCGCGGGCTCGCAGAGCCGCAGCGCGTCGTTCGCGACCGCCGCGAGGTCGACGGCGGTGCGCTGTTCGACGGAACGGCGCGCGAAGCGCAGCAGCTGCTGCACGATGCCCGTCGCGCGGTCGGCCGCGCGCTGGATCACGCCGAGCGTCTCGCGGCGGTCGGCGACCGCCTCGTCGGCGAGCAGCTCCGAGGCGCAGCCGCGGATGCCGCCGATCACGTTGTGGAACTCGTGCGCGATGCCGCCCGCGAGCGTGCCGAGCGCGGCGAGCCGTTCGGCCTGCGCGAGCTGCTGGTGCGAACTCTTCAGCTCGGCGAGCGCCTGCTCGAGGTGGGCGGTCTTCTTGCGCACCTCGTGCTCGAGCCCCGCCGCGAGCCGTTGCAGCTCGGCGCGCGA
>VGXW01000468.1 GCA_016873195.1 Planctomycetota bacterium | reverse complement strand
TTTTGCGCGTGCGCAACGAGTCCGACTATCCCTACCGGCGGGCGTGGCACACGCTCTACGACACCTACGGCGAACTCGTGCCGTACGCAGACCACCAGAAGCACACGGCGCTGGTCACCGCGGTGCTCGCCTGGGGCGCAGCGAACCACGGGCCGCTGCCGCGCGACGGCGTCTACCTGCCCGACGGGCTGTTCGTCGACCTCACGCTCGCGTCCGGCGCGCGCGTGATGGCGGAACTCGCGTATCGCGACGCACCGCTCTGGGTCGCGCAGTTCGTCCGGCTCGTCGAGCAGGCCGGGGTGGCCGGTCGCATCGTCGCGGCGGCGAATGGAATCGTGCGCGGGGAGATCGACGCCGGGGAAGGGTTGAAAGCGGGCGAGGAACTGCCGCTCGCGCCCGATCCCGCCGTGCGGCACGGTGCGGGTGCGCTCGTCCTGTCGGGGCCGAACTCGTTCAGCCTGATTGCGGGCACGCCGCCCGAGGGTGCTGCGGGCAAGGCGATCGGCCGTGTGATCGCCGGCGGCAAGACGCTCGCGAACGTGGTGGCCGGCGATCCGATCAAGCGCATCCGCATCCTGCGTTCGGGAGCCGAAGCCAGCGCGTTCGCGACCGACGACGCGGCCTACGAAGCGCTGCGCCGGGCCGCGCGCCGCGAGCGGTAGCAGCCGAGCGCGCGCTCAGTCGTCGTCGGCCGGCACCAAGCGCCACTCGAGCACGCCGCTCGACCACTTCTCCTGCTGGTCGACCTCGAGCCGCAGCGCCGTCGTCGCGATCGGCAGGAACGTCACGTCGCACCAGCGGTCGAGCGCGATCGGCACCGACTCGGCGCCCTGCAGCACGACCGGCTTCCACGCCTCACCGTCCTTGTAGAGCAATCGTGCGGCCTTCGGCAGCCGGCACGCACCGTGGCCCGTGTCGTCGAACCAGTAGATGCGGCAGCCCTGCAGGCGCTGCGGCTGGTCCCACACGTACTGCGCCCACTCGGTGCCGCCGGCGTGGTCCCAGAAGTGGCAGTTGCGCACCGGGGTGTTGCCGCTCCTCTTCGGCTCCTCGCCGTCGCGCAGGCCCTCGGGGTCGCTGTTCCTGTTCTGGAACGAGACCTCGATCTTCGCTGCGAGCTCCGGACCGCCGACGCGCGGCAGCGGGCTCGTCTCGGGGATCCACACGGCCATCGCGCCGGCCTTGCGATTGTCCCAGACCGCGTAGGGCACGAACGTCGCCGCCACGGCCGCGGGTGCAGGCACCGCGCGGTAGAGCTGCCGGCCGGTCCATTGCGCTGCTGGCGCATGCCGCAGTTCCCCGTGCAGCACGGTGACGCCCTGCAGCAGATCGGCGCGGGGGTGGGCCCGGCGGCGCGACCAGTTCCTCGACCGGCACCACCTGGTCCACCTGCTCGAGGCAGTAGACGATCGGCCCGCGCCGGAACGCGACCTTGCCGCGCAGTTCCTCGGCGCGCGGGTCGGCGACGAGCCGGACCACCGGCATCGGCAGCGACAGCGCGACCGTGTCGCCGTTGCGGAACGTGCGCGTGATCGACGCGTAACCCGGCGCACTCTCGAGCGGGGCCTCGCCGGGCAGCCGGATCGTCGCGCGTCCGCACCAGCCGGGCACGCGCAGATTGAGCGTCACGGGCGCCGGTGGCGCGTCGACGATCCGCAGCGACACCTCGCCGTCCCACGGGTACCGCGTGTCCACGACCAGCGAGAACGGCCGCCCGCCGAGCGAGGCCTGGACCTCGCCGCGCACGTAGAGGTTCACGTAGAGCGCGTCGTCCGCCGCCGCGTAGGCGTAGCCGCCGACGGCCGCGAAGGTGCGCGCGAGGTTCGGCGGGCAGCAGGCGCAGCCGAACCACTCGCGGCGGTGGTGGTTGCCGCGGCTCGCGAGCGGGTTCACGTAGAAGAACCTCGTGCCGTCGAGCTGCACGCCGGCCGGGATCGCGTTGTAGAGCGCCGTCTCGACCGCGTCCGCGTAGCCGGGTTCGCGCAGCAGCAGGTTGAGCCGGTGCGCCCACATGGCCAGCGCGATCGACGCGCACGATTCCTGGTAGGCCGTGTGGGTCGGCAGGTCGTAGTCGGTCGTGAAACCCTCGTTGCTGCCCGACGGGCCGATGCCGCCGGTCAGGAACACGTTCTTCTCGATCGTATTGCGCCAGATGCGCCGCACGGCGCGCAGGAGCTCGCGGTCGCCGGTCGCCGCGGCGACGTCGGTGGCGCCCGACATCAGGTAGGCGGCGCGCACGGCGTGGCCGGCGATCGCCTGCATCTGCACGAGCGGCACGTGGTCGAGCCAGTAGCGGCCGTCGTACTTCCGCGGATCCTCGCCGTGTTCGGTGGCGAAGAACCGGCTGCCGCGCGTCGTCACGAAGTGCCGCGCGAGGTCGAGGTAGTTCGCATCGCCGGTGACCTGCGCGAGCTTCACGAGCGCGAGCTCGGGCTCGGGGTGGCCGCAGTAGCCGGGGCGCTGGCCAGGGCCGGTGCCGAACGTGCGCACGAGCAGGTCGGCGTACTTCACCGCGACGTCGAGCAGGTTGCGCTTGCCGGTGGCCTGGAAGTGCGCCGCCGCGGCCTCGAACAGGTGCCCCGCGCAGTAGAGCTCGTGGTCGTCGCGCAGGTTCGAGAAGCGCCCGCGGGGCCGCGGCTCCACCGTGTAGGCCGTGTTCAGGTAGCCGTCGGGCTGCTGGGCCCTGGCCATGCGCGCGACCACCGCGTCGAACTTCGCCTCGAGCGCCTCGTCGCGGTGCTCGGCCAGCGCGAACGCCACCGCCTCGAGCGCCTTGTAGGCGTCGCTATCCTGGAACACGTAGCCCTTGAAGCCCTCGTGTCTGCCCGCGGCGGCGAGGTCGAAGTTGCCGAGCGTGCCGGTCTGCTCGAGCTGCCGCAGCGCGTGCTCGAGCGTGACCTTCGTGTTCGTGGCGCGGCGCGGCGCGAAGAACGGGTCGTGCACCTTGACACC
>VGXW01000467.1 GCA_016873195.1 Planctomycetota bacterium | reverse complement strand
AAAATCGGCAGCGGTGTCGCCAAGGGCGCGCTGTCGTTCCGCGTGGTGCCCGGGACGATCGTGTCCGTCACCTCGTCCGTGGCGTGCGGCGCGATCACCTTCGGCACGCCGGGCGGCGCGATCCTGTCGTCGAGCGCCGACTACCGGATCGGACTGCACGCGCAGGCGCCGGTGCGCGGACTCCTGTGGATCGAGGTCGTCGTGCGGCCCTCGGGCGGCGCGCCGGGCGTCGGCACTTTCGCGGTCGACGTCGACGACGACGGCACGTGGGACGTGGCCGGCAACCCGATGGGTGTCCCGAACCCGACCTACGGGCAGCTCGCGCGTTCGTTCGGCCCCGGCACGTTGCCGATCCGCATCGTGCACACGGGCCTGGTCTCGGTGCCCGCGAACGACATCGGCGAGTACTCGTGCGACCTGGTCCTGCGCTGGATCCCCGACGCGGGGCCGGTGACCAGCTACGGCTCGCCGTGCGGCTCCTGGCTGTGGGAGGAACGGGTCGCCAACGGCGACCTGCGGCTGTGGTTGTGGCCCGCGCCGGCGGGCACCAGCGTGCTCCTGTTCGGCGGGGCCCCGGCCAACGTGCCCTTCCCGCTGCCGCCCCACTGCCCGCTGCTGACGATGATCGACGGCCATGTCTGGTTCGAGGCGCCCGCGCTGACGGTGCGCTACGTGCACCTGCCGCCGGGCCTGACGATCCACGCGCAGGCCGTGACGTTCGACGCGCCGTCGCCGACTTCGGCGCTGCTCAGCAACGGGCTCGTGATGACAGTGCCGCAGTGAGTGCGGAGCGCGTCGGGCAACAGCTCTGGGCCGCTCGCCCGGGGAACTCGAGCGCGAGATCCGGCCCTTGCAGCCGACCTCCTCGAGACGGGGAGGCTCTCGCGCGGACAGGGCAGTGAGCACGAGTCCATCCTCGGTCCGCTGGCGGGTCAGCCTCGGGAACGCAGCGCCGGGCGCGCCCGGCGGCCGGCAAACTAGCCCGCGCCGCGCGAGCCGAACACCGCGGTGCCGATCCGCACCAGCGTCGACCCCGCCGCGACCGCCGCTTCGACGTCGCCGGACATGCCGAGGCTCACCACCGGCAGCGGCAACCCCGACGCCGCGCGCAGCCGTTCGCACAGCGCCGCCACCGCCGCGAACGAGGGCGCCGGGTCGCCCTCGAGCGGCCCCATCGCCATCAGTCCGCATACGGCGAGCAGCGGGCATTCGGCCTGCACGTGCGCGAGCAGCGCCGGCGCCGCGCCGACCGCGCAGCCGTGTTTGCTCGCTTCGTCCGTCGCGTGGATCTCCAGCAGCACGTCGAGCGTGCGGCCCGCGCGCTCGAGTTCGCGCTGCAGTTCGTCGGCGAGGTTCGCGCGGTCGAGGCTGTGCACGAGCACGAGGCCGGGCACGCGCAGCAGTTGCCGCACCTTGTTGGTCTGCAGCGAGCCGATCAGATGCCACTGCAGGCCCTGCAGCTCGCCGAGCTCCGCGGCCTTGGCGACCAGTTCCTGCACGCGGTTCTCGCCGAACGCCCGCTGCCCCTCGGCCCAGGCCTCGCGCACCACCGCCGCCGGCTGCGTCTTGCTGACCGCGAGCAGTTGCACCTCGGCCGGCGCCCGACCGACCCGCGCCGCGGCCGCGGCGATGCGCGCGCGCACGGCGGCGAGGTTCCCGGCGATCGTCGACCCGTTCACGGTTCGGCCCAATGCGCCGTCAGCGGCCCGGGGAACAGCACCTTGCCGCGCCGCACCAGCGCCTCGCGGCCGTCGACCTGAAAGCCCGACAGCAGCGCGTCCCAGGCCTCGTAGTGGTCGCACACCATGACCCAGTCGCGCAGTGCCTGGCCGACCCGCGGTTCGCCGGCGTGGCGGTCGCCGAGGTGCCGCGCGAGTTTGCGCATGAACGCCGCGGTCTCGCCGCGGAACGTCTCGGGCGTCGTCTCCTCGGGCCGGAAGTGGAAGGCCGCGAGCAGGTCCTGCCGGAACTCGGCGGCGACGTCCCGCAGCGACGCCCCGAGCAGCACGTCCTGCACCGCGCGCGCGAGGTCCATGCGCCCTGCCTCAGTGGCGGAAGTGCCGCTGGCCCGTGGCGATCATCGCCATGCCGTGCTGGTCGGCCGCGGCGACCACCTCGTCGTCGCGCTTGCTGCCGCCGGGTTGGATCGCCGCGGTGACGCCCGCCTCGGCGCAGGCCACCAGCCCGTCGGCGAACGGGAAGAACGCGTCGCTCGCGACCACCGAGCCGGCGACCCGCTCGCCGCCCTTCTCGACGGCGATCTTCGCCGAGTCGACGCGGCTCATCTGGCCGGCGCCGACGCCGGTCGTCTGGAACTCGCCGGGGCCGGCCGCGCGCGCGAGCAGGATCGCGTTCGACTTCACGTGCTTGCACACCTTCCACGCGAACCGCAGCGCAGCGAGTTCGGCGGCGGTCGGCGCGCGCCTGGTCATGACCTGCTCCTTCGGCACCTCGGCCGGCGCGTCCGCGGTCTGCAGCAGGAAGCCGCCGGACACGGGCCGCGCGACGAAACGGTGGCGCGTCGTCGTGTCGGGCAGGCCGCCGAGCTCGAGCACGCGCACGTTCGGCCCCCACTTCGGCTGCTGCAGCGCCTGCAGCGCCGCGGGCTCGACCTTCGGCGCGACGATCACCTCGAGGAACGTGCCGCTCCCGACGACCGCCTCGGCCAGCGCGCCGTCGAACGCACGGTTCGTCGCGAGGATGCCGCCGAACGCCGACACCGGATCGCCCTGCAGCGCCAGTTCGAAGGCGCGCGGCAGCGCCGGGGCGACCGCAGCGCCACAGGGATTGTTGTGCTTCACGAGCACGACCGCCGGCACGTCGAACTCGAGCGCGAGCCCGAGCGCGGCGTCGGCGTCGAGGATGTTGTTGTAGCTGAGTTCCTTGCCGCCGAGCTGCCGCGCGGCCGCGAGGCTCGGCGTCGTTTCGCCGAAACCGTAGAAGGCCGCCTGCTGGTGCCCC
>VGXW01000466.1 GCA_016873195.1 Planctomycetota bacterium | reverse complement strand
CCCCCGACGGTCGAAGAGTGCCGGGACGCCGCGGCGCTCTGGCCGGCCTAGGGTTGGCCGGGCAGCCGGTGGCTCCGGTGCTGGGGTCCGGTGCGCACGTCGAGGATGCGCGGCGCGGGAACCTGCTGCAGCGCGCGGAACGCGTCGGGCGGGTCGAGGTCGCGGTGGGCCATGGGGGCGGGATCGGCACCGCCCCGGCCGCGCGCGTCAATCGAGGTGGCCGCGGTCGCTGTCGCCCATCTCGACCTTGCCGGCCGGGAAGTACTCGCGCCAGCGCGCCGAGACCCTGGCCGCCGTGCCGGGGTCGCAGAACAGCTCCGCCGGGTAGCTCGGCTTCATGCGCGCGTCGATCACGAGCGGCGGCGTGTGGCTCGGCTGCGAGCGCACGAGCCGCACGTCGCGCGCGTGCAGGTCCGCCGCGGGCTCGAAGCGCGTGAACGTCGTCCACAGGAAGTTCACCGGCGAACGCGCGGTGCGCGCGGCGTCGTCGACGAGCACCGCGAGCGGCCAGTCGCCGAGCGCCGGCAGCCGCGCGAGCGCCGCCGCGGCCCCCGGATCCTGCACGAACGGCGGGCCCTGCACGACGAGGCAGCCGGGACAGAACACGCGCGCATCGGCGAACGGCGGCGGCAGCGGCCCGGCGAACGCCGCGGGCAGCCGGCGCCTCGCCTCGCCGAGCCCGAGCAGCACGCCCTTGCTGCCGCGGTTCACCGCGGGCCCGGCGTAGTCGAGCGTGTCCATCGCGAGGCTGCCGAACACGTAGAGGTCGGTGCGGAAGTCGGCGCGTTCGAGCACGTGCTGCAGCGTGGCCCGGAAGTCGCGCAGGTCGATCGGCACGTCGGTGAGCAGCAGGAACTTGGTCAGGCTCAGCTGGCCCTCGCCGAGGATGCGGAAGGCGCTCTGCATCGCCTCGCGCGCGTAGCGTTCGCGCACCACCGCGGCGGCCAGCGCGTGGTAGCCGGTCTCGCCGTAGGACCACAGGTCGCGCACCGCGGGCATCGCGAGCTTCGCCAGCGGCAGCAGCAGCCGCTGCAGGTAGTCGCCGAGGAAGAAGTCCTCCTGGCGCGGTTTGCCGACCACCGTCGCGCACAGGATCGGGTCGTCGCGGTGCAGCAGCGCCGTGCAGCGCAGCAGCGGGTAGTCGTGCTGCAGCGAGTAGTAGCCGTAGTGGTCGCCGAACGGGCCCTCGGGATGGCGTTCGCCCGGCCGCACCTCGCCGACGATGCAGAACTCGGCGTCGGCGAACAGCGGCAGCGGCGTCTCCGGCGCGCGCGCGCTGCGCAGGCGCTGGCCCAGCACGAGCGAGGCGAGCAGCACCTCGGGCACGTTCTCGGGCAGCGGCGCCACCGCGGCGAGCAGCAGCGCCGGCGGGCCGCCGATCGACACGTGCACGGGCATCGGCCGGCCGAGGCGTTCGTACTCGGCGAGGTGGAAGCCGCCGCCCTTGCCGATCTGCAGGTGCAGGCCGGCCTGGTCGTCGGCGAAGCGCTGGACGCGGTACATGCCGAGGTTGCCGCCGAGGCCCTCGGGGTGCTCGGTGTAGACCAGCGGCAGCGTGACGAAGGCGCCGCCGTCCTCGGGCCAGGAACGCAGCAGCGGCAGCCGCGAGAGCCGCGGCGGGCGATCGCGGTGCGCGAGCAGCGCGGCCGGGCGCACGGTGCGGCGCCCGACGCGCAGCAGCGCCCCGAGCAGCGAACGCTGCCGCCAGAGCCGGCCCGGGCTCGGCGGCAGCAGCACGTGCGGCGCCGCGGCGAGCTTCGCCACGAGCTGCTCGGGCCGGCTGCCGAACGCGAGCTGCACGCGGCGCTCGGTGCCGAACAGGTTCGTGACCGCGGGCCACGGGGATCCCCGCACGCGCCGGAACAGCAGCGCCGGGCCGCCGGCGGCGATCACGCGGCGGTGCACCTCGGCGGCCTCGAGGTCGGGGTCGACCTCGGTCTCGATCTCGACGAGTTCGCGCTCGCGGCGCAGCACGGTCAGCAGCGCGCGCAGATCGGTGAGCGGCATCTTCATCGGCTGGGCTCCCGGAACAGGAACTGGTGGACGATCGCGGCGATGCGCGCGGTGGCGCCAGGGGCGCCGAGGCGGGTGCGGATCTCGGCGAGGCCGGCGAGTGCGGCGTCGCGGTCGGGTCCGTCGTGCAGCAGGCGCTCGGCGGCGCGCTGCACGTCGCGCCAGCCGGTCCGGCGGTGGAAGCAGAACTCGGGCGCGACCGCGCGGCCGGCGATCAGGTTCGCGGCGGCGACCCACGGCACGCTGAGGATGTTGTGGTAGCCGAGCGTGGCGAGCAGGCCGCGCAGCCGGTAGACGACGACGGTCGGCACGCCGTGCAGGCACGCCTCGAGCGAGCCGGTGCCCGACTTCGCGAGCACGAGCCGGGCGCCGGCGAGCCAGTCGGCCAGCGGGCCCTCGCGGTGCTCGACGAAGCCGGCGCCGGCGGCCTCGAGGTGGCGCCGCAGCTGCGGCGTCCGGCGCGGATCCCGGTGCGGCAGCACGATCCGCAGCCCGGGCTCCGCCGCGCGCAGCGCCGCGGCGACGTGCAGCATGCCGGGCAGGTTCGCGTCGATCTCGGCGGCCCGGCTGCCGGGCAGCAGCACGAGCAGCGGGCGGGCGCGCAGCGCCGCGGTCCGCGCCGGGTCGGGCGGGTGCGCGGCCAGTTCGTCGAGCAGCGGGTGGCCGATGTAGGCGGCCGGAATCGCGAAGCGACGGCAGAAGGCCGGCTCGAACGGCAGGATCGTCAGCGTCGCGTCGACGGCGCGCCGGTAACGGCGCATGCGCCACGGCCCCCAGGCCCAGTACTGCGGCGCCACGTAGTGCAGCACCGGGATGCCCGAACGGCGCGCGGCCTTGGCCATCACCACGTGCAGGCCCGGGTAGTCGACCAGCACGACGAGGTCGGGCGGGTCGTCGCGCAGGAGGCGCAGGTAGGCGGCGAACGCGCGCAGCAACAACGGCAGCTTTT
>VGXW01000465.1 GCA_016873195.1 Planctomycetota bacterium | reverse complement strand
TTGCAGGTCGCCGCGTTGCGGCGGTGGAAGCCTCAGGCGCCCTTGGCGCGCAGCCGCAACGGCCGCCGCCGGTCCTCTTCTTCGCCGAGCGGGTGGCCGAAGCACACCGCCCCCTCACCCTCCTGCCAGCAGAAGACCACGGTGCCCGAGCGGCTCTCGCCGGGGATGTGCACGGTCAGCGGGTTGGTGCGCAGGACCGTCATGCCGAGCTGCTCGAGTTCCTTGTGGCAGCGCGCAACGCCCTCGTCGTGCTCCCAGATGCGCGCGTCGAGTTCGGCGAGCTCGCCGCGCAGCCCCTCGGGCGTGATCGCGGCCTCGAGCTCTTCGCGCTCGCGCGCGAGGATCCGCTTCGCATTGCGCCGCTCGACCATCTCGGCGGCGATGGCGCGCACCAGCCGCAGGACTCGGTTGGCTTCGGGAAGGGTGTAGGTGCGCTTCATGGTCGTGGACCTCCGCGTCGCGGCGGCAGCGGGCGGGCAACGGGTGTCCGTCGACCGCCGTTGCAGGACCGCGACATCGTTAGGTAGTGTGACCCGCGCGGACGGTTACCTGTTGCCCGCACGTGAAGATCCCATGACCGCACGCGATGTGATGGAGTTCGACGTCGTGATCGTCGGCGGCGGCCCCGCTGGCCTGGCCACGGCGATCCACCTGAAGCACCTGATCGAGGCGCACGACCGCGAGGTCGAGCGCGCGGGCCAGGGGCGGGCGCTCGCCGCCGAGGTCTGCCTGATCGAGAAGGGCGCCGAGATCGGCGCCCACGCGATCTCGGGTGCGGTGATGGACCCGAAGGGCCTCGACGCGCTGCTGCCGGGTTGGCGCACGATGGAGCCGAAGGCGCCGGTCGAGGCCGAAGTGCACGAAGACTACTTGCTGTGGATGACACAGAAGGCTGGCTTCCGGTTCCCGTTCACGCCGCCGCCGCTGCGGAACCACGGCAACTTCGTGGTGTCGCTGAACAAGCTCGTGCGCTGGCTCGGCGCCGTCGCCGAGCAGAAGGGCGTGCAGGTCTTCCCGGGCTTCCCGGGTGCGCTGCTGCAGCGCGACGGGGCCAGGGTGACCGGCGTGCAGCTCGCCGACGCGGGCGTCGACAAGAAGGGCCAGCCGAAGGGCAACTTCCAGCCCGGCGGCATCCTGGCCGGCAAGCTCACGGTGCTGGCCGAGGGCAGCCGCGGCTCGCTGACCAAGAAGCTCGTCGCCGACCTGGGGCTCCAGGGGCGCAACCCGCAGGTCTACGGCGTCGGGGCCAAGGAAGTCTGGGAGGTGCCCAAGGGCCAGTGCCCGCCCGGGCTCGTCGTGCACACGATGGGCTACCCGCTCGACGGCCGCACGTTCGGCGGCGGCTGGGTCTACGGCATGGGCGAGGTCGCCGGCGGCGGGAACCTCGTCTCGATCGGACTCGTGGTCGGGCTCGACTACCACGATCCGACGATGGACTCGCACCGGCAGCTGCAGCGCATGAAGCTGCACCCGAGGATCGCGGCGTTCCTGCGCGGCGGCAAGATGCTCCACTACGGCGCGAAGACGCTGCCGGAGGGTGGGCTGTTCGCGATGCCCAGATCGTACGGCGACGGGTTCCTGATCGTCGGCGACAGCGTGGGGCTCATGAACAGCATGCGGCTCAAGGGCATCCACCTCGCGATCCGCAGCGGCATGCTGGCGGCGGAGACCGCGTTCCAGTGCCTGAAGTCGGGCGACTGCTCGGCGGCGGCGACGAGGCACTACGCCGACGCGCTGGCGAAGGACTGGGTGCACGACGAGCTGCGGCAGAGCCGCAACTTCCACCAGGGCTTCCACAGGGGCCGGTTCGCGGGGCTCGTCAACGCGGGCTTCACGACCTTGTTCGGCGGCAAGGGCGCCTTCTGGACCGACGAGCTGAAGAGCAACCCGGGCCACACCTACATGAAGAAGGTGGGTGAGTTCTTCGGCGGCAGGGGCAAGCCCGAGCCCGGGAAACTCGCCGAGGACGGCGTGCTGACGTTCGACAAGCTCACGTCGGTCTACGCCTCGGGCACGCTGCACGAGGAGGATCAGCCGTGCCACCTGGTCGTGACGCAGCCGGACCTGTGTTCGACGCGCTGCGTCGAGGAGTACGGCAACCCCTGCCAGCACTTCTGCCCGGCGGCGGTCTACGAGATGGAGGAGAAGGCCGGCAGCAAGCACGGCCTCGTGCTGAAGATCAACGCCAGCAACTGCGTGCACTGCAAGACGTGCGACGTGATGGACCCCTACCAGGTGATCGAGTGGGTCGTGCCGGAGGGCGGCGGGGGGCCGAACTACGTGAACCTGTGAGGGGCGGATCAACGCCAGCAACTGCGTGCACTGCAAGACGTGCGACGTGATGGACCCCTACCAGGTGATCGAGTGGGTCGTGCCGGAGGGCGGCGGGGGGCCGAACTACGTGAACCTGTGAGGGGCGGTTCGCCGCCGGCCGGCAGGGTGGCCCGCGCGGACCCAGGCCGGCCTCGCATCCGCGTTCGCCATCGGTTCTCGTTCCGGCATGCGGTGCCTCCTCTTCGCCCCTGTCGCGTCCGCGCTCGCCTGCTGCTCCGCCGCCCCGCTGCAGCCACCGCCGCCGCTGCCGCCCGTTGCGCAGTGGATCGGCGCCCCGGCGACCGGGCCCGCCCCGGCCCCCGACCCCTGGCTGCGCCGCACCTTCGTGCTGCCGGCCCCGCCCGTGCGCGCGACCGCGCGCATCGCCTCGCTCGGCTACCACGAACTCTGGGCCAACGGCAGGAAGGTCGGCGATGCCGTGCTGGCACCGTCGGTCAGCGACCTCGGCAAGCGCGCGCGCTACGTCGACCACGACCTGACGGCGCAGCTGCGCGCCGGCGAGAACGCGATCGTGCTGTGGCTCGCCGCCGGCTGGGCCGGGTTCCCCGAGTTCGCCGTGCCGCGCGCTCCGCTCGTGCGCGGCGCGATCGACGTCACCTGCAGCGACGGCAGCGAGCTGCGCCTCGTCACCGAT
>VGXW01000464.1 GCA_016873195.1 Planctomycetota bacterium | reverse complement strand
CCCCGCCCCGCGTACGGTCCGCGTCATGTTGGACTGGACGAGTTGCCCCGCCGTGGAACGCAGCGACCAACGCCTCGGGGGCGCATGGGTGTTCCGTGGCACGCGAGTGCCAGTCGCCGCCCTGTTCGAGAACCTCGAAGCGGGGGCCAGCATCGACGACTTCCTGGCGTGGTTCCCCGGCGCGACCAGGGAGCAGGTGGTCGCGGTGCTCGAGCATGCAGCGCGGAGCCTGGCCGTCGCCTGATGGGACTGCGGCACCATGCGCATCCTCTTCGATCAGGGAGTGCCGGTGCCCTTGCGCGGACTGCTCGAGGGGCACGCCGTGGAAACGGCGTTCGAGAGAAGCTGGTCCACGCGGACCAACGGCGAGTTGTTGCACGCTGCGGAAGCTGCAGGGTTCGAGGTCTTGCTCACGACCGACAAGCGACTGCGCTTCCAGCAGTCGCTTGCTGGCCGCCGACTCGCGGTCCTGATCCTGCCGACGACGCGCTGGCCGGACATCCGTGAGCATGCCGGCGAAGTGCTCGCCGCGCTCGCCAGACTGACTCCCGGAACCTTGCGCGAACTCGCCTGGTAGCGCCGCCGCGCGCCCGCCCCCGTCACCGCCGCTGCCACTCCGGCGCCACCCAGAACCGCTCCGGCCACAGCCCGCGCGGGCCCGGCTCCGCGTTCTGCACGTGCACGTTGAACAGGATCGCGACCAGCGGGTGCACGATCGGCGCGACCGGCTGCTCGCGCAGCACCAGCCGGTGCAGCTCGTGCAGCAGCGCCGCGCGCCGCCCGGCGTCGAACTCCGCGCGCGCCCGCTCGGCGAGCCGGTCGGCCTCGGCGTGGCGCCACTTGCCGTCGTTGTCGGCGCCCGCGCTGTGCACGTAGTCGTAGGGATCCCCCGAGCTGCGCAGGTCGCGGATCGCGAGCAGGCCGTCCCACTCGCCGCGCGTCTTCTGCGCGACGAACGCCGTGAACTCGAGTTCGCGCGCGGTGAGTTCGACGCCGGCCTTCCGCGCGGCGTCCGCGAACAGCGCGAGCACGTGGCTCACCTGCGGATCGCCGGTCGCGGCGACCACCGTCAGGCGCAGCGGCCGCCCCGCCGCCGGGTCGTGGCCCGCCTCGCGCAGCAGACGCCGCGCCTCGCCCGGGTCGAACGGCGGCTGCCGCAGGTCCGGGGGGTACTCGGGCGACCTCGGCTTCGCGAGCGCCTGCGCCGGCAGCGCGTTGCCGCTGTAGAGCCGCACGACCGCGTCGCGGTCGAACAGGTGGCAGAGCGCCCTGCGCACGCGCGCGTCGTCGAGCGGGGCGCGGCCGCAGTTCCACAGCATGCCGAGCACGCCCTGCGCCGGGTTGTCGTAGACCAGCGTGCGGTAGTGCTGCTGCAGCTCGGCGCGGCTCTGCAGCAGCGCCGCGCAGTCGGGCGCGAAGAACCAGTCGACGTTGCGCGCGTAGAGTTCGGCGTGCGCGACGCTGCGGTCGCGGAACAGGAGGCGCACGGCGGCGAGGTTCCAGGTGCCGGGTTGCTGCGCGCGGCGCCAGTGGTGCGGATTCTGCGGCAGCAGCAGGTCCTGGCGCCGCCGCCACGTGGTCGGTCCGTCGGCGTCGTTCGGCAGCTGGAACGGCCCCGTGCCGGGCCCGCAGGTGCGGTCGACCTGGCGCAGCAGCGCCGCGAACGCGGGCGAGTCGACGGCGGGCACGGGCTGGCCCTGGCGCTGCGCGAGCGCGGCGACGGCGTCGACGAAGAAGCGCCGCTGGGCGACCAACCAGGTCTCGGCGACGGCGCGGAGCACGCCGTGCTGGCGCGCGCGGAACAAGAGGCGCAGCCGGTGCTCGTCGAGCGCTTCGGCGCCGGCCACGCGGCCGAACGCGTCGCCGACGAAGCCGAACTGCAGGTGGCCCGCCCGCGCGAGCTCCCAGCCGAACAGCACGTCGGCCATCGTCACCGGCGCGCCGTCGGCGAAGCGCGCGCCGGGCCGCAGCGTGAACGTGGCCGCCGGCGCCCCGGGCTCGACCTCCCAGGCGGACGCGAGCGCGGGCCGCAGTTCGCCGGTCACCGGATCGCTGTCGAGCAGGCCCTCGTGCGTGAAGCCGAGCACGTAGCGCCGCACCGTGCTGCCGTGCGCGGTGAACGGGTTCACGCTGTCGGGCTCGTCGGCGATGCCGCAGTAGACGTGGCCCTGCGGCACTCCGGTGCCCCGGTCGACCGCGGCAGGCGGCGCGGTCCCGGCGGCATCCGGCGTCGCGGCCGACGGCTGCCGCAGCATCACGCGCAGGCCGAGCCCGAGCCCGACGGCCAGCACGAGGACCACCGGCAACAGCACCTGGGGGCGCACCATGGGGAACAGCGTAGCCCAGGGCGGGGCGGACTGCCCAGCCGGGGCGAAGCGGCTACTTCTTCGGGTAGGTCTTCAGCACCCAGTCGCGCCACTTCGTGTCGAACGTCGGGCCGTCGAGCCCGTAGAGATCGACGAGCAGCTTCTGCGCCAGCGTGACGACCTCGGGCGGCGGTCTGGTGCCTGCGGCGGTGGTCTGCAGGCCCTTCAGCTTCTGCAGCACCACGCCGAGCTTCTCGCGGTCCAGCTGCATCAGGTAGTCGATGCGCGACCACGCCTGCGAGTGCGCGTGGTAGCCCATTTCCGCGAAATCCCCCCACTTCGCCATCGTCGCGAACGGGATCGGCAGGCCCTCGTGCTGCGCGCGCCGGCGCACCTTGACCGGCCAGTCGGCCTGTTTGTCCTGCGACACGGCCTCGCTGTCGAGGATCCGCACGTTGACGACGTCGCTCGGCACGCGCCGCGAATACCAGTGCGCGAGGCCTTCCGCGAGCCACAGCGGCAGCGGGTAGTGGAAGCCGCGGTAGCCGTTCAGCAGGTTGTGCGTGGCCGCGTAGATCACGTGGCCGTGGATGCCGGTCTCGTCGAAGCCCTCCAGGCCCTCGGCCGAGACGCCCGCGAGCAGCTGGTGCGTGGTGCCGTGG
>VGXW01000463.1 GCA_016873195.1 Planctomycetota bacterium | reverse complement strand
GGGGATCGCGGCGATCCGCCCCTGGTCGAGGCGCAGCGAGGCCGCGTTCGCCCGCAGCCAGCGCACGGCCGCCTTGCAGTCGTGACCGGCATCCTCGATCACCTGCGCGGTGATCGGGTTGCCGCTCGGGGCCAGCCGGTAGTCGATCGACCGGGCCACGTAGCCCCGCCGGGCCAGGTCGGCGCCCAGTTGCACCATCTGCGACGCGCCGCGGCTGCCGCCGACGAAGCCGCCGCCGTGCACCACCACGATCGCCGGCCGGGAACCGTCGGTGTCACCGCGCGGCTGGTAGAGGTCGAGCAGCAGGGTCTCGGTCTGGTGGGTGAAGCGGTTCACCGCGCTGCCGTAGGCGATGGCCGTATTGCGGTCGTAGGCCGCGAACACGAGGTCGCGGTAGCGGGTGGTCTGGGCGAGGACCGGGAACGTGAGCAGACAGAGGGCGGGGAGAAGGCGCATGGGGCTCAGGGAACGGATACCGCGATGGACGCCCCACGGGCAACGGCCGGGGTCGATTGCCGTTCGGGCGGACCGCCGCTTCGGGCGGCTCGTTCCGCAGGACTGCCGGGCGCGATCCGGCACCCCGGGCAGCGGCTCGCTTGCCGCGTGGTAGCCATCCTCACAGAACCCGGTGCGGCGTCGGCTTCACGGCGCCCCTGCTCGTCAGCACCGAGGGAATCCGAACATGCAGCGTCTGATCTCCGTCCTCGCGGCGACCCGTCTCGCCGCCGCTGCCACCGCCAGGTTCTCCGTGGTCGTTCCCGATGGATGCGCGACTGCCCCCGGCAACTCGAGCAACGCCTTTCCGTGGGGAACGAACGCGGCGGCCTGGCCCGTCCTGCGCCTGCTGGCGACCTACGGCGCCGTCAACCTCACCAACCAGGGCGTCTCCGCGCCGATCCTGATCACGCGACGGAAGTGGCGGCCGACCGAGACGACGGCCGCGGTCGACGTGTTGCCGTCGACCTGCGCGGCCAGTGCGCGCCCGGTGCTCGGCACTTCGGTGAACCTGACGCTCGGCAACGGCGTGCACATCATCGCGCAGGGCGCCTGCTCCGATCCGGCCGGCGGCCACCACGCGCTCGGCGCCCTGTCGAGCAACGGCATCGACCTGCTGCTCGACCTGAACGGACGGTCGAGGACCGCGTCCGCCTCAGGCCCCGCGTCCACCTTCGCCGTGCCAGTCCGCGGTCAGGTCGAGCCACAGCGCGAGGCCCTGGTAGGGCGCGTACTTCGCGTAGCGCCTGCGGACCGTCGCGTCCGCGGGCGGCCGGGCCCGGCCGGCCAGTTCGGCGAGCCGCGCGCGGCACCAGCTGTCGAGCGCGAGTTCCTCGTAGTGGCCGCACAGCCGCATCGCCTGGCCCGCCGCGTAGGGGCCGAAACCGTGCAGGGCCGTGATCCGCTGCCACAGCTCGTGCGCCGGCTGCGCCGCCAGGAACTGCTCGTCGGTGAGCTGGCCCGAGGCGAAGCCCTCGGCGAGCCGCACGGCGGCTTCGGCGCGGTAGCCCGCGCGCACGACGTCGCGGTAGAACGACCGGGGCCGCAGGCACTGCTGCGGCGACGGGAAGGCGCGCGCCCCGCTCGGGGCCGGCGCGCCGGCCGCGGCGACGAGGTTCTTCGTCATCGCCTCGGTGCCGGCCCACGTCGTGTTCGTCGTGAACAGGAGCTTCATCAGGTCCTCGAACACGGTCGCCGAACGCAGGAGCCGCCCCGCACCGCGGCGCGCGGCCCAACCGAGGCGCGGCTCCGCCGCGCAGATCGTGTGGAACCCGGACAGGTCGCAGTGCAGGCGCAGCATGTGCGCGAGTTGGGCGCGCGCGAGTGTCGCCTCGGCTGCCGCGAGCCGGGCGCCGCTCGTGAGCCGCAGTTCGAGCGCCCGTCCCGCCTGCCGCACCGACGCGTCGACCGCCCGTTCACGGAGCAGCAGCACGGTGTGGAACGTGTCCGCCGCCGCGTCGTAGCGATGCGGCGCGAGCGCGACCCAGCCGTGCCCGAACAGGCACAGCCGCAGTTCGAACGGATGCGGCACGGGCAGCGACAGGGTGCGGACGGGCATGGGCAGAGTGGAGCAGCAGTGCCCGCGCCTCGCAATCGCCGGTGGCAACGGCGGCCGCGCGGCGCCGTGCAGTCGCCGCGCGCCGCGCTTCGATAGTGCGCGCATGGCAGCGGACGCGACCACGAGCGGACTCACCGGCATGCTCGTCGTGCAGAACGCGAACATCGCGCTGCTGGCGAAGCTGCTGCAGCAGCAGCAGGCCGCGGGCCGGCTGGCCGTGCGCATGATCGACGCCTGCGCGGTCGATCCGCCGCCGCCGCGCGGCGCCGCGGAGCCCGGCAAGGGCACGCTGGTCGACGTCACCGCGTGAACGGCGCGCGGTTCACTGCGCGATCGGCTGCACCCTGGCGATGCCGCGGCTGTCGATCCGCGCGAGCGAGTTGCGCGGCATCATGTCCCAGCCCGGGTCGTCGCTGAGCGGTTCGGAGCTCACCAGCACGCAGCCCGTGCCCTGATCCGGCGCGAGCATCTGGCACACGCCGTCGCTGCAGACGTATACTTGGCCCGTGTGCACGAACAGGCTCTCGCCGTCGTAGCCGTCGTGGGTCGTGAAGCGGCAGGCGACCGCCGCGACGCCGTCGGCGAGCGCGAGGTTCAGGTAGTGCGGCTCGGTCACGCCGTGCGCGCGGCCGAGTTCGACGACGCGGCGCAGGGCGTTCTGCAGCGCCTGCACCATGCGTTCGACGCCCTGCAGGGGGCTCCGCAGCAGTTCGTCGACGACCAGCGCGAACACGTGCTCGGAGTCGGTGTTGCCCTGGATCACCGCGAACGCCTCGTCGCCGAGCGTGGTCAGCAGCGACCGCCGCAGCCGCGCGAAGCCGCCGACGTCGCCGTTGTGCATGAACGTGTAGCGGTCCCAGCGGAACGGGTGGCAGTTCGCCTCGCTCTGGCCGCCGTGCTTCGAGGCCGCGCGCAC
>VGXW01000462.1 GCA_016873195.1 Planctomycetota bacterium | reverse complement strand
GGTTGCAGGCCGGTCGCCAGCGTCTCCGCGTAGCCGAACGCGGTGCCGATCCGGAACACGCCGCCCGGCGTGTGGCCGTCGCCCTCGCGCTTGTCGGCCGCGGCGACCACGCCGTTCCTGCCCACCACCGCGGGCAGCGGGCCGAACGCGCGCGACCAGCCCGCCCCCGCGCGTTCGTACGCGGTCGCCTCGGCGGCGACGGCGCCGCGCGCGCGCGGCCGCACGACCACGGCCTGCCCGGCATCGGTGGGCACGGCATCGAGCATGGGGTCGGTCACGGGCGGCGTGGCACAGGCGGCGAGCAGCCACAGCGGCAGCAGTCGGCGCATGCACCCATGCGAGCAGCCGGTGGCCCCGCGCACAACGGCGCGGCCAGCGATCGCCGGCGGCGCCCAACGCGCGCGGTCGGTACGGTAGAGTGCCCCTGCTACCCCACGAGGTGTCCATGCTGCGTTCCGCCCTCTTGTTCGCGCTCCTTTCCGCCGCCGTGCCCGCCCAGCAGAAGCGCGGGCCCGTCCTGCGCCCGACGCGGTTCGAACCGGTCGCCGGGGCCGAGGACCCGACCAACCTCGTCGTGAAGTTCGCCGAGGGCTCGCGGGTCCGACTGCGGGCCGGGCGCCTGTCGAGCCTCGCCGGCCTGCCGCTCGACGAAGTGCTCGCGGCGATCCCGGCGAGCGCGCGCATCGAGCGCCTGTTCGAGCGGTCCGAGGCCGAACTCGACCACGCGCGCGCCGAGCTGCTCGCGCGCCTGTCGGCCGAGGGGCGCGGCGACGTCGATCCGCCGGCCGACCTGAACCTCTACTTCCGCGTGCGCCTGCCCGATCCCGCGACCGGCATCGCCGCGTGGCGCGCGCTGGCCGGTCTGCCCGTGGTCGAGACCGTGATCGCCGACACGCCGCCCGGCTACGCGGCCGACCCCGGCGACATCCCGCCGACCACCGCGGACTACGCCGGCAACCAGGGCTACCTCGGCGCGCACCCGACCGGCATCGCGATCGCCAGCGCGCGCGTGATCCCGGGCGGCCGCGGCGAGGTGCTGCAGATCCTCGACATCGAGACCGCGCTGCGGCTCGACCACGAGGACATTCCGCTGGCGGTGGCCGCCAACGTGATCGGCCCCAACCCGCAGTCGACCTACCACGGCATGGCGGTGGCCGGCGAGATGGTCGCCGACAAGAACAGCTACGGCGTCACGGGCGGCGTGTTCAAGGCGCGCTACAAGTTCCACAGCCACCAGTCCGCCAACTGGGCGAGTTCGGTCGACGTCGGCGCCGCGAACAGCCAGCCCGGCGACATCATCGTGCTCGAGGTCCAGCTGCCCTGCCCGATCACGGGCACGAGCTACTGCCCGATGGAGGGCCGCCAGGACGTGTTCGACGCGGTGCGCAACGCCACGCTGGCCGGCATCCACGTGATCGCCGCCGCCGGCAACGGCAACCAGAACCTCGATTCATCGACCTGGCAGGGCCTGTTCACGCGCAGCGTGCGCGACTCGGGTTCGGTGATCGTCGGCGCGACGAACGGCAGCGCGCTCGCGCGCGCGTCGTTCTCGAACTACGGCGCGATCGTCGACGCCAACGGCTGGGGCGGCAGCGTCTGGACGACCGGCTACGGCGACGTGTTCTTCCCGAACGGCGACATGCGCCAGACCTACACCGCGACGTTCTCGGGCACGTCGAGCGCGACGCCGATCGTCACGAGCGCGGCCGCGGCGACGCTCGGCGCCGCGAAGTTCCAGCTCGGGCAGGCGCTGTCGCCGGCCCAGCTGCGCGCGCTGCTGCAGGCGCACGGCACGGCGGTCACGACGATCGGCCGCCGGCCCGACGTCGGCGCCTTGATGCAAGCGCTCGGGCTGCCCGCCGGCCTTCTGCTGCAGGCGGAGACGAACCTCGGCGGCACCGCCGTGCTGCAGGTCGACGCCCCCACCAGCGACCTGTGGTTCCTCGCCGCGAGCTTCGTGCCCGGCGTCACCGTGCTGCCGTTCGGCCGCCTCCTGCTCGATGCCGGCACGATGGTCAGCGTCGCGGTGGGTGTCGGCCCCGGCTCGTTCGCGCAGCCGGTGCCCAACGATCCCTCGCTGCGCGGCGCCGAACTGTACTGGCAGGCGGCCCGCATCGACCCGGCGCTGCAGATCCACCTGACCAACAGCATCGTCACGCACTTCGAGCGCTGAGCCCCGCGCAGGCCGCCGCTACTCGTAGACGAGCCACAGCGGGCCCGGGAACAGGAACGACCCCGACTGCCGCAGCAGCTTGCCGAACACGCCCGGGTGCCCCCACATCGGCGCGCGGCGCAGGTTCGCACGCTCCCCGCGGCCGAGCCCGGTCGCTGCACCGCCGGCATCGCCGCCGGTCCCGCCTGTCCGCTCGACCGGTGGCGAGAGGCCCACGACCCGGAGCTCGGAAGTCGCACCCTGAAGGCTTCTGCCTTCCGGGTCTTCAGAGTAGATTTCAGAGCCATGGATGTCGAGGAACTGCTGTCCGATCACGAGGGCAAGACGCTCGAATTCAAGCGCGATGCCAGCTCCTCGGGCCCGATCGTGCGCACCCTCTCCGCGTTCAGCAACACCGCGGGCGGAACCCTGGTGATCGGCGTCCACGATCGGACGCGCGCCGTCGCGGGGATCGACGATCCGCTCGGGGTCGAGCAGCGGATCATGAACCTCGCCGCCGACGCGATCCGACCGCAGATCCTCCCCGAGGTCGAGATCGTCCCGTACCGGCGCACCGCCCTTGTCGTCGTCACGGTCTTCCCCGGCGCCCGCCGGCCCTACTACGTGCAGGGCCTCGGGCGCGAGGCGGGGACCTTCGTGCGCGTGGGAGCGAGCAACCGCCGCGCCTCGCCGGAGATCCTCGCCGAATTGGCGCGCACGGCCAGGAACGTGGGCTTCGACGAGGAGCCCATGATCGGCCTCACCGGCGGTGCGCTCGACCTCGATCTCGCGCGCCGGCGCTTCGCCGGCCGGCGCGGGG
>VGXW01000461.1 GCA_016873195.1 Planctomycetota bacterium | reverse complement strand
TTTACCGCTGGCGCTCGCTCTACGAGGAGGCCTACAACCGCTTCTGGGTGCACGGCATCCGCTACCTGTGGGAAGGCCGCCTGCACGCCGGCAACAGCCGGCTGCGCCTGCTCGCGAGCGACGACAAGATCGACCTCGGCGAACCGATCGAGATCACCGCCGACGTCAAGGACGAGACGCTGCAGCCCTTCGTCGCCGATGCCTTCCAGGTCGTGATCGAGCGCGAGGGGTTCGCGGCCGAGAACGTCGACATGCTGCCGGCCGAGGGCGCGCCGGGTCGCTACGAGCTGCGGTTCCGGCCGACGGCGCTGGGCAGCTACCGCGTGCGGCCCGCGCAGAAGCTCGGCAAGAACGTCGAGGCCGGGTTCCAGGTCGTCGCCGCGCAACTCGAGCGCGAGGGGCCGATGGACCGCGCCGAACTCGCCGCCGTCGCCGCCGCGGCGGGCGGCGAACTGCTCGACACGCCCGCCCAGCTGCTGGCTGCCCTCGACCGGATCCCGTCGCGCTCGGCGACCGACACGTTCCGCACGCCGCACGCCGTGTGGGACGGCTGGGCGACGATCCTGTTCGTGCTGCTCGTGCTCGCGCTCGAGTGGCTGCTGCGCAAGCGCTTCAACCTGCTATGAACCCGTCGAGCCAGACCGTCGCCCTCGCGCCGCCGCCCGCGGCCCCGCCGCTCGCCGCCGCCCGGTCCGTGCTCGCCGGGCTGCGCGCCCGCGCCCGCGCCGGCATCTGGATCGAGACGCTCGGCGTGGTCGGCCTGCTGCTGGTCGCCTACGCGCTGCCGAGCTA
The DNA here is from genome assembly GCA_016873195.1 of Planctomycetota bacterium. Classification (GTDB taxonomy): domain Bacteria; phylum Planctomycetota; class UBA1135; order UBA1135; family UBA2386; genus VGXW01. The sequence goes on along the minus strand of VGXW01000461.1, from coordinate 2,194 downwards.
CGTGACCGATCGCGGCCTGCGGCTCGAGTGGTTCTACCGGTGCCTCTTGCTGCTGAGTTTCCTCGCCGTCGTCGCGCGCGTCGTCGTGCGCCGGCTCGTGCGACCGCTCGAGGTCCGGCTCGGCGACGAGGAACTCGCGCTCGCGGTCGAGCGCCGGGCCCCCGAGGTGCGCCAGGAGCTGATCTCCGCGCTGCAGTTCGAGACCGCGCTCGCGGGCACCCCGCGCGGCGACTCGCAGGCGCTGATGGCGGCGGTCGTCGACGGCCTGCGGCGGCGGCTCGGCGGCATCCCGTTCGCGCGCGCGATCGACGCAGACCGGGTGCGCCGGTTCGCGGCGGCCACCGCGGTGGCGCTGCTGTTCTTCGGCGGCTGGGCGGCGCTCGACCCGCGTTCGCTGGGCACCTGGGCGGCGCGCAACCTCGCGCTGGCGAACGTCGACTGGCCGCGCTACACGAGCCTCGGCTTCGCGGGCGTGCCCGCCGGCGGCGTGCGGCTGCCGCAGGGCGACCCGCTGACCGTGCGCGTCGAGGTGGCGGGGCCGGTGCCCGACCAGGTGTTCCTGAGCTACGCGTTCGCCTCGGGCGAACACGGCACCGAGCCGATGAGCGGCACCGGCGAACGCGAGTTCACGCTCGTGCTCGACGCGGTGCTCGGGGACGTGGTGTTGACCGCCGCCGGCGGCGACGCGCTGCCGGTCGAACTGCGCGTGGGCATCGTCGAGCGACCGCGCATCGCCGACCTCGGGCTGCGGGTCACCTTCCCCGGCTACATGGAGCGCGATCCCGAGCAGGTGCCGCCGACCGAGGGCGAACTGCGGCTGCCGCGCGGCGCGAAGCTGGCCGTGCAGGGCCGCGCGCAGAAGTTGCTCGACGAAGCGTTCGTGCTGCTCGGCGGCGACCAGAAGCTCGCGCTGTCGCTCGGCGCCGACCGCCTGTCGTTCGTGGGCGAACTCGCGCCCGAAACCTCGGGCCTGCTGACGGTCGACGTGATCGACCAGGACCGGCTCGGGTCCGGTGCGCCGCCGAAGCTGCTGCTGCGCGTCGGCGACGACAAACCGCCGACCGTGGACTTCCGCCTGCGCGGCATCGGCACGCTGGTCACGGCCCACGCGCGCATTCCCGGCGACCTCAAGGTCAAGGACGACTTCGGCATCCGCGCGATCGACGCCGCGATGCGCGCGGTCGAGGACACGCCCGCCGAGGCGGCGCCGGGCGGCAACGGCGCGGGCGCCGCGCCGAAGCCGCCGGAGGCCCCGTTCGAGAACGTGCTCGCGAGCTACGTCAACCCGCTGCCGCGCAGCGCGCAACGCTACGAGTCGCCGGCCAGCGTCGACTTCGTGCAATGGAACCCCGAGCCCGACCAGGACGCGCGGGGCAACCGGATCCGCCCCGGCATGCTCGTGTCGCTGCGCTTTTCCGCGACCGACAACTTCGGCCCCGGCGAGCCGCACCGCGGCAGCGGCGAGACGCTCGTGTTCCGCGTCGTGACGCGCGAGAAGCTGTTCGAGGAACTGCGGCGCCGGCAGGTCGAGCAGCGGCAGGAACTCGAGCGCATCATCGCCGACGAGCAGACCGCGCTGCTGACGCTGCGCGAGACGATGGGCCCGCAGCAGGCGGGGCCGAAGCTCGCCGAGGTCGTCGCGCGCTTCAAGACGCTCGCGCGGCTGCAGCAGGCGCTCGGTCGCCGCGTCGCGCTCGTCGGCGACCTCTACCAGCGCATCCTGTGGGAGTACGAGAACAACCGCCTGATCGAGGCCAACAAGGTCCGCCAGATGGAGGCGCTGATCCCGCAGCCGCTCGCGGCGGTGGCCAAGGAGGCGTTCCCGGCGACGAGCCGGCTCGTCGAGGCCTTCGCGGCCTCCGGCCAGGAGGCGACAAGGACCGAGGCCGCAGCGGGTTACGAAGACGCGCTGCGGCGCCTGCAGGAGGTGCTGAAGCAGATGGAGCAGGCCGAGAACCTGGCGGCCCTGCTCGAAGACCTGCGGGTCGTGATAAAGATGGAGGACGCCGTGATCCAGGACGTCGAGAACCGGAAGCGCGCCCTGGAGCAGGACCTGTTCGGGCCCGGCAAGGAGCGCGGCGCGGGTCAGGTTCCTCCGCCGAAGGACCCGCCGCAGGATCCGCCGAAGAAGTAGTCACCGATCGGGCCCGCTCGCGCGGGCCAACCCCCGAGAGACGAGGTTTCCATGTTCCCC
>VGXW01000460.1 GCA_016873195.1 Planctomycetota bacterium | reverse complement strand
CGCAACCACAACGTCGACCTGCGCGCGGCGGAACTGCTCCCGGAGCAGGCGCGGCTCGATCTGCTCTTCGCCGAAGCGGGGTTCGAGCCGGAACTCTACGGCAGTGCGACCTACAGCGAGAGCGAGTCGCCGTCGCGGAACCAGTTCCAGAACTCCGACGAGCGCACGACGATCGACGGGGCCATCGGCTGGCGGCAGCGCGTGGTGACCGGCGGCCTGTTCGACCTGGCGTTCCGCCCGGCCCGCTACGAGGCCTCCGGCTCGAACTTCTTCTTCGAACGACAGTTCACCTCGGAGTGGGCGGCGACCTACCGCCAACCGCTGCTGCGCGGTGCCTGGACCGACTACAACCTGGCCGGGATCACGACGGCCCGCTACGGCCTGAACCGGGCGCAGCGGGACTTCGAGCGCACGGTGCAGGACACGCTGCTGCAGGTCGTGCAGGCCTACTGGGAACTCACGTACGCGCGCGAGAACTGGCGCGTGGGCTGGTCCGCGCTCTCGGTCGCGCGCGAGCAGCTGCGCATCACGGAGGAACGCATCCGCGTGCGCGACCTCGCGCCGCGCGACCGCGTGGCCGACGAGGCCGAGGTGGCGAGGCGCCAGGAAGAGCTCATCGTCGCGGAGAACCTGATCCGCAGCCGCGAGGACGAACTGCGCCGGCTCCTGTTCGACGCGACCGACGGCACGCTGTGGCGGATGAACCTGCGTCCGGTCAGCGAGATCCGCGTGGTCCCGGACGACCGCGAGCGGCCTTTCGAACCGCTCGCCGCGAGCGCGATCGCGAGGCGCCCCGACCTGCAGAGCCAACGCAGCGCCGTGGCCCAGGCCGAGGTCGCGCTGATGGAGACCGAACACGACGCGCTGCCGAGCCTCGACCTCGTGGGCAGCTACTCGAGCGACGGCGCGCGCGACCGGTTCCGCAGCGCCTTCCGCGATTCCGTCGACCAGGACTTCCCGGACTGGTCGCTGACGCTCGAGTTCTCCGTGCCGATCGGCAACCACGCGGCCCGCGCGCGCCGGCAGCGCATGGCGCTCGAAGTCGAGCGCCAGCGCCGCCTGCTGCACGGCGCCATCCTCGAGGTGACCAAGGACGTGCGCGAGGCGGCGCGCAACCTGCAGAGCCTCGCGCAGAGCATCCGCGCCAGCGAGGAGTCGGTGCGCCTCGCGTCGACCAACCTCGAGACCGAGCAGGTCAAGCTGCGCGTCGGCGCGTCGACCGCGTTCGAGGTGCAGCGGCGCAACCAGGACCTGCGGGAGGCGCGCACGCGCCTGTTGCGCAACCAGCTCGACTACCGCGTCGCCGAGAGCCGCCTGCTGTACGCCCAGGGCAGCCTCGAGGCGCCGCGTTAGCCCGCCGCCCGGATGCCCCGCCGTGACGCCGGCCTGCTGCGGCACTATCAGCAACGATGCCCAAGATGCCGAGACCGTCGCCGCTCGTCTGGCTGCTCGCCGCGCTGCTGCCAGCACCCGCCGCTCCCGCCCAGGACCCCGCTCCGGCGGCGGGCCAGCGCCCCGCGGCGAACGTCTACCAGCTGAGCCCGTTCCACGCGGACTTCCCGGTCGCCCTCGAGTACCCCGACCGCAGCGGCCGCGACTACGACCGCACCACGCGGCAGGCTCTCGAGCAGGTGGTCGCGAACCTGCAGGGCGGCGCACGGCGCGAAGCCTGGCAGATGGCCACGGAGTTCTTCTGGCGCGCACCGGACGCGGCGGTGGAACCCCTGGTCGAGGCGATGGACCGCGCGTTCGGCAACCCGGCACTCGCCGACGTGGTGAACAACTGCGTCGAGGCGATGGGCAAGATGGCCAACGAGCGCTGCGACGCCGCACTGCAGCGCGCCTTGACGCACAAGAACACGAACGTGCGCCAGTCGGCGCTGACGGCGCTGTGCCGCTCGGGCAAGGTGGACACGGTGCGCGGCCTGTTCCGGCACTTCGACCAGATCCCCGGCCACGCCCGCGCGGGGTGGCTCGCCGCCGCCCGCAAGCGCCTGGGCGACGAGGCCGTGCCGATGTTCCGCCAACTGATGCTCGCGGACCTGCCCGGTCCGGTGCGCGACCAGGCGCTCGTGGAGACGCTGAAGCTCCCCGTCGCGCAGGCCGCCGAGGTCCTGCGCGGCCGCTGGGCCGACGCCGCCGGCGAGTTCAAGCCGATCATCGCGGGCGTGCTCCACGCGGCCGGCGACGGGGCCGGCACCGCCTGGCTGCACGAGGTGCTGCAGGGCGACGACCTGTCGCTGCTCGTGCCAGCGGTCCGCCACTGCGCCTACGGCGACCCCGGCGAACTGCGCGAGGACCTGCTGCGGTTGTCGAGCCACCCTCGGCCCGAGGTCCGCCTCGAACTCGCCCGGCTGCTGGCGCGCTACGACGGCGACGACGTGTGCCGCGTCTTCGAACTGCTGGCCGGCCCCGACGAGACGATGGAGGTCCGGGCGATCGCGCTGCGCGAACTGACGCGGCGCGGCCAGCCGCAGGTCGTGACGGCGATGATCGAGGAGCTGCCGGCGGCGACCGGCACCCGCCTGCAGCTGCTGCTGCACGAGCTCGCGCAGAGCGGCGACGCGCGCGCCGTGCCGGTGTTCGTCGAACGCCTCGGCAAGGCGCCCGAGGGGCAGGGACGGCAGTTCGTCCAGGCGCTCGCGCGGTTGCGCGGCGACGCCGCCGCGCAGGCGATGATCGCCCTGTTCCTCGGCCCCGAACGCACCCTGGACCGCAGTTCGAGCGGCGAGCGACACACGACGACGAGCTACCTGCCGACGCTGCTGCTGAACCTGCGCGGCAGCGAAGCGCGCATCGTCGCGACGTTCCGGAAGCTCCCGCGCGAGGACTGGCGGCGCCGCGCATCCCTGCTGCCGACGATCGCCGGCATCGCCGGCGACCGCGAGGACCGGCAGATCCAGGAGCTCTGCACGCCGGTCGTGCGCGACGTGTTGTTCGACCGCGCGGAGTTGCCGCAGCTGCGCGTGTTGGCGTTGAACCTGCTGACGCGGCGCTTCCTGACGATCG
>VGXW01000459.1 GCA_016873195.1 Planctomycetota bacterium | reverse complement strand
CCCCGGAGCGCCGTCGCTGATCACGTAGAGCGTGTCGAAGGCGGCCGAATAGTACTTGTCGTGCAGGCCGCGGCCGCCGAAGCCGAGGGCCTTCATCATCGCACCGTAGAGGTTCGTCGGACCGCGCGGGCGCAGGCCCGGCAGGAAGTTGCCCAGCAGGTCGTCGCGCACCTCGTCGGTCAGCGCCACCAGGGCGGGGCGGCCGCCCTCCTCGCGCCAGACGCGCACGCCGTCGCTGAACACGACGAAGTTGACCAGCGCGCCGTCGGGCAGCGCCAGCACGAGCTTCTCGAGTTCCTTGACCACCAGCTGCGCCTTGGTGCTCTTCTCGCCGGCCGGCGCGCCGGTGCCGCGCCCCTGCAGTTGCGCCGGCTCGGCCATCGAGCCGCTGAAGTCGAGCACGAACAGCACGCGGTCGGACTCGACCTCGAGGTCGAAGAACCTCTCGTACTTGTTGGCCGCGGGCGGCGGCAGACCCGCCGCGGCGGCGGGCTTGACGCGGAACGATGCGCCCTCGCGGGCCCAGAACTCCTGCCACGGCAACACGCTGCCGCGCACGACCGACTGGCTCGTCAGGCCCTCGAGCAGCTTGTGCAGCCGCACGTCCATCGCCCACGGGTCCTTCTTGCGCGCGATCTCGGCCTCGAGGCCGCGGATCAGCACCGGGATCACCGGCTTGCACTTCATGGTCGCGAGCGCGAACGCCGCCGCGCTGCGCACCTGCCAGATCTGGTCGCGCACCAGCAGTTCGCCGAGCTTCTCGATCGCGAGGTCGCGGACCTGCAGCGTGCCCGCGCCCGGCCGCGCGCCGAGCGTCTCGTCGACGTGCGGCTGCAGCGCCGTGCCGAGCGCGTTCGCCGCGGCGATGCGCACGTTGGGTTCGCTGTCGCGCAGCAACTCGATCAGGGTCGGGGCGAGATCGAGCGTTGCGTCCTTGGCCATCGCGTTGACGGCCTGCACGCGCAGTTCGACCGGCATCGTGTGGCACGCGCGCAGCAGTTCGAGCTGCGCTTCGACGCTCGGATGGCCGCCGAGCACGCGCAGCACCGCCGCGGCGTTGCGCAGGTCCTGGTTCGGCTGCGCCGCGCGGATGCCGGGCGCCTGCAGCATGCCGAGCAGCCACGGCAGCACGCCCGCGCCGGTCATCGTGCGCAGGTGCCGGCACGCGAGCGCCTGCACGCGCCACGGCTGCAGTTCGCGGCGGAAGTCGACGAGGTCGATCGACGTCGTGCCGCCGCTCGGCCGCGGGTCGACGCTCGCCGCCGCGAACAGCATGCGCGCGGCCGCCAGCGTGTTCCACTTCGCGATCTTCGCCATCTGCAGATCGAGGCGCTCGATCGCCGCTTCGTCGGTGCGGCCCTCCTTGAGCAGCCGGAACGCGCCGCGCTTGTACTGCTCCAGCCACTGCCCGAACGCCGCGACGTCGGCGGCCATCACGGGGTCTTCCTGCGGCCCCGTCGTCCCGCGGCCGGGGTCCGGCTTGCCGGGCGCCTGGGCCGCGGCGGTCCCGGCGAACGCACAGGCGAGCAGCAGGCCGCACAGGCTGCGGTACATGGCAGCACGCATAAACCCCGGCCGGGCGCGCCGCCAGCCCCGCGCGGCGCCACCCTGTCGCGGCCCCGCGGCAGCCGCCATGATGCGCCCGAATGTCGCTGTGGCAGGCAGTCGGATTGGGCGCCGGCCCGAGCCTCGCGTGGTTGTGGCTGCTGTGGCGCCGCGACGACCACGAGGCCGAGCCGTGGCCGCTCGTGGCGCTCGCCGCGCTGCTCGGCGCGCTCGCGACCGCCGGCGTGCTGTGGACGCGGCCGCTGCTCGAGACCTGGCTCGTGCCCTGCTCGCCGGCGGTGGACGCGTTCCTGCTGACGGCCTGCAACGAGGAGGCCTGGAAGCTCGCCGCGCTGCTGCCGATCCTCGCCTGTCGCGAGGTCGACGAACCGCTCGACGGCGCGATCTACGGCGCGGCCGCGGGCCTCGGCTTCGCGAGCCTCGAGAACGTGCTGTTCGCGCGCGGGGGCGCCGACGCGGTGCTGCTGCTGCAGCGCGGGTTCACGGCGACCCTGCTGCACGCCGCGAGCTCGGGCTGCCTCGGCTTCTGCTGGGCCGAAGGCAAACTGCGGCGCTGGGGGCGCGGTCGCGTGCCGTGGCTCGCCGCGGGGCTGCCGGTCGGCGTGCTGCTGCACGGCACCTACGACGTGTTCCTGCTCGGCGAGCAGCCGCGGCTCCTGGTCTCGCTGCTGGTCGTGCTGCCGGGTGGGCTGGCGCTGCTCGCGCTGAAGATGCGCTGGGGCCGGGCCCGCTCGCACCTGTTCCACCCGCCGCCGTCGTGACGGGCCGCGTCCCGGCCGCGCGGCTCAGCTCCAGGTCACGCGCTTCCACAGCACGCGGTCGATCGTCGCGAGGCGGTTGCCGTCGTCGTCCGGGAACAGCGTCTCGTTCAACACGCCGCACAGCTGCGCTTCGCACTCGATCGTGCCGGCCTCCGTCGTCAGGTCGGCACGCTGCAACACGCCCCGCGCGTGCGCCACGGCCTCCTGCCAGCACGAACGCACGCGCTCGGCGGCGGTCGCTGCGCCGGCGTCCGTCGCGCAGTAGGTGAACTGCACGGCCACCCGCATGGTGCGCCCGCGCGCGTCGGTGTAGTCGTGGCGCATCACCTCCGTGCGCGCGTAGGTCACCGGGCCGAGCGGCGCGGCGGGCGCCGTCTCGCCGAGCGGCGCGGCGGGCGCCGTCTCGCCGAGCGGCGCCATGGGGACGGTCACCAGCACGACCTCCATCGCCGTCGGGGCGTGGCAGGCACAGGCGGCGAGGAGCAGGGCGAAACCGAGGAGCGTCTTCCGTTGCATGGCGCGCGCGCTATCGGCCTCGCGCTGCGGCGGCGTTAGCCACGCAATCCCGCATCGGGACGGAGACTCCGCGGACGCCGTGTGGCGCCGCTGGCAGCGGCGGCTCGCCGGCGCCGCCGCGGCGCCCGCCGCCCGCTTTCCATGCCGGACCCCGCCCGTGCCGAAAAGAACCGGAAAA
>VGXW01000458.1 GCA_016873195.1 Planctomycetota bacterium | reverse complement strand
CCCCAGCGCAATGCCACCACCCGCGCCGAACTCCGCCTGCAGGATCTGCTCGCGCAGCACGGTGGCGACCAGCGACGGATCGTTCGGGATGCCGAAGCCCATGGTCGCGGCCCCTGCGAGCGGGCTCAACCAGATCGCCGCGATGGGCGTCGCCAGGACCGTGCAGCCGGCACCGGCCGCCGGGTGGAACGTCGACAGCGGCGTCGCCACGGCCGCGAGGCCGACGCACCCGAATACGGCTGCGTTCGCCGCGAGGCCCGTCACCAGACTGTCGCTGCGGCCGCCGATCCACGGCAACGTGGTCGGGGCCAGGGCGAGCACGCCCGCCGAGCCCGCACAGCCTGTGCCGTAGGACACGGCCCGGGCGGGGCAGTTCGACGCGAGGCTCGCGATGTAGGCGGACCCCCGTCCACCCGCGTTGGTGAAGGTGCCGGCCACGTAGGCTACACCGCTCGGCCCCACCGTCACGAACGTCGCGGGCCCGTTGAGGCCGTCGACCAGCGTCCAGTTCGTGCCGTCCCCACGCGCGAGCCGGCCGGCCGCGGGCACGCCGTTGATCGTCGCCGTGCCCACCGCGAGGACCTCGCCGTTCTGCAGGCTCGCGAGCCAGGTCGGCGACATGCCGGAACCGAACGCGGACCACGCACTGCCGTCCCACCGGGCCACGTCGGACACCGGTACGCCGCCCGCGGACGTGAAGGTCCCGCAGACGACGAGGTCACCGTTCGGCAACGCGGCGAGGTCGACCACCGGCCCATTGACGCCAGCACCGAGGGCGTGCCACTGGCTGCCGTCGAAGCGGGCGATGTTCGCTGCAGGCACGCCGCCGAAGCTCGTGAAGGTGCCCGCCGCGACGATGTCGCCGTTCGGCAGTTCCATGAGCCGCGACACGGTGCCGACGGAAACCGAGGTCAGCGGAGTCCACGACGCGCCGTCCCACCGCAACACACCTGCCGTGGTGGCCACCACCAGCCCACCGCTGGCGGTGGCGGTCATGGCAGTCGGTGACCCGCTAGAACTCCCCGGAATCGGAGCCCACGCAGCACCGCTCCAGCGGAGTATCCGAGTCCCGCTGATCAGGCCCCCGCTGAGTGCGAGATCGCCGTTCGTCAACGCGACGAGGCAAGGGCGTAAGAAGAAGCTGGGCAGCCCCGCCTGCAGCGACTGCCAAGACGTGCCGTCCCACTGCGCGACTTCGACCGGACCGATGACCCCGCCAGGCTGCAGCCCGCGCATCGCCGAGAGGTCGCCAGACGGCAACGGCACCAGGTGCGTCGGTGCCTGCAGGAAGGGGATCGCCCCGGGGACCATTGTGGCCCAGGCGGCGCCGTCCCACCGGGCAAGGCCGAACGCGGACACGCGAGCGGGACTCGTGCCGAAACTGGTGAACTCGCCGCCCACGACGAGGTCGCCGTTCGCCAGGGCCGTCACGCACGACAACCGCTGGTTTCCGAGCGGCCCGAGGCTCGTCCAGCCGACGCCGTCCCAGCGCATCACGCTGGAGCCGCTCGAGATCGACGAAGTAGCCAGCGGCGCCCCGCTCGCATCGAGCTCGAGATCGAGTACGGGCCCGATGAGCCCGTAGGCCATCGTGGCCCACGTGCTGCCGTCCCATGCAGCAATGTTCCCGACCGGCGTGGTCCCCGCGTGGCTGAACACCCCCGCGGCGACGAGCAGTCCGTTCGGAAGCACCAGCAGCGAGTTCACGTTCGCCTGCGAGAGGAACAGCTCCACGCCGCCGCCGAGCGAGGACCAGGCAGCGCCGTCCCACCGCGCGATCTGGTTCACGGCCACGTTGCCCGCCAAGCTGAAGGTGCCGCCGACCACGAGACTGCCATCCTGCAGGTGCGCCAGCGCTTCGACCGTGCCGGTGATGCCGCCGCCGATCGGCGACCACGCGAGGCCGTCCCACCGCGCGAGTTTGGCGGCCGGCGCGCCGCCAGCCTGCGTGAACGTGCCACCGACCACGAGGCTGCCGTTGGGCGCCACGGCGAGCGCACGGACGCCCGGACTGCCCCCGGACAGGCCGGGGCCGAGCGCACGCCACGCCGTGCCGTTCCACGCCGCGATACACGCGGCCGGCACGCCGCCCGCGCTGCTGAAGGTGCCCCCGACGACGAGTTCCCCGTTGGGCATCACGACGAGGTCGTGCACTTCTCCGTCGACGCCGACACCGAGCGCGCTCCACTGCTGCGTCTGCGGGTCGTAACTGGCGACGCCGCTGGCCGGCAGGGAGCCGATCGCGCGAAACGCGCCGCCGAACACGACGACGGGCGTCGCGGGACCAGGCCCGTCGGGATCCCAGGCAACCGACTCGTTGACCTTCGCGTCCGCGCCGGGCAACTGGCCCGGCTGCCACTGCAGCCCGCATTGAGCGTGCAACGCGGCCGGCACGCCGGTCGCGGCAATCAGGGTGTGGAGGAAGAGCCTCCACGACAAGGACCTGTTCACGATACTCTCCGCGAGGGATCTGCCCCGACTCATGCCCCGGGGATCGCCCTCGGTTGGAAAGAGCTGTGGGCTGGATCCCGGACCATCCGGGCCCATGGCCAAATGCTCCTCGGTCCTCTTGTGCGTGTCCAGGGGCGGCGTGCGGTCCCGGATCGCGCGCATCCGCATGCCAGCACCGAGCCGCCGGCGCGCCACCGCAGCCTGCGCACAAGGGCGCCTGTCGGGCGCCACCCCGGCCCGGTAGGCAATGCCCCATGCGCCCGCTCGCCCTCGTCCTCGCCGCCGCCCTCGCCGCCTGCACCGCCCCGCCGCGCACGTTCACGATCGGCGAATCCGACTTCCTGCTCGACGGCCATCGCCTCGTGATCCGCAGCGGCGAGATGCACGCCGCGCGCGTGCCGCCGGACTACTGGCGCCACCGCCTGCGCATGGTCAAGGCCATGGGCTGCAATACCGTCTGCGCCTACCTGTTCTGGAACCAGCACGAGCCCGCGCCCGGCGTGTTCGACTTCACCGGCCCGGCCGACGTCGCGCGCTACTGCCGCATCGCGCAGGAGGAAGGCCTGCACGT
>VGXW01000457.1 GCA_016873195.1 Planctomycetota bacterium | reverse complement strand
CGGCGCCGTGGTCCATGTTCGTCCACCGCGCGGGCCGCCGTGGACGATCGCCGCCCACGCGCCGCGCACGGCCCCAGCTGCCGGCCGCGACGCCCCTCTGCTGCTTGCGCAAGAGGGCTACGAAGGCACACTGGCCGGCCACCGCGATGAAACCCGAACGTCTCTCCTGGCGCGTCGGTCTGCCGTTCGTGCTGGTGGTGCTGGCGGCGACCGTGACGCTGGTGGCCTACCTGACGAACGAGAGCGCCGCCGAGGCGCGCACTCGGCTCGAGCACCTCGCGGCCGCCGACGCAGCGTTCCTCGTGCAGCAGGGTCTGCCGACCTCCGAACGCATGGCGCGCGACCTGCAGCGCGTCACCGGCTTCGAGGTCTACTTCCGGCACCGCAACGGCACCACGCCCGAGCTGCCGCCGGCGCACCGCGCCGCGCTCGAGGGGATCCCGGCCGACGGGCGCGCACACCGCCGCGGCGACCTCGAGTGCGTCGCCGCACCGCTCGCCGGCGACGACGCGCTGCTGCTCGTGCGCGCCGCCGGTCGCGAACTGCACGAGCCGCGCGTGCTCGTGGTGCTGGGTTCGTTCTGGCTGCTCGCGCTGCTGACCGCGTGGCTGGTCGGCCGCGGCCTCGTGCGCCCGTTGCAGCGCCTCGCCGCGCACCTGCCGGCCATCGACCGGCCGGGCCCGCTCGCACTGCCCGAAGCGCGGCGCGGGGACGAGATCGGCGACGTCGCGCGCGCGTTCCTCGCGGCGCGCTCGGCGCTGCACGAAGAGCGCCAGCAGCGGCTCTCTGCCGAGCGGCTCGCAGCGCTCGGCCGGCTGACCGCCGCGTTCGCGCACGAGGTCCAGAACCCGATCGCAGCGATCAAGATGCACGCCCAGCTCGCGCGCGGCGGGCCGGCCGAGGCGACCGCCGCGATCGTCGAACACGAGGTCGGCCGCATCGAGAACCTGCTGAACCAGTGGATGTTCCTGTGCCGCCCCGACCCGCCGAGGAGGCACCCGGTCGACCTGGCGGAGCTGCTCGCGGAGGTCGTCGCCGGCCACCGCGCGCAGCTCGACCACGCGCGCGTGCGCGCCGTGCTCGGCGGCGAGAGCCCGCTGCCCGTGTCGTGCGACCGGCGGCGCCTGGCGCAGGTCTTCAGCAACCTGCTGACCAACGCCGTGCAGGCGATGCCGGCCGGCGGCGGCCTGGCGATCGACGCCCGCAGCGCCGGCGGGCACGCCGAGGTCGCCTTCACCGACGGCGGCCCGGGGTTCTCCGCGGCGGCGTTGGCCCACTTCGCCGAGCTGTTCTTCAGCGAGAAGGAGGGCGGCATGGGCATCGGCCTGTCGGTCGCGAACGAGATCGTGCGCGCCCACGGTGGTAGTCTGCGTGCCGAGAACGTGCCGGGCGGCGGCGCGCGCGTCGTCGTTGCGCTGCCCGGCCCCACCACCGCCGGGACGCCGCCGTGAAGCCGATCCTGATCGTCGAGGACGAGGCCGCCATCGCCGCAGCGCTGGCGATCCTCGCGCAGCGCCTGGGCCGCCGCGCCGTGACCGCGCCGTCGGCGACGCTCGGCCTGCAGGCGCTCGAGGCCGACCCGCCAGCCCTCGTGCTGCTCGACATCGGGCTGCCGGACGCGAGCGGGCTCGAGGCGCTCGCGCGCATCCGCGCGCGCGACGCGGCGCTGCCCGTGCTGGTGATCACCGCGCACGGCAACCTGCAGAACGCGGTCGAGGCGAAGAAGCGCGGCGCGTCGGGCTACCTCGTCAAGCCGCTCGACCTGCGCGAACTCGAGCGCACGATGCGCGCGCTGCTGCTGGTCGCGGACGACGGTGCGGCCGGCGGTGCGATCGGTGGCGCGGCCGGCGCCGCCCGCGCCGGGGCCATGCCGCACGCCCCGCTGCTGATCGGCTCGTCGCCGGCGATGCAGCCGGCCTTCGCGGCGATCGCGCACGCCTGCGCAGCCGACGTGCCCGTGCTGCTGACCGGCCCCACCGGCATCGGCAAGTCGCTGTGCGCGCGCGTCATCCACCTGCACAGCGCGCGCCAGGCTGGCCCCTTCGTGACGCTGGCGTGCGCGAGTCTGCCCGACGCGTTGCTCGAAGCGGAGCTGTTCGGCCACGAGAAGGGCTCGTTCACCGGCGCCGAGGGCCGCCGCATCGGCCACCTGGAGCGCGCGGCCGGCGGCACGCTGTTCCTCGACGAGGTGGCCGAGATCCCGCCGCCGCTGCAGGTCAAGCTGCTGCGTTTCGTCGAGGAGAAGACGTTCGTCCGCGTCGGCGGCCGCGAGGACGTCCGCGTCGACCTGCGCATCGTCGCGGCGACCAACCAGGATCTGGTCGCCGCGATCGCCGAGCGGCGCTTCCGCGAGGACCTCTACTACCGGCTGCGCGTGCTCGAGGTGAAGCTGCCGCCGCTGTGCGAGCGCCTCGGCGACCTGCCGACGCTGTGCGCCTACCTGCTCGCCGCCTGCGGCGGCAACCGACCGCTGTCCCTGTCGGCCGCCGCCCTCGCGGTGCTGCGCCGCCACGCATGGCCCGGCAACGTGCGCGAACTGCGCAACGTGCTCGAGCACGCGGCCGCGGTGTGCAGCGGCCCGGTGATCCTCGAGGACCATCTGCCCGCCGAACTGCTGCGCGCGGCCGGCGGCGCCGGTCCGGCGCCGCAGCAGGCGCTCGACGCGGCGCTGCACGAGTGGCTCGAGACAAGGCTGCCCGCCGGCGTCACCTACGACCAGTTGCACGACGAACTCGAGGGCCGCCTGCTCGGTGCGCTGCTGCCGCGGCACCACGGCAAGCCGACGCTGCTCGCGCGCGCGCTCGACATGAACCGCGCGACGCTGCGCCGGAAGCTGCGCGCGCTGCTGGGCGCGAGCGACGACGGCGACGACGAGCCCACCGCAGGTTGAGCGCGCGGGCGCCGCTGCTTCATCGCGCCGCCTCGATCGCGCACTCGACCGCCCACGCGTCGCGGAACGCCGCCACGTCGTGCGTGCGGATCCAGGCCGCGCCGTGCCGCGCGGCCCACAGCTCCGCGGCCAGCGTCGCGGGACC
>VGXW01000456.1 GCA_016873195.1 Planctomycetota bacterium | reverse complement strand
GATCACGACGCCGGCGTCCCCGTCGCCCGCCCCCGCCACCTGGAGCATCACGATCACGCTGCCGAACGTGCCGCCCGCCCCCAAGGGCGACAAGTGGCTCGGCGTCCGCCTGCTGCCGCCGGCCGCGGGCAGCTGGCCAGCCGACGGCGCCTCGCTGTGGGCCACCATGGACCGCGCCGTCAACTCGACCTCGCCGATCGCGTCCGACCAGGCCGGCCCGCGCATCGACGGCATGCCGAACGGCCAGCCCAGCTGCTACCTGCCCATCGTCCAGGGCCAGCCCACCGGCCCCGCCGTCTACGGCTCAGGAGTCGCGGGTTCGCGCCGCCAGCTATTGCTCGAAGTCCTCGCCGACGTCGCGGGTGGCGTCTGCGTGACGCAGACCAACCAGACGAGCTACCCGTCGAGCCGTGCCGGCGCGCCGGGCACCCCGCTCGGCGGCACCACGAACTTCTTCTCGGGCCTGCATCCCGACGTCTACGACGGCAATCTGTCGACGCTGCCGCGCGCCGACGATCCCGGCTTCCTGGTCACCGAGGCCACTCTGCCGAACGCGCCCGTGTTCGTGATCGTGGCGCTCGGCCCGCGCCCCGGCGGCAGCGCACCGCTGCGCGCCCTGTTCCCAGGCGCGCTCGGACCGAACACCCGCGGCAACCTCTGCATCGACCCGGCCGGCGCGACGTTCCTCGGGCTCGCCGACGCGACCGGCCTCCATCAGCGGCAGTTCCCGCTGAACCCCGCTGCGCGAGCGATCATCCAGGGCTTGTCGGCCCCCGGTGCGCCGTTCGACCTCTGGTATCAGGGCTTCGTGCTCGACGTGAACACCCTCTCCGTGCGCGCGACCGGCTGCGGCATCCAGCACCTGTGATCGCGGAGGCGCGCGGTCCGCGCCGCGCAGTCACCTCTTGCCTTCACCGCGCAAGGCCTTCGCCATCTCGGGCGCGAAGCGCTCGAGGTAGTCGAGCATCTTGCCGCGGTCGTAGTCGCCGGCCGCTGACACTGCCTTCCGGACCTTCTCCGCCAGCCCCTCTTCGCGCGTGATGCGATAGAGCGCCAGCATGCAGTGCCTGCCGAGCAGCACGTCGTCGAGCCCCTTGGCCAGCGCCGCCCGCGCCTGCTCGCCGCCGAGCGCGCCGAGCGCCAGCACCGCGCGCTCCCGCGCCCTGGTGCGTCCGTAGCCGCGCATGTGGTCGTCAGGGCTCTTCGCCTCGGGCCCACCGATGTCGGCGAACTCGATCAGCGGCGCCACCGCGGCCGGATCGCCGAGTTCGGCCATCGCGCCCGCGACGTCGATCTCGAACACCGGCCGCACGTCCTGGGGCAACAGGTCGACCAGGATCGGCAACAGGTCGGGAGCGCGCAGCCTGGCCAGCGCGTGCGCGGCGCCCTTGTGGGTGCACGTCGCCTGGCCGTGCTCGAGCAGCAGCATCAACAGCGGGATCGACTCCGCCCCGCGCGCCTGCAGTTCGGCGAACATCCTGTCCTCGCCCCCGCCGTGGTCCTCGTGGAACCAGCAGAGCGCCGCAAGGACCCGGCTCGACGCCGCGTCGCGCGTGGCGAGCAGCCGCTCGATCTCCGCGTCGCGCGCCCTCTGGGCCTGCTGTCGTTGTTCGTCGCTCGGCTGCTCGTCGAACTGCGGCGCAAGGCGCAGGAAGGACGCGTTGGCCGTCGCGAAGTCGAGTTCGAGGAACCCGGGCGCCCAGTCGTAGAACGCGGCCTGCTCGGCCCGCCCGAGCGCGGCGAGCGCGCGCACGCGACCGAGGTGCGCCGCCTTCGACTCGGGAAAGCGCTTCTGCGCTTCCGTCCAGGTCGCGAGCGCCGCTTCGTGCTGCCCGAGCCGGGCCTGCAGATTGCCGGCGTGCGTGCGTGCGCCCTTGCTGCCGGGGTGCTGCGCCAGCACGGCGAGGTAGGCGTCCAAGGCCTTCTGGTAGTGCAGGCACCGTGGGCACGGCCGACAGCGCGCGCAGGGACGCGGTGACGGTGCGCAGGACTCCCTTGCCGATCGTTCGGTGGGTCATTGCGCCTCGGTGCGAACGCCGGTTCTCGGCGCGGAGCGCTGTCCTCGAAGGTAGCGAGGCACACCACCGCGGTTGCGGCGGATTGCCTTCGGCCAGGTGCGGGGCTGGCGCAGGGATGCGAGCCCGAGGCGCAGGGCGCGGCAACACCGAGGACCAGTCGGCTGCCGCGGGCTGTTGCGCGGAGCAGCCCCGGGTCGGCAAGTAGCCCCCCGCGATTGCGCGGCTGGGAGCTTTCGGCACGACGCATCGACCCGGGCCCTTCGGCCCTGGAGTGGACTGTCAGCGCCGGCCCGCTAGGTTGTTCCCCCGGCCAGGTTGCCCTACCGAGCGCCACCGGGCCGACTCCGGGGGCATTCCTGCCCCCCGGCAATCCGCAGCCCAATCCACGACTCCCGAATCACTGCACCATGTCCCAGTTCACCCGCAACCTCGTCGCGGCGACGCTCGCCGCAGTCGCGGCCAGCACTGCGCTCGCCCAGTCTTCGATCACCCCGCTCGCCACCTTCGGCACGAACGGCTGGCTCGCGCCCGGCTCGAGCCCCTACCTCGGCGTCACCCACATGGAGCGAGGTCTCGCCTACAACCCGGTCACCGGCAACCTCGTGCTGGTCAGCCGCAGCGGCGGCACCTTCGTGCGCCTGCTCGACGGCAACACCGGCACCGACCTCGGCGGCTTCGACACGACCGGCATGACCGGCGGCACCTACGTCGTCAACATGGCTGGCGTCGACGACAGCGGGGCGATCTACGTCGGCAACCTGTCGACCTTGGCGACCTCGCCGTTCAAGGTCTACAAGTGGGATTCGGAACAGCTCGGCCTGCTGATCCCGCCGGCGGTCGTCTACGACGCGCTCACCGGCGTCACGCGCACGGGTGATTCGTTCGCCATCTACGGCGGCCTGACCACGCCCGCGGTCTTCGCCTCGGCCGGCTCGAACAACGTCAGCGCCAGCAACTTCGTCGTCGGCACGCTCGACGGCACCAATACCAGCACGGCCTACCTGTCGGTGCCGGGCACGTCGACCGCGAACAACGACTACCGCCCCC
>VGXW01000455.1 GCA_016873195.1 Planctomycetota bacterium | reverse complement strand
ACCGCGCACGATCTGGTACGGCAGCCAGTTCGTGCACCGGAGCCCCGACCGCGGCGAGAGCTGGGAAGTGATCTCGCCGGACCTCACGACCGACAATCCGGCGTGGCAGAAGCAGGGCGAGAGCGGCGGCCTCTCGCGCGACGTCACCGGCGCCGAAAACCACTGCACGATCCTGTCGATCGCGCCGAGCCCGGTGCAGCGGGGTGTGCTGTGGGTCGGCACCGACGACGGCCGCGTGCAGGTCACGCGCGACGGCGGCACGAGCTGGCGCAGCGTCGAGCACCTGATCCCGGGTCTGCCCAGGAACACGTGGTGCCCGCACGTCGAGGCCGGCAAACACGACGCGGCGACGGCCTACGTGGTCTTCGACGGGCACCGCAATGCCGACTGGAAACCCTACGTCTACGTGACGCGCGACTTCGGCGCCTCGTGGACCTCGCTCGCGACCGAGGCGATCGACGGTTACTGCCTCGCGATCGAAGAGGACCCGGTGCAGAAGGGGCTGCTGTGGCTCGGCACCGAGTTCGGGCTCTACGTGTCGTTCGACGGCGGTTCCGGCTGGCAGCGCTGGAAGCACGGCGTGCCACCGTGCTCGGCGATGGCGCTCGCGACGCATCCCGACACGGGCGACCTCGTGGTCGGCACGCACGGCCGGTCGCTGTTCGTGCTCGACGACCTGACGCCGCTGCGGTCGCTGTCGGCCGAACTGCTGCAGCAGAAGCTGCACCTGTTCCCGATCCAGCCCGCGATCGGCTGGGAGACCGGGCGTTCGCCCGGCGAACGCTTCCCCGGCCAGGGCGAGTTCCGCGGCGAGACGCGGCCGCGCGGCGCGTTCGTGCACGTGATCGTCAACGCACCCGAGCTGAAGCACCCGGACGCGAAGGTCGAGAAGGAGCGGCAGCGGGCGCGCGAGCAGGCGAAGGAGGCGGAGAAGGGGGGCGCGGCGGGCGCCGGGCCCGCGAAGACCGAGGGCGAGAAGGCGGTCGAGCCGAAGCCCGAGGTGAAGCCCGAGGTGAAGCCCGAGCCGAAGCCCGAGGAAGAACCCAAGGACAAGGTCACGATCGAGGTGCGCGACGCCGCGGGCGCGCTGGTGCGCACGTTCCGCAGCGACGTGCACCTCGGCCTGAACCGCATCCTGTGGCGGCTCGAACGCGACGGCACGTCCGGCCCGTCGCGCGAGCTGCAGGAGGACCCGGAGCTGCCACCCTACGGCCGCGAGGTGCTGCCGGGCGACTACACACTGACTTTGCGCTTCCAGGGCGAGAGCCGCAGCGAGAAGGTCACCGTGCGGCCCGACCCGCGCGTCGAGATTCCGCTCGCGGACCGGCGCAGCAAGGACGCGCTGCGCCAGCGCCGCGAATCGCTGCAGGCCGGCCTGCGCGAGGCGACGCAGCGCTTCGCGCGCTGCCGGCGCGACCTCGAGGTGGTCGAGCAGCGGCTCGCGAACGAGCCGAAACCGAAGGCCGGTGCGCCCGATCCGCAGCAGGCGCTGCGCGACGCGGTGACGGCCGTGAAGAAGGCGATCGAGGCGACCGAGGAGCAGCTCTGGGGCAAGAAGGTCGCCCAGGGATTCGGCAGGTCGACGGGGCTGTTCGCCGACTGGTACCGCGCGCTGCGGATCACGGGCACCGACGACGCGCCGAACCCGGTCGAACTGCAGGGCATCGAGCGCGCGGCAGCAAAGGCCGCGGAGATCGCGGCGGCGGTCGACGGATTCGTGGCGGGGCCGTGGGCGGCGTTCCGCGGCGCGGTGGAGCAGAGCGGCCTTCTGCTGTTGCCGCCCGCGGCAGGCAGTGCGGGCGGCAAGTAGCTCATCCCGCCGGGGCGCGGAACGCGCCGGCCGTTCACCGGGGATTGCCGATCAACTCCACCGCGTCGATCTCGTTCCAGCCGGAAACCCGCTTCGTGTCGAGCACGATCTTCACGCGCGCGATCGGCTTCACCGTGGCCGGGAACGTGACGCCGAGCACGCCGATGCGGCGCGGCTCGTAGACCGTCGCGTCGGGTCCGGTCCAGATCGTGCTGGCCGCACCCGACTCGTCGATCCCGTCGATGCGCACGATCGCGCCCGGCATGAAGCTCTGCACGACGCGGACCTCGGTGGCCAGCACGGCCTGCGCGAAGGTCAGCTCCAGCCACTCTTCGCCGCCGTTCGGCCGTTTGGGCGCCCAGGCGCGCGCGTCGTCGGCGAAGCGTTCGACGTCGGGCGCCCCGGTCGCCTGCGCGGCGCCGTAGCCGGACGCGCCGTACTCCGAACTCGCGCGCGCCTTCATTGCCCATTGGCGCAGACCGGCCGCGGGACCGGCAGCCGGTTGCGGACCCGCCGGCCCGGCCGCCGCCTCCTCGAGATACCAGGTCATCGTGCCTTCGTAACGATCCCAGTTGGGCACCAGCGGCGGCGCGCGGAACCCGCCGTCCGCATGCGCCGACACCGTGACCAGCACCCGCCGCAACCCCTCGGGCGTCTGCCGCGCGCCGACGCCGACGGCACAGCAGGTGAACGTATAGGAGATCGGCTTCGCCGGCTCGACGAGCACTATGTCGCCGTCCAGTCGATAGCGTCCCGCGTGTTCGGCAGCGCCTCCCGAGTTGCCGAACTGCGGGTGGCTCGCGGCATAGCGGAACGAGTATTCGTAGCTCCCGTCGTCGCGCAGGAAGAAGTGGCCGCCGGACGTGATCACGGCCGCGCCGGCGAACGCGCCCGTCAGCGAGTTCACGTAGGTGCCGCCGAAGGCGCCGCCCGAGGTGGTCCAGCGCCCGCGCAGCTCCTCGGCGGCGAAGAACCCGCCGGCCGGATAGGGCGGCGAACCCTGCGCCGGGCGGATCGACTCGAGCAGCGCCCACAGCGGGAACGACAGCGCCTGCAGCGCAGCGCCCTCCTTGAAGCTGTCCATGCCGATGCTCGTGCTGCGCGGTTCGACCACGGCGACCACGGGCTGGCAGCGGCCGCCGCCCAGGTCGACGAGATAGAGAGCGCCGTAGGTCTTCGGATTGCCCTCGGCCTGCGGCGTGCCGGGCCGCGCGAAGAACCGCCCCATGTAGAGCACCACGAGCTGGCTCGGCAACCGCGCGCCCC
>VGXW01000454.1 GCA_016873195.1 Planctomycetota bacterium | reverse complement strand
CACCGCTGCAGCCCGGCGACGTGCGCATCGCCGAGATCCACCGCAACCCGAACCGCGTGCCCGACACGAACGGCGAGTACGTCGAGGTGATCAACGTGGGCCCGCGGCCGGTCGCGCTGCGCGGGCTGCGCCTCGCCGACGGCTCGTCGACGGTCACGATCGCCAGCAACTTCGCGCTGCTGCCGGGGCGGCCGATGCTGTTCCAGGTCGACGGCGCGGGCAGCCGGAACGGCGGCCAGCCGTTCGGCTTCGCGCTGCCCTACGCGACGCTGTCGCTCGGCGACACGAGCGGCACCGTGGTCCTGTCGCAGAACACCACCGCCGTGGACAGCCTCGCGTGGGCGAGCGGGTTCCCGGGCGGCGACGGGGTGGCCGCGGAACGGCGCAACCTGCTCGGCGCGCAGACCGCGGCCAACTACGTCGCCGCGACCGCGGTCTTCGGCGCCGGCGACCGCGGCTCGCCGGGGGCGCGCAACTCGGGCGACGGCACGGTGCACGCGGTGCAGGTCGCGGCCGACGCCGACGCGGCCGGCTTCACGCTGCACGGCACCGCGATCGGCCACGGCGGGCGGTGGAGCGCGTTCGGCATCGCCTACGGCACCGGCACGGGCTTCCCGTTGCTCGGCGCCTGGATCCCGCTCGACTTCGACCCGCTGCTGCAGACGTTCCTCGGCCTGCCCGCGGCGATCGCGCCGTTGCCGGCGGACGGCTACCGTTCGCTGCGCGTCGGCGTGCCCGCGCCGAGCGCGCTGTCGGGCGTGCCGCTGCACGCTGCGCACGTGATCCTCGACCTCGCCACCCTCTCGATCCCCGGCGTCTCTCCCGCGACGACGTTCGTGCTGCCGTGACCACCGCCAAACCGGCCCCGCCGTTCCGCGTCCTGTTCTCGCGCGACCAGATCCTGCGGCGCTGCGCCGAACTCGCGCGCGCCCTGCAGGCGGACCTGCTGCGCTCGGGCACCGGCTCGCCGCCGGTGCTGGTCGCGGTGATCGAGGGCGCGCGGCCGTTCGCGCGGCAGCTGCAGCGGCTCTTGCCCGGCAACCTGCCCGTGCACGAGGTGCGCGCCGCGTCCTACGGCGGCGGCACGATGAGCTCGGGCCAGGTGACGGTCACGGGCGCCGACCGCGTGCCGAGCCGCGGCCGGGACGTCGTGCTGCTGGAGGACATCGTCGACACGGGCCGCACGATCGCCACGCTGCAGCGCTACTTCCTGGCCCACGGGGTCGCGAGCTGCCGCGTCGCGACGCTGCTCAGCAAACCGTCGCGGCGCGTCGAGCGCGTCGACCTCGACCACGTCGGCTTCGAGATCCCCGACGAGTTCGTGCTCGGCTTCGGCATGGACCTCGACGGCCGCTACCGCGAGCTGGGCGACGTCGTCGTCTACGACGCCGAGGTCGAGCGCGCGTTCGTGCGCGCGGGCGCGGCGGCGGGCGGCTGAGCGCGGGCCGGCGGGGCGAATCTCAGCCGCCGAGCTCCTGCAGCAGACGCGGGCTCGGGAACACCGACTCGACGACCCAGAACACGTAGCGCACGTCGCAGACGACGTTGCGCGAGCGCTCGGCGCTCCAGCCGAAGTCGCCGGCGACCGCCTCGAACACGCGGTCGAAGTTCAGGCCGACGAGGCGCCCCCGGCCGTCGACGATCGGCGAGCCCGAGTTGCCCCCCGTCGTGTCGCCGTCGATCAGGAAGCAGACCGGCACGTCGCGCAGCACCGGGTCGACCCAGCGGCTCGACAGCCGGGTCTTCGCCGCCTCGAGCAAGGCCGGCGGGTTCGCGAACGGCGGCTTGCCGTTCTCCTTCTGCAGGAGGCCCGCGACCGTCGTCTGCGGCACCGCGACCAGGCCATCGCGCGGCGCGTAGCCCTTGACCGTGCCGATCGACACGCGCAGCGTGCTGTTGGCGTCGGGGTAGAACGCCTTGCCGCGGAACGCTTCCTGGGCCTCGATCCAGCGCCGGCCGACGTCGAGCAGCCGGCCCTGGCGCTTGCGCACGCGCAGCCCCGCCTCCCGGCGTTCGGCGGCGAGCCCGCGCGTGAGCACGACCAGCGGGTCCTGGCTCTGCGCGATCGCGTCCTTGCCCTTGGCGAACAGCGCCGTGCGCTCCTCGGCGGCGAACATCTTCGTCGCGCCGAGCACCGTGGCGACCGCGGCCTGGTCGGGCAACACTTCGGTGCCCGCGAGCCGCTGGGCCGCCGAGACCGCGGCGAACTCGCCGAGCAGGAGCCGCAGCGTCGGCAGCTGCAGCAGTTCGAGGTCGGCGCCGAGTTCGGCCCGGCCGAGCAGTTCCTGGAGCCTCGTCGGCACGGTGCCCTCCGGGCCGGCTTCGGCCGCGGCGCAGGCTTCGACCAGCACCATCAAGAGCGGCGCCTGCTCGCCGAGCAGGTTCAGGAAGCCGAGCAGCGTGTCCTTCTCGACCGTCGCCGCCTCCGCCTCGTCCATCGCCAGCAGTTCGTCGAGCACCGTGCTCCACTTCGCCTGCCGTTCCGGGTCGGCGGCGACCCACTCGCGGAACTGGACCTCCTCGCGCAGCTTGCGCGCCACGGTGGCGTTGTTCTCGAGGCCGAACACCATGCCCTGCGCGTTCTTCTGCGTGTTGGCGAGGCTCTTCTTGCGGTCGGCGACCTCGAGCGCCTTCTGCTCGCTGGTCCTGCCGGCCGCCTCGAGGATGCCGATCGCCGCGGTCAGCACGAGATCGCGTTTGGGATAGACGTACCCTTCCTGCGTCGCGACGGCGCGGCTCGACTTGTAGCGCTGCGTGCGGCCCGGGTAACCCATCACGATCGCGAGGTCGCCCTCGCGCACGCCCTCGGTCGAGACCGCGAGCCAGTGCGCGGGGCGGTAGGGCACGTTGTCGACGTGGTGCTCGCGGACCTTGCCGTCCGGCGCCACGTAGGCGCGGAAGAACGCGAAGTCGCCGGTGTGGCGCGGCCACTCCCAGTTGTCGGTCTCGCCGCCGAACTCGCCGATCGCGCGCGGCGGCGCGTAGACGAGCCGCACGTCGCGGATCTGCGTGCGGTAGTAGAGGTGGTACTCCTTGCCCTCGAGGAAGCTCGCGACCGAGCACTTCGTGTTCTCCTCCTTGCGTTCGCCCTCCGC
>VGXW01000453.1 GCA_016873195.1 Planctomycetota bacterium | reverse complement strand
CCGGGGCGCAGCTGCCCGCGGTCGTGGCCGACGCGCAGTTCCCCGTCGACGAGGAACACGTCGGCTTCGACGCTGCCGAGCCCGAGCGCGAGTGCCCCGAGCAGCGGCTCGGGCTGCAGGTAGTCGTTGTGGCCGTGCAGCCGGTGCACCGGATCCCGCGGGGCAGGCGGCGGCGCCGCGACGCACGCGGCGAACAGCAGGGCGGACAGGGATCTTGCCGGACGCATCGCTGTATCGTGCCCCCACCGCGGGGCGGTTTCCCCATGGCGGTCCCGGCCAGCGCCGGGCCGGTGGCGGAAGAACCTGCGCGGCATGCCGGTCAGAGGCCGACCCGGAGGTGCCATGAGACCCACGACCCTGTTGCTCGCGTCCCTGCTGTTCCCCTTCACCCTCACCGTTTCGTGCGCGGCCCAGCAGCCGGCTGCCGAGACGAAGCCGTTCGTGATCGACGCCGGTGAACTCGAGGTCACCGCGCTGATCGACCGCTGCGCGACCCACCTGCGCTGGAACATCATGGTCAACGAACAGGAGCTCCAGACCGCGGGCACCATGCCCGGCGGTCCCAAGTTCCGCTTCCAGCAGCGCACCGAGACCGACGACGCCGGCTGCGAAGAACTGCTCGCGAACCTGCTCTACCAGAGGGGCTTCGCGCTGCTGCCGCTCGACCCCGAGAAGCGAATCTACGAAGTCGTGGCCATGAACGGCCCGCGCAACCGCGAGGTGACGAACCGCGCCGTCAGCAAGACGATCGAACAGGTGCTCGCGCGACCGAACCTGCGCATGCCGGTGACGACGGTCTTCAAGCTGCAGCACGTGAACGCGGCCGTGGCGACGAACGCGCTGCGGCCGTTCCTCGCGAGCACCAGCAACGCGGGCGGCGGCGCGCCTTTCCTCGGCAGCGTCGGCAACAACTCGGCGATGCTGATCACCGGTTTTCAGGACCGGGTCGCCGCGGTGGTGCGGCTGCTGCAGACCGTCGACGTGCCGGGACCTGCCATCAAGCCCGACCTCGCCGAGCGGCTCGAGAGGATCGAGGCGCGGCTCGAACGACTCGAGAAGGCGCTCGAGAAGGCACCCGAGAAGCGGTGAGCGCAGCGCGCACTCCGAGCCGACCGGAACCGCCGCGTCAGCTCGCCGTCGCCCGCAGCCAGGCCGCCGTGCGCCGCATCCCTTCGTCGAGCGACACCGGCGGCACGAAGCCGAGCCGCTCCCTCGCCTTCTGCATCGAGAAGTGGTAGTCGCGGCCGCCGTTCTGGATGCGGTAGCGCGTCAGCAGCGGGGCGCGCTTGCTGCGCACGAGCTTGAACGCGCCCTCCAGCAGCGTCGCCACGGCCATGCCGAGCCAGTACGGCAGCGACAGCCGGGGCTTGGGCAGTCCGCCCGCCTCGCACAGCTTCTCGGTGAACGTGCGCCAGTCGATGTCGAGGCCGTCGGTGGCGAGGAACGCTTCGCCGACGGCGGCCGGGTGCTCGGCCACCCGCAGCAGCAGCGCGGTCAGGTTCTCGACGTAGACCGGGCAGGTCCACGCGCGGCCGCCGCCGATGTAGCCGCCCTGGCCCTTCCGGATCGCCGCGACGTACTTCTGCAGGAAGGTGTGGTCGCGCGGCCCCCACACGTTGCCGGGCCGGACCGCGACGACCGGCAGCCCGCTCGTTGCCGCGTACTGCCACAGCCACAGTTCCGCCTGCCGCTTGCTCTCGACGTACGGATACCGCGAGACCGGCATCGGCGACTGCTCGGTCATGTGGCGGCGGCCGGCGAACCCGTGCAGCGACGCGCTCGACACGTGCACGAAGCGCCGCACGCCGGCCGCCAGCGCGCACTCCGCGAGGTGCTGCGTGCCGCGCACGTTGATCGTGTGGAAGCGCTGCCACGGCCCCCAGTCGCTGGCGAAACCGGCGACGTGCACGACGAGGTCGACGCCGGGCAGCGCGGCGGCCAGCGACGCGCGGTCGGCGAGATCGCCGTGGCACGGTTCGACGGCGAGGCCGGCGAGGAACGAGCGGTCGCTGTTCCTGCGCACGAGGCCGCGCACGCGGTAGCCGGCCGCCGCGAACGCCGCCGCCGCGTGGCTGCCGATGAAGCCGTTCGCGCCCGTGACCAGCACGGTGCGGCCCGCGACCGCGTTCGCCGCGTTCGCCGCGCCGCCCGCAGAGCCGGGCTCAGCCATGCAGCACCATCGCGTCGGTCAGCACGCCGAGCAGCACGTGCAGCGACCACCCGTACCAGATCGACCGCGTCCGCAGCGCGAGCCAGCCGAGCACGAGGCCGAACGGCACCGCGCCGAGCGTCTCGCCGATCGGCTTGCCGAGGTGCACCAACGCGCTCGGCACCGCCTGCAGCAGCACGGCCAGCGCCGGCGGCCAGCGCCGCGCGAGGCCGAACAGCATCCAGCCGCGGAAGCACCACTCCCACGCGACGTAGTAGAGCGCCGCGTAGGCGAGCCAGTAGGGCAGCCGCAGTTCGGCGTGCGTCGCCAGCAGGCGGCACAGCGGGTACTCGGCGCGCACCTCCGGCATGCCGGCCCCGCTCCACGCGACCAGCGCGCACAGGGGCAGCCCCAGCAGCACGGCGCGCAGGCCCAAGCGCACGTCGCCGAGGCCGAGGCCGTGGCCGCGCAGTCCCTCGCCGCGCCACCACAGTTCGAGCAGCGGCAGCAGACCGAGCAGGAACGCGAACGCGACGAACGACAGCAGCACGCGCCACAGCTCGTCGAGCTCGCCGCCGGGCCCCGGCAAGGCCGCGGGCCGCGCGTTGTACCACCACAGCGGAAAGAGCACCGGCACCGCCAGCAGCAGCACCCAGGTCGTGCCGTCGACGCCGGCCAGCGGTCGCGGGCGCTCGCTCACGCCCGCTCCTCGCGGACCGGCACGGCGTCGGGCAGGTGCCGCGCCAGGGCCGGCCACCAGCGCGGGAACAAGCGCACCGCCAACCACGCCGTGCCCACCGCCACCGCGACGCCGGCGATCACGTCGACCACGTAGTGGTGCCGCGTGTAGACCAGCGACACGAAGATGCACGTTGCCAGCGGCAGGAAGCACCAGAACACGCGCCGCACGTACCACCAGGCGGTGATCATCGTCGTCGTCAGGATCGCCGCGTGCAGGCTCGGGACCGCAAAA
>VGXW01000452.1 GCA_016873195.1 Planctomycetota bacterium | reverse complement strand
GCGGCGTGCTGGGTCCTTCGGCCGACGTCAACGAGCTGCTGCAGGACGCCTTCCTGAAGTGCTGGCGCCACTGGCAGCAGGGCACCCGGCCGAACGACCCCGTGGCGTGGATCTTCGTCGTCGTGTGGAACACGGCGGTCGATGCGCGGCGGCGCCGCCAGCGACGGCCGGTCCACGAGTCCCTGGACGAGGAATCCAACGTGGCACCCAGAGTCCTGTCGTCTCCTTCGCGCGCGCTCGAGCAACGCGAAGACCTGCTGCGCGCGCAAGCCGCCGTCGCCGAACTCGGCGAAGCCGAACAGCAGGTGTTCCTGATGCGCGTCGGCGGCGAGTCGACGTTCGAGGCGATCGCGGCGGCGCTCGCGATCCCGATCGGCACGGCGAAGACGCGCATGCGCAGCGCGCTGCAGAAGCTGCGGCAGGCCCTGGGTGCGACGAACGAGGTGCAGCGATGAACCAGCCGAACGAGTATTCCCCCGCCGAACGCGACCGCCTCGAACAGGAACTGCTCGAGCTGCACTTCGGCTGCCACGAGGATCCCGGTGCGCTGCAGGCCAGGCTCGCCGCCGAGCCGGCGCTGCGCGCGCTGCAGCAGGAAGTGCTGCGGAAGGCGCAACTGCTCGAAGAGGCCGCGCGGCCCGAGCAGCCGGCGCTGGACCTGAAGCTGCCCGCGAGCGGTGCCGAGTCGCAGCGGCCGAAGTGGCCCTGGCGCGTCCTGCGTTCGCCCGTCGGCCGCATCCTCGCGGCCGCGAGCCTCGCCGCGGTGACCGTGCTCGGCGCGTTCGTCGCGGAGCGGATCGCGAACTGGCGACTCGCGAGCCACCGGGCCGAGCGGCTGCACGTGACGGTCAGCGCGCCGCAGGCGGTGCCGGTCGGCGCGCCGTGGAGCTTCACCGTGCAGGCCAACGACCTGGACGGCCGGCCCACCGCGTGCCGCGTGCGCTGGCAGGCGTTCGGCCAGCGCGACGCCGTGCTCGCCGCGAACGAGGTGGCACTGCACGACGGCAAGACCACCGTCGCGATGCCCGCCACCGACCAGGTGCCGCAGCGCCTCGAGGTCGTCGCCACGCACGCGACGGACGAGGTGCAGCAGGTGCTGCCGCTGCTCGCCGGCGTCGCGGGTCCGCTCGTGCACGTGACCACGGACCGGCCGGTCTACCGGCCCGGCGAGCCCGTGTTCGCGCGCGCCGTGGTGCTCGACCGCGTGACGCTGCAGCCGCTGTCGCTGCCCAGCGCTACGGCGATGCAGGCGCGGCTGCTCGACCCGAAGGGCGCCCAGGTCGCGATCGCCGGCAACATGCCGTCGGCCGGTGCGGGTGGCTTCTGGTTGGCGATCCCGCCGACGAGCGCTGGCGGCGAACACCGACTCGAGGTGTCGTCGCCGGACGGCAGCTTCGCGCCCGAGTCGATCGCGCTCGTGGTGCGGCCGTTCCAGAACCCGCAGCTCAAGAAGACCATCGTGCTCGACCGCGCGACCTATGCGCCCGGCGCGCGCGGCTCGGCCGCGGTGACCGCGGAACGGATGGGCGGCGGCATGGCGGCCGGTGCGGCCGTGCGCGGAGCGCTCGTGCTCGACGGCAGCGAGGTCTGGAACGAGACCCAGCCGCTCGACGGCGAGGGCAAGGTGCAGTTCCGCTTCGCGGTGCCGGCCGAGGTCAAGGGAGGTTCCGCGCGGTTCGTCGCGACGATCACCGACGGCGGCATCGTCGAGACCGAGGTGCGGCCGTTCGTCGTGCCGACGGGCCGCGTGCTCGTGGCGGCGTTCCCCGAGGGCGGCGACCTGGTCGCCGGCGTCGAGAACCAGGTCTACCTCGAGTGCACGGACCCGCTCGGCCGCTACGTCGACACGAGCGGCGTGGTCGTCGACGACCGCGGCGAAGTGCTCGCAAAGTTCCGCTCGACGCACCAGGGGCGCGTGAAGCTCGCCTTCGTGCCGCGCGCGGGCCGCAGCTACTCGGTGCACCTCGCGGGCAAGCCGGCCGCCGAGGCCCAGGCGCTGCCGGCAGTGGCGCAGACGGGCATCGCGATGCAGCTCCTGGGCGACGAAGTGGAAGCGAACGCGCCGCTGCGCCTGCAGCTCGCGGGCCGCGGCGACGGACCCTGGCTGCTCGGCGTGTTCTGCCGCGGGGCGCTCGTCGGCCAGGAGGCGCTGCGCGCGGACAGCGGCGGCGAACTGCGTGCGGTGGCGGAAGTGCCGCTGCCCGCGTCGGCCGCCGGCGTGCTGCGCGCGACCTTGTTCGATCGCAAGATGCAGCCGGTCGCCGAGCGCCTGCTGCGCCGCGCCTCGGCGCAGCGCGTGCAGGTCGAGCTCGCGTGCGCGCACGAAGCGCTGACGCCGGGTGACAGCCAGCAGGTCACGGTGCGCACGAGGGACGAAGCGGGCCAGCCGCTCGCGGCGATGGTCGGCCTGTCGGTCACCGACCTCGCGGCCGCGTCGATGGGCAGCGAGCCGCGGATCGGCCTCGCCGACCACGCCTCGCTGTTCGCCGACGTCGAGCGCACCGAGAACCTCGGCGACTTCCTGCTCGGCAATCCGGAAGGGGCGCGCAATGCCGACCTGCTGCTCGGCACGCGCGGCTGGCGCAAGTTCGTCTGGCGCAACGATGCGCCGGCGCAGGCGGCGATCGCGGCGCACGGGCCGTTCGCCGCGAACCTGCTCGCGCGTGAAGGTGTTGCGCGACCGCCGCAGGCGGTCAGCAACCTGCAGGCGGCGAACGCCGCGGGTGCGGTGCTGCGCGAGGCACGGTGGCATTCGGAGCAGCTGCTGAGCAACGTCCTGCGTGGCGTGCTCGTCGTGCTGCTGGTCTGGGTGCTGGTCGAGGTGCTCATCGCCAATGTGCGCCGCGCGCGGCGCGGCTCGCCGCTGCCGCTCCTGGCGACGGCGGGGACGATCGTCGCAGCCGCGGCGTTCATGGTGACGACCACCATGATGGTCGGGGAATCGAAGCACGCAGTCCCGGCCGCCATGGCGCGCGACTTCGAGGTCGAGGTCGCGCGGGGCGCCGCCGTGCACTATGCCATCTCGGGAGCCAACGTAGAGGAACCGGTCGGGGCGGACGATTGGTTTCTCCACGCCAACGCCGCAAAGGTAGACCCCGCCGCGAACCCGCTCGCCGGCGCGTTTTGCAACGTTGGCGTCGACGGC
>VGXW01000451.1 GCA_016873195.1 Planctomycetota bacterium | reverse complement strand
GTGGTGCTGACCGCCGCCGACGGCAACCAGGTGCTGCACCGGTTCGCCGATGGCAAGCCCGTCGATCCGCCGGTCTGCGACGCTGCCGCGTTGCTGCGCGCGCTCGGCGCCACCGCCGCGGCCCCGGCACAGTTCCCCGAACTGTGCTGGCACGATGCGACGACGCTGCGCATCCGACTCGCCACCAGCGTGCACCTCTGGCAGCCAGGGCAGGAACGCGCGACTGCCGTGCTCGTCTGGCCCGAGCCCGACGCGCGCGAGCGGCCCTGCGCGTTCGTCGCGCCCGGCGACGGCCACGTCGCCTACGTGAAGGACCACCAGCTCTGGCTCGCCGACCGCGCCGGCCGCCGCCGCCAGCTCACGTTCGACGGGTCGCCCGATCTGGTCTACGGCAGCGCCGCGCACCGCGCCGAGTTCGGCATCGAACGCGGGCTGTTCTGGAGCCCCGACGGCCGCTTCCTCGCCTTCTCGCGCGAGGACCTGCGGCGGGTCGCGCCGTGCGCCTACCAGGATCTCGGCACCGTGCCGCCCTCACCCGTCGCCGGCCGCTACCCGATGGCCGGGCAGCCGCACGCGGCCGTGCGCATCGGCGTCGTCGACACCACCAACGCCTCGCTGTGCTGGCTCGCCGCCGATCCCGGCGAGGACGTGTACTGGACGAACGTCACCTTCGGCCCCGAGGCGACCGTCTGCGTCGCGCGGGTCGACCGCGGCCAGACCTCGCTCGAACTCGTGCGCTTCGACGCGATCACGGGCGAACGGCGCGCGACGCTGCTCGGCGAGCAGGACCCCGAGTGGGTCGAACCCGTGCACGGGCCGACGTTCCTGCCCGACGGCCGGTTCCTCTGGTGGTCGCCGCGTGAAGGCCACCGGCACCTGTGGCTCTACGCCCCGGACGGCAAGCTGCTGCAGCAGGTCACCAAGGGCGCCTTCGACGTGCAGCGGCTCTGCGCGCTCGGCGCCGACGGCAAGACCGTCTGGTACGAGGCCTCGGGCGAGGACCCACGCCAGCTGCACCTGTTCGCGGTGGACCTCGACGGCAGCGAACTGCGCCAGGTCACGCGCGAGCGCGGCACGCACCGCACCGAGCTGTCGCCGGACGGCGCGATGGCGGCGGTTGTCTGGTCCAACCTCGAGACGCGCCCGTCGGTGCGCCTGCTCGACCTCGCGACCGGCACCGCCGTGGCGCTGCCGCAGCCGCCGGACCCGCTCGCGGCGTTCGCGCTGCCGCAGCAGCGCCTGTTCCAGGTCGTGGCCGAGAACGACGCCGTGCTCTACGGGCACGTGGCCCTGCCGCCGAACCTCGGCGAGGGCCAGAAGTGCCCCGTGCTGCTCTACGTCTACGGCGGCCCGCAGCAGCAGCTCGTGACCGACCAGTGGTTCGGCGGTGCGCGCTTGTGGCTGCAGGCCTTCGCGGCCGAGGGCTACGTGGTCTGCCGCCTCGACAACCGCGGCACGCCGAACCGCGGCATCGAGTTCGAACAGGTCGTGCACCGGCGCCTGGGCACCATCGACGTGCAGGACCAGCTGCGCGCGGTCGAGTGGCTGCAGCAGCAGCCGTTCGTCGATCCGGCGCGCATCGCCGTGCACGGGTGGTCCTACGGTGGCTACCTGACGCTGCGGCTGCTGCTGCTCGCGCCGACGACGTTCGCGTGCGGCGTCAGCGGGGCGCCGGTCACCGACTGGGCGATGTACGAGACGGGCTGGGGCGAGAGGTACATGGACATGCCGCAGGAGAACCCCGAGGGCTACGCGGCGGCGAGTTGCCTGCCGCTGGCGGGGAAGCTGCAGCGGCCGCTGCTGCTCGTGCACGGCACCGACGACCGGACGGTGGTGTGGGCGCACTCGCTGCGGTTCGTGGATCGGTGCGTCGAGGCGGGCGTGCGGATCGACTACATGCCGTACCCGATGCAGAAGCACGGGTTGGTCGGGAAGAGCGAAGCGCACTTCCTGCGGTTGATGCACGACTGGCTGGGGAAGCAACTCGGGGTGGCGGCGCCGAAGTGACGCGAGGTGCGGGACGCGAGGTGGGTCCCTTCCCTTGCCGGCGCATGGCGGCTACCCTGCGCGCCCATCGGGCCGTAGCGCAGTCTGGTAGCGCGAATGGTTTGGGACCATTAGGTCGCCGGTTCGAATCCGGCCGGCCCGACCAACTTCAAGCCCCCGCGTTCGCGCGCGTTTCGCGAACCCGCGAGAAGGGTGCCGTGACCGCCGGGGCCCGAGAACTGGTAGTCGACTACCAGTTCGGGAGGCTGAACGTGGGCCAGAACGGCACACCATCGACGGGCAACGACGGGCGCCGCCCCTTGCCAGCCGACGACGCAGCGCGAACTCGTCGAGCGGATCGCGAAGTCCCTCGCCGCACACTTCGGCGCGCTGCCGGTCTGCAAGTTGACCGAGGCCGGGTTGCTCGCGTGGGGCGACGTGCGCGAACGCAAGCGCCGACGGACCCGGCGCGGCATCAACCGGCTCGTCGCGACCGCGCTCCACGTGCTGCGCTGGGGCCGCGCGCGCGAGCGGCGCCGGGATCATGCCGGCGTGGGTCCCGGGCGGTCCGGGACGCAGCTTGGGCTTCCAATCCCCAGTTCGGTCGCGATGGGTCGCTACGGGTCAGCGGCATTCGGGCAGTCTGCTCCGCCGTGGGCACGATCCGGCCCCTCGCCACGCGGAGCCGCGCCATGAAGCACTTCCTCCTCGCCACATTCGCCATCTCCTCGCCCGCACTCGCCCAAACGCTGCTGTCGACGCACCTGCTGCCGGCAGACGTGTTGATCCTGCAGACGGCCGAGGCCGGCGACGCCAACGCCGACGGCAAGCAGGACGTCGTGATGATCGTCCGGGACACGGCGAACAACGAGCAGAAGCAGGTGTTGGTCGTGTCGGGCGCCACCGGCATGCCGCTGCTCACCCTGACCGGCGCGAACGTGCAGAGCGCCGGGGACGCGGTCGGCATCGGCGACGTGGACGGCGACGGCCGCAGCGACATCGCGGTGATCAGCGGGCCGAACGCGCGCGTCTTCTCCGGGGCCACTGGCGCGCAACTGTGGTCGCTGCCGCAGCCGACGGGCACGGGCTTCCGCTGCGTGATGCCGGCGGGCGATCAGGACGGCAACGGCACGGCCGACCTCGCGATTGCCACCGAGGGCAGCAACACCCTG
>VGXW01000450.1 GCA_016873195.1 Planctomycetota bacterium | reverse complement strand
TTTTTCGCTCGGCACCGCGCTGCTGATCGGCCACTGGGTGCGCAAGGAGACGGGGCGCGTGCTGCCGGGACTCGTCGCGACCGGCCTGTTCCTCGCCGGCTACGGCTGGCTGTTCTGGTGGTACGACCTCGCGCGCAACGACTCGCTGTTCCTGCTGCCGACGCTCGGCTGCGCCTACCTGCTGCGCCACGGCGGCCGCTGGCGCTGGTTGCCGGCCGCCGCACTCGCCGCGGTCGCCGTGCTCGCCAAGCAGTCCGCCGGCATGTGGCTGCCCGCGATCGGGGTGGGTGCCTTGCTGCACGACTGGCGCACCGCGCTGCGGTTCGGGGCCGCCGCGGTCTTCGCGATCGCCGTGAGCCTCGGCCTGCTGCACCTGCAGAGCGACGGCTGGTCGACGTTCTACCTGTTCGAGATGCCGCGCCACCACGGCATCGTCGGCGAGCACAAGCTCGGCTTCTGGACCGCGGACCTGCTGCCGATGCTGCCGCTCGTGGTGCTTTCGCTCGCGGGCTTCGTCGCGCGCTGCCGCGCGGGCGAGGCGCGGCACGCGCTGTTCCTCGCCGCCACCGGCAGCGGCGGGCTCGTCACCTCCTGGCTCTCGCGCCTGCACGTCGGCGGTTTCGACAACGTGATCCAGTACGGCTTCGCGGCGGCCTGCGTGCTCGGCCCGGTCGCCGCGGCGGCGCGGCCGCGCTGGCTCCGGCTGGTGGGGCCCGCGCTGCTCGCGGTGCAGTTCATCGTGCTCGGCGCGATCCCGCTGCTGCCGCACCCGCGCCGCGCGGCGCTGCCGTCGCCCGCGCACCGCGCCGCGCACGAGCAGCTGCTCGCCTACGTGAAGGCGCAGCCCGGCGACGTGTTGATCCCGGGCCACGGCGGCATCACGGCCGCGGCCGGCAAGGCCGCCGGCGCGCACGGCCAGGCGATCTTCGATCTGTTCCAGGTGCTGCCGAAGGCCCCCGACGGCAGCATCGACCTGCTCGTCCTCGCGGATCCGGAGCGGCTGGCCCGCTTGCCGGGCAAGGCGAACGCAGCGCTCACCGCCTTCCGCGACGGCCTGCTGCGCGCGCTGCAGCAGCAGCGCTACAGCGCGATCGTGCTCGACCGGCAGATCGGCAAGCAGTTCGAGAGCCTGTTCATGTTCGGGCTGCTCGGCCCCGACGGCAGGGCGGACACCGCCGACGATCTCTACCGGCGGCGGCCGGGCTCGCTGCTGCGCGACGGACTCGCGCTGGACCCGCTGATCGGCTTCGAGGTCGACGACCCCTACGCGCTGGAGGCGAGGCGGTGACCGGCTGGCGCAGGGTCGCCGGACCCGCGCGGACGTCGAGGTCGGCCCCGGGCTGCCCGGTGGTTCAGCGCCTCCGCTCGGGTGGCACAGCAGCAACGGGCGCCGCCACGCGGACCTCCTGCCGCGGCCCCGGCCCCACGAAGACGCGCTGTGGCGGCCCGGTGACGCCACTGCGCACGACCGTGAACTCGAGTACGGTGCCCGGCGCGTAGTGCAGTTCGAGCGGTTCGTCGCAGACCTCGGTGAACTCCACGTCGCGGGGATTGCCCTTGTCCAGCCGCAGCAGCAGCGGGTCGCGCACGCCGTCCTCGACGACCTTGCAGAGCAGTTCGACCGGCTCGGCACTGTCGACCGAGACCGCCAGCAACGTGCGCCGGCGCAGGCGGATCACCGTGTCCTGTATTGGCGCGCTCGTGCGCACCGGCACGAAGCACTCCGCCGTGATCAGCAGGTCAGCGGGCGCCTGCCGCACGCGGAACCAACCATCTTCGGACGGCGTCCACTCGCGAGGCCCGGGGGGCAGTTCCTGCGCACCCGCTGGGACGACCGTCCACGTCGAATCGACGGAGCTTCCTTCACCGGGCACCTCCTCGGGCAAGACGTCGAGCCGCACGACGCGTTCGCCCGGGGGCAGGTCGACCAGGGTGCCGCCAGGGGGCCACGAGTTCCAACCCGGCCGCAGTTCGAACGCGTCGCTCTCGAGCACCACCCGATCGAGAACGTTCAGCCGGAGGCGGTAACGCCCTGGTTCGAGGCCTCGCCACCGCAGGAAGTGATCCCAACCGAGGCAGCTTGGCCGCGGCTCGCCGCCACCCGGTGTGGGCACGAGGTCGGCCTCGACCCAGTCATTGGGCACGTTCCGTCGTCCCACGGCGACGACGAGCTGCGCGGCAGGTCGCAGGTCGAACGCGACCCGCGCCCCCGGCCGGCAAGCAACTTCGGCCGGCACGAATCCGTCCACCACGATGAGCACGAGGAACTCCGGCGCTGGAGGCTCGCCGTGCAGGTGCAGCAAGTCCCCGACACGCCGCCAGGTCGTCGCGCCGGTCTGGAACCGCTGGTCGGTCCGGACCCCGATCCGGACCGCGTTCGGATCGACGCGCAGCGGCAGGCCGCCCGCACGGACGTCGACCACCGCGAGCAGCGTCTCGGCGGGCTGGACCGGCACGAGCAGGTCGCCGAGGTCGTTCCTGCCGGGCGACAGCCGGCGTCCGACGGCCAGCCGGTACGGCTGTCGCATGAACGTGTGCGCAATCTCCAACTGCAGGTCGCCGATCTCCGGCGACGACGCCGGCAAGGCCGTCCTCAGATTCACGACGCCCTCCGCGCAGCTGTGGTTGCTCGCCTGGCCGCCGGGAAGGAACCGCGAATGGAAGGTGACCTCCGCCCCTTCGAGCGGCGATCCATCGGGTTGAACCAGACGTGCCACGAGCAGGACTTCGCGTTCGGGCAGCGAGACATCGACCCGGACCTCTTCGCCGGTTCGCACGGGCCCGACGCAGTGCATTGCGCGTCTGCCGCCGCGCGTCCCGACATGCAGCTTCCATCGTCCGCCCAGCGGCACGTGGTCGAACCGGGCCAGGCCGCGCTCGTAGTCGACGGACGAAGTGTGGATGTTCCGGCCGCCATCGGCCTGTTCGAGCAGCAGGTTTGGATTGACCGGTTGGCCGTCGGCATCGCGGCAGACGGCGAGCACCGTGCCGCCGCGAGGAAGGACGATGCGTACGGGCTCGGGGGCGTGCAGTTCGGCCCAGGTCACGCGGCGGGGGACATCCGGGGCTCGGTTCGGATCGACGTAGACAAAGCACGACCAGCTCGGCGCAGCCTCGCCCGGCACGGGCATATGCAGTTGGACGTGCGGCAGGACCACCATGCCGTCCGC
>VGXW01000449.1 GCA_016873195.1 Planctomycetota bacterium | reverse complement strand
GCAGCGGCTCGGTGTCGGCGATGCCGCCGAGCGCCACCGCGGCGAACGCGCGCGAGAGGTCGCCGAGGTCGCGGTCGAACAGCATCGACACGAGCGGCGCGATCGACCGGCGGTCGCCGATGAAGCCGAGCGCCCCGGCGATCGCCGCGAGCTTCGCGAGGTTCGTGTCGTTCGCCGCGAGCAGCCGGTGCAGGGTCTCGGCGGCCTCCTTGTCGCCGAGTTTGCCGAGCGCCACGGCCGCCTGCCGCAGCAGGTCCGGCTTGCGGCCCGAGCCCAGCGCGATGCGGCGAATGTCCTCGGCGGAGCGGCGATCGTCGAGCAGCGCCAGCCCGATGCACAGGTGCCCGGCCAGGGCCTCCTGGTGCGTGTTCTCGAGCAGCGCGGCGCGCAGTTCGTCGCCGGCACCTCTGGCCCCGCAGAGGCCGAGCGCGATCGCGTAGGCGCCGCGCTGGGCCGGGTCCTTGCAGGCCCTGAACTCGTGCAGCAGCGAGTCGCCGATCAGCACGTCGGGCGCGTCGCCCGAACGATCCGCCGCGCGCGCCTCCCGGTCGCGGAAGGCCAGCACACCGAGCGCCATCGCCGCCCACGGCTTCTGCAGCGACCGGCCCTTGTCGAGTTCACGCAAGAGCGCGTCGCGGTTGTGGCGGCCGCCGATGCTGCCGAGCGCCATCAGCGCGAAGGCGCGGGTCTGCTCGTCCTTGTGCTGGCGGCAGGTGTCGAGCAGCAGCTTGCTGTACGCCGCGTCGGGGCTGGTTGCCGGGGCCACGGCGTCGTGTGGCCGGCAGAGCCGACCCAGCGCGATCGCGCACGACCGCGCCAGGTCGTTGCTCCTGCGCGCGTTCTTGTCCTCGCCGGCGAGATCGCCCGCGAACAAGTCCCGGTAGCGGCCGGCGCGCGGGTCGTCCGGGCCGATCAGCCTGGCGATGGCGGTCGGGCAGTGCGCCTGCACGAGATGGTCGCCGGAACCGAGGTCGCGGCGGTAGTACCGTTCGAGGCACTGCAGCGTCTCGTCGACCAGCGCCACCGCGCCCGGCAACGATGGATCGGCGCCCAGCAGGCCGAGCGTCGAGATCGCGGCGACGGCGACTTCGCGGCGCACGCGGGGATCGTCGAGCAGCGGCCGCACGGCCTCGAGCACGAGGCGCTTCAGCGCGACGTCGGCGCCGCGGGACACCAGCAGGCCGAGGCCGTAGGTGGCGAACGCACGCGTGCGCTCGTCGACCTCGGCCCGGCCGCAGGCCGCGCGGCCGGCCGCGTCGTCGGCCACGAGCGAGCGCAGCAGGCGGAACTCCGCCTCGCCGGCGATGCCAGCGATGCCGAGCGCCAGGGCCGCGATCTCGCGCACTTCCTGGTCGTCGCGCCGCAGCCGCGGCTGGAACACGTCGATCAGGCGGAAGGTCGGGTGGTCGGTGCCGGCTTTGGCCATCGCGATCATGCAGGACGAGGCGATGTCGCGGTTCTCGGTCGAGTCGATCGCCTTCTTCAGCGCCGGCAGCACGTCGCTGACGATCACCGCGCGAGTCGGCGCGATGCTGTCCCGCGCGTCGCTCCGGCGCAGCCCGTGGCCGAGCCAGATGTCGGCGCTGCCGGTCACCGGCCCGTCCCGGTACAGGGAGCTCTCGAGCCGCAGGTAGGGGTCCTTGTTGAACTCCCACCAGTAATCGGGGCTCGTGAAGTTGTCGACGAGCTCGATGCCGCGGTTGCCGGTCTGCCCGGGCACCGGGCGCCCGCCGCCGGGTGCCCGCGGGTTGCCGGTGGGCGGTGGCGAAACCGGAATGCCGCCCGGGGGGGTCGGGGCGCGGGGGTCGGCCGGACCGGTTCCCGTGCGCGGCGCCGCGGGCGGCTTGCTGCCGGGATCCCGGTTGCCGGGGCCGGGGGGAGTGATGTCGCCGGGGCCGCGGTACTGACCGCCGTGCGCGAAGCAGGGGCCGGGCAGCGACAGGGTGACGACGCAACCGAACGCGAACAGGCCGTGAATCTTCATGGTGCGAGTGCCTTTCGCGTGGGAGAGGGTGACGCACGCGACCATGCAAGGACGGGGCCAGACGCGCCGGCGGCGCATTTCGCGGACAGTGGGCCGCGAATCTGCTACCGCGGGGGAACAGCAAGGGCGCGGTCAGGCGCGGCGGGCCGGCGGGATGCGCGGCCGCTGCGTGCCGCTGCGTGCGCGCGGCCCGGCGCGGCTTCGTCGCCGCGCCGTGGACCGAGGTCAGGTTCCGCCAGCGCCGCGCCGCGGCGCCGCGGACCTCAGGCCTGCACGTACTTGCCGGCGATCGGCAGGTGCGGCGCCATCGCGTTGCGCGAGTCGACGACGAGCTTGCTGTTGTCGGCGATCACCTTGGGTTCGATCACCGCGTGGTTCGTCACGATCAGCACGCAGTCGGCGTTCCGCAGCGTCTCCTTCGTGAGCGGCACGGAGTGCATGCGGTACTCCATGTACTTGCGCATGCCCGCGAACAGCGGCACCAGCGGGTCGTGGTAGCTCACGTCGGCGCCGTTCTCGAACAGGAGCTTGATGACCTCGGCGGCCGGCGTCTCGCGCACGTCGTCGACGTCGGGCTTGTAGGCGAGCCCGATCACGAGGACCTTGGCGCCGCGCATCGGTTTGCCGCACTCGTTGAGGCCCTCGATCGCCCTGTGCACGACGTAGTGCGGCATCGAGTTGTTGATCTCGCCTGCGAGTTCGATGAAGCGCGTGTGGTGCCCGTATTCGCGCGCCTTCCACGTCAGGTAGAACGGGTCGATCGGGATGCAGTGCCCGCCGAGGCCCGGGCCCGGGTAGAAGGCCTGGAACCCGAACGGCTTCGTCTTCGCGGCCTCGATGACCTTCCAGATGTCGATGCCCATCGCGGCGAGCACCGGTTTCAGCTCGTTGACGAGCGCGATGTTGATGCAGCGGTAGATGTTCTCGAGCAGCTTCGCTGCCTCGGCGATCTCGGCCGTGTCGACCTGGGTCACCTGGTGGATCGCGGCGCTGTAGAGCATCGTCGCGAGCCGGCCGCTGTCGGGGTCGCAGCCGCCGACCAGCTTCGGGATCGTCTGCGTGCTGTGGTCCTTGCGGCCCGGATCCTCGCGCTCGGGGCTGAACGCCAGGAAGTAGTCGGTGCCGGCGACGAGCCCGCCGCGGGAGAGGATCGGCAGGCAGTCCTCGCGCGTCGTGCCGGGGGAGGT
>VGXW01000448.1 GCA_016873195.1 Planctomycetota bacterium | reverse complement strand
CGGCGGCGGCCGGCCCCAGCAGTTCGCGCACGCGCAGCGCGATCTGGTGGCTCTGGTGCGCGCGATCGTGTTTGGGCAGCAGCCCCACGCGCAGTTCGCCGAGTTCGGGCGCGTGCCGCAGGTAGTACTTGCGCACGAGGCCGTTGAAGTCCATCGGCGACGGCGCGCCCGCGTAGCTGGTGACCTCGGTGACCTCGGGCAGGCCGCGCACGCGCTCGGCGAGGTCCGACACGAGGGCGGCGGTGCGCTCGAGGCTCGTGCCTTCGTCGAGGTCGACCAGCACCTGCAGTTCGGTCTTGTTGTCGAACGGCAGCATCTTGAGCGGCACGGCGCGCAGCGCACCGAGCGACAGCGCGCCCGCGAACAGCACCGCGGTGCCGCCGAACGCGGCCCAGCGCCACAGCGGCCGCTGCAGCAGCGGGCGCACGATCGCCGCGTAGGCGCGGTGCACGAAGGTGTCCTGCTCGTCGTGGTCCCCGTGCCCGTGGCCGCCGTGGCCGCCCGCGGGCGCCTGCGCCAGCTTCTTCAGCGCCAGGTGCGACATCCACGGCGTCAGCGTGAACGCGACCACCATGCTCATCAGCATCGCGATCGGCACGTTGAGCGCCATCGGCCGCATGTAGGGGCCCATCATGCCGGTGATGAAGAACAGCGGCAGGAAGCTCAGGACCACCGCCAGCGTGGCGACGATCACCGGCGGCCGCACCTCGTCGACCGCGTCGAGCACGGCCTGCAGCGGGCTCCGGTCGCGCCGCAGCAGGTGCCGGTGGATGTTCTCGACGTCGACGATCGGGTCGTCGACGACGAGGCCGAGCGACAGGATCAGCGCGAACAGCGTGACGCGGTTGATGGTGTAGCCGAACAGGTGGTTGACCAGCAGCGTGAGGCCGAACGTGATCGGCACGGCGAGTGCCACGACGACGGCCTCGCGCCAGCCGAGCATCATCGTGATCAGCACGACGACGATCGCGATCGCGACCCACAGGCCCTCCAGCAACTCGTCGACCTTGCCGTCGGCGGTGTGGCCCGAGTCGCGCGTGATCGTCCACGACACGTCGTCGGGCAGCAGGTCGCTGCGCAGCGCGTGCAGCCGTTCCTGCAGCTGCTCCGCGACGCCGACCGCGTTGGCGCCGCGGCGCTTGGCGACGGCGATGGTGACGGCGTTCTCGGCGGGTGCCGCGGCGGCACCGCGCGCGGCCCCCGGATGCAGGAACACGTAGGACGCGGGCTCCGCCGGCCCGTCGGCGACGCTGGCGACCTCGCCGAGCAGCACGGGCTGGCCCACGAACGTGCCGAGCACCACCTCGCGCAGCGCCTCGGCGTCGGGTGCGGCGGCTTTCGCTTCGACGGTGATCGTGCGGTCGCCGCGCTGGCCCGTGCCCGCGGTCGTCGCGGTGGTCACCGCCGCGAGCGCCGACTCGACCGCGGCGAACGACAGGTTGCGGCTCGCGAGCGCCGTGCCGTCGACGGTCACGGTGACCCTGCGCGGCCGGCCGCCGTGGATCGTGGCCGGGCCCGCGTCGCGCACCTGCTGCAGCCGCGCGAGCAGCTCCTCGCCGATGCGGCGCAGGCCGTGGTCGTCCTGCGTCCGGCTGTGCAGCGTGATCGCGAGGATCGGCACGTCGTCGATCGACACCGGTTCGACGCGCCAGCCGCGCACCTGCGGCGGGACCTCGTCCGCGTGCTGCTGCAGGGCGCTCTGCAGCTTGACGAGGCTGTCCTCGACGTCCTCGCCGACGAAGAAGCGCGCGGTGACGACCGCCTGGCCGCGGCGGCTCATCGAGTAGACGTTCTCGATGCCGGAGAGACCCTGCACGATGCGTTCGACGGGGATCGTGATCTGTCGCTCGACCTCCTCGGCGGAGGCGCCCGGCGCGTCGACGACGACCTCGGCCATCGGCACGACGATCTGCGGGTCCTCTTCGCGCGGCGTGACGAGCAGCGACACCGAGCCGGCGACCAGCGACAGCAGCAGGAGCAGCGGGGCGAGGTTGCCGGTCAGGAACACCTCGACGAGCCGCTGCGTCAGGCTCTTGGTCTCGGCCATGGTTCACCGCACCGCGTTGCCGAGCACCGTCTCGCCGGCCGCGAGGCCGCTGAGCACCTGCACGTCGTCGCCGGCAGCGCGGCCGAGCCGCACGAAGCGGCGCACCATGGCACCGTCCGCGGCGACCACGTGCACGAAGTCGAGCTGGCCCGCGCTCGCGATCGCGGCCCTGGGCACGCGCAGTTCCTCGACCTCGCCGACCGGCACGTGCAGGCGGCCGAACATGCCGGTGACGATGCCGGGCTGGCAGGGGCCGGTGACCTTGACCTCGAACGCGCGGCTGACGGCCTGTGCGGCGGGCACGATCTCGGCGACCACGCCCTGGCAGCTCTTGCCCAGCGCCTCGAGCGTGACCTCGACGGCCTGGCCGATGCGCAGCTTGCCGGCGAGTTCCTCGCGCACGGTGGCGACGAGCTGCAGCTGGGTGGGGTCGTAGATCGTGCAGATGGGCTGGCCCGGCGCCACGACGTCGCCCTGGTTCACCTGCTTGTCGACGACGATGCCGCCGAGCGGGGCGGTGATGGTGGCGAAGCCGAGCATGCTGTCGGCGCCGGCGACCGCCTGTTCGGCGCGCGCGACCTCGGCGGTGGCGGCCTCGAAGGCGGCGCGGTCGGCGTCGAGCTTCGCGGGCGCGGCGATGCCCTGCTGCGCGAGCGTCTGGCTGCGTTCGAAGTCGAGCTTCGTCTGGTCGCGCCGGGTCTTCGCCGCGTCGAGCGCGGCGCGCGCCTGCTGGGCCGCGGCCTGCAGGTCGCTGGCGTCGAGCTCGGCGAGCAGTTCGCCCTGCTGCACGGGCTGGCCCGCGCGCGTGATGGCGAGGGTCTTCACGCGGCCGAGGATGCGCGAGGCGACCAGCGCTTCGCGCACGGCGCGCACGGTGCCGACCGCGGTCTCGGTGCGCAAGGTGCGCACGGACTGCACGAGATGGCGCGGCCCGGCGGGGGCCTGGGCCTCGTGCTGGACGGGCGGGCCCGCGGGCACGCGGGCGTGGAAGGCGCCCATCAGCCAGGCGAGCAGGCCGGCCATCGCGGCGAGGCCGAGCAGGAGCAGGAACGGGCGGCGCAGGTGGCCGAGGGAGAAGCGCGGCATGCGCCGATGATGGGACGGGCAGTCCGGAGGCACCACCGGAAAG
>VGXW01000447.1 GCA_016873195.1 Planctomycetota bacterium | reverse complement strand
GCGATCGGGCTGTGGTACTGGCTCGACCGGCAGATCACGCGCGACGTCGATCGCACGCTGCGGCTCGAGTGGGTCGGCCCCG
This sequence comes from Planctomycetota bacterium, assembly GCA_016873195.1. Lineage (GTDB taxonomy): Bacteria > Planctomycetota > UBA1135 > UBA1135 > UBA2386 > VGXW01. The sequence continues at coordinate 3,102 of VGXW01000447.1, read as the reverse complement.
AGCGCGGTGCCGGCACGGGCCTCGTGTCGCGCCTCGCCGTGCTGCTGCCCACCGACCAGGTGGTCGGCCAGCAGTTCTTCGACGGCGACCGCGCGATCCAGGACGTCCGCCTGTTCTTCGCCGGCCCGCGTCACCTGGTCGATCCGCTCGAGAAGGGCGCGCTGGACCTGCAGGTGCCGGGTTTCCTGTCGCTCGACTGGACGAACCGCAAGCGCGTCGAGTTCTCGGTCGCCGACATCCAGCGCAACTTCCAGGCGCCCGACGAGGTGCGGATACGGATGGAACCGGAGCGCGTCTCGCTCGTGGTCGAGAAGCTCGTCGACCGCCCGCTGCACCTCGACCTGGAGCAGGTCGACCTGCTCGTCGACGAGCAACTCGGCAACCGCCTGCGTCGCGAGACCGCCGTGTTCACGCCGGAGAAGCCGCTGCTGCTCGGGCCCGCGAGCAGCCTCGCGCAGTTCCCCGCCAAGGGCCAGAAGCCGCTGCTCGCGCGCCTGCGCACGACCGCCAACGAGCGCTACCTGACCGCGATCCTCGAGCTGACGGCGCCGCCGGCGCTGGGCCTGCGCATCGTGCCGACGCCCTCGTTGACCATCCAGGTGCTGCCGAACACGCTGTTGTTCGAGTTCGACGTGCCGCTGCGCGTCGACGACCTCGCGTTGCCGGAGGAGATGCGCGGCCTCTACGCGCCGGAGAACCGCGTGCAGCGCGTGCGCGTCAAGGCCGGCGGCCAGCTGCAGTCGACGCTGGTCAACCTCAGCGAAGATGCCGACCGGCAGAAGCTCGCCGACTGGGCGGGCGCGCACCTGCGCCTCGACGTGTGGATCCCGCCGCCGGGACCCGGCGGCACCTACGGGCCGGAGATCGTGCGCGAAGCGCGCCTCGTGCTGCGCGGCCCGCTGCAGGCGAGCGTCGACCGCACCGAGTGCGAACTGGCCCAACCCGTGTCCGTGACCCTGCGCCGGCGACCATGACCGCGATCCAGCCGCCGCAGTTCGGCACCGACGGCCTGCGCGCCCGCGCGGGCGAGGCGCCGATGGACCCCGAGACCCTGCGGCGGGTCGGCGCGGCGCTCGGCGTGCTGCTGCAGCGCGGCGGCGGCGACCACAAGCGCGTGCTGGTCGGCAGCGACGGGCGCGACTCGGCGCCGTGGATCCTCGAGGCGCTCGCGCAGGGCCTCGCCGCGGCCGACGTCGCGATCGGCGACGTCGGCCTGTGCACGACCCCCGCGCTCGCGTTCCTGGCCCGCACCGAGCCCGTCGACGCCGGCATCATGATCAGCGCGTCGCACAACCCGGCGCACGACAACGGCGTCAAGATCTTCGCGCACGACGGCACCAAGCTGCGCGACGAGGACGAGGCGACGATCGCGTCGCTGGCCGTCGAACTGCGCCCGGCGGAACCGCGCCCGGCCCGCTGCCGCGACCGCAGCGGCCTGCTGCGCCGCTACGAGACCTGGCTCGCCCAGCACTTCGCCGACCTCGACCTGTCGGGCGCCCGGATCTGCATCGACGCGGCGAACGGCGGCGGTTCGGCGCTGGCCCCCGCGGTGCTGCGCGGTTTCGGCGCCGAGGTCGTCGAGGTCGCGTGCGCGCCGGACGGGTTCAACATCAACGACGGCGTCGGCGCCCTGCACCCCGAGCGCCTCGCCGCGGCGGTGCGCGAGCACGGCGCCTGCTTCGGCGTCTGCCTGGACGGCGACGGCGACCGCGGCATCTTCGTCGACGAGGCCGGCGCCGTGCGCGACGGCGACGACGTGCTGACCCTGTTCGGCCTGCACCTGCACCGCGCGGGGCGGCTGCCGCGCGCGACGGTCGTCGCGACGGTGATGAGCAACCTCGGCCTGCACAAGGCGCTCGGCGCGGCCGGCGTGGCCGTGCACACGACGCCGGTCGGCGACCGCAACGTCTTCCTCGCGATGCGCGAACTCGGCGGCGCGGTCGGCGGCGAGCAGTCGGGGCACGTGCTGTTCGCCGACCACGGCCTGATCGGCGACGGCCTCTACACGGCGCTGCGGCTGCTCGCGCTGCCCGGCCGGCGCGAGCGCGGCATGGCGGCGATGTTCGCGGCGTTCCACCGCTACCCGCAGCAGCTCGTCAACGTGCCGGTGCTGCGCAAGCCGCAGCTCGAGACGGTCCCGGCGATCGCGGCGAAGGTCGCCGAGGTCGAACGCCGGCTCGGCGGCGACGGCCGGCTGTTGCTGCGCTACTCGGGCACCGAGCCGAAGTGCCGCGTCATGATCGAGGCGGCCGACGCGGCGCTGACCGCGCGCCTGTGCCGCGAACTCGCCGACGTGGTCGCCGCGGAGCTCGGCCGGTGACGGCGGCGTCCCCGGCGCTCGCGCTGTGCGGCAGCAACCTGTGCGGCGACGTGCCGTTCTCCGGCGCGCTGCGCACCGCCGCCGGCGTGTTCGTCGCGCGCTCCCCGCACGGCCAGCGCGGCGACCTCGCGATGCTCGCGGACGGCCTCTGCCGCGCCCACGGTGTCGCCCCCGCGGCGCTGCGCGAACTGCGCCTCGACCTCGGGCCCGGCTCCTACACCGGCCTGCGCGTCGCCGTGACGTTCGCGCGGTTCCTGCAGCACTTCGGCGGCGCCACGGTGCTGGCCTGCGACAGCCTGCTGCTGCTCGCCAGCGCAGCGGCGCCGGCACCGGCCCCGCAGCGGCTGCGGCCGCTGCTCGACGCCCGGCGCGGCCACCTGCACTGCGGCACGCTGCGCCACGACGGTGCCGGCCTGCGCCACCTAGTGCCGCCGCGCGCGGCGCCATGGCACGAGGTGATCGGGGATCTCGCCGCCGGCGACCTGGTCATCGCGCCGCGGGAGCTCGCGGCCCGGCTCGGCACGACCGCCGGCGACCGCGGCGCGGCGGTGGTGGTGCCGGCGGCACTCGACGCCAGCGCGCTGTTCGCGCCGCGCCTGCCGCTCCGGCCCTGCGCGCCGGACGAGCTCGAACCGCGCTACCTGATGGGCAGCTACGCGGAGGGGTAGTGCGTCGAGCCCGTACGCGGCGCGGCCCGGCCACCGTCGCGGGACGGCGACCGGGCCGGCCGGCCGCGGGCGACGACCGCCAGCGGCATGCTCACGCCGGCGTGGCGCCGCATC
>VGXW01000446.1 GCA_016873195.1 Planctomycetota bacterium | reverse complement strand
CCTGGCCGGCTTCGACTGGCGGCTCACGGTCGGCGTGCTCGCGGCGTTCCCCGCGCGCGAACTCGTCGTGCCGACGCTCGGCACGCTGCACAGCCTCGGCGAGGTCGAGGCCTCGGACGACGCCGGTGCGGAATCGGTGGTGCGCCTGCGCGACGCGCTGCGCTCGGCGCGCGGGCCGGACGGCAAGCCGGCGATGGACGGGCTCGTCGCGCTGGCCGCGATGGCCTTCTTCGCGCTGTGCAGCCAGTGCGCCTCGACGCTGGCCGCGATCCGCCGCGAGACGCACTCCTGGCGCTGGCCGGCCTTCACGTTCGTCTACATGACCGCGCTGGCGTGGTGCGCGGCGGTTGCCGTCTACCAGTTGGGCACCCTGTTCGGCTTCGGCCGCTAGCGCGGTCGTCCGGCGCGCCGCCGCGGCGGCCGTCTCAATCCAGGTCGAACGGGCTGGGCGGCCGGCCCGTGTCCTTGTCCTTCCTGGCCTCCTCCTTGGCGCGGGCCAGTTTCGTTTCGAGGATCTCCTTCTCGGATCGCTGGTCGGCCTTCGCGGAGTCGAACAGGTTGCCGAGCCGTTCGCCCTCGCGGCCGTGGGCCTTCAGCAACTGGTCGAGGTCCGCGGCCCCCCTGGCTTCGTCGGCCCGCACGGCGCGCGCCTTGCCGCTGCGGACGTCGACTTCGACCATCTTGCCGCAGCACGGGCAGGGGAACGTGAAGATCGTGGCTGCCATGGAAGGTTGTGCCGGCGCGTTCGTCCTGGTCGGTCGCGGCGCGGCACCGGCGACGGTATCCTGCGCCGGGGCCGCTGCCAGTGCCTCATCGAACCCGCGGCGCCAAGGCGCCGTTCCGCCCCCCCGTGACCGCCGAGAAAAAGCCCGTTGCCGAGGGAACCCCGCCCGGCCCGGCGCGTCTGTTCGCCGCTGCCGTGTCGCCTCCGGCCCGCCTGCGGGCAGCCGTGGACGGTGCGGGCTCGGCCGGGACCGGCGAGGTCGATCCGGCGCGCGAGCCGATGCGCCGCGCGCAGAGCGGCGACCTCGATGCCTTCCGCACCCTGGTCGAGATGTTCCAGGACCGGGTGATGCGCGTGATGAACACCGTGCTGCGCTGCGATCGGGCGATGGCCGAGGACCTCTGCCAGGAGGTGTTCCTGCGCGTGCACCGGGGCCTGCCGTCGTTCGACGGCCAGGTGCGCTTCGCCACCTGGCTGCACACGATCGCGATGAACGTCGCGATCAGCGAGCACCGGCGCCGCCGCGCGCAGAAGCGCGACCGCCGCACCCTGTCGATCGACGCGCCGGTCGCGGGGACCGACGACCTCTACCACGATCCGGTCGGCCGCGAACTGGACCCGGGCGAGCGCGCGCACCAGCAGGAGTTCCTCGCGGCCGTGCGCGACTGCGTGCGCAAGCTGCCCGACGAGTTCCGCGCCGCCGTCGTGCTGCGCGACATGGAGTCGTTGTCCTACGAGGAGATCGCCGTGGTGCTCGACCTGCCGGCCGGCACCGTGCGGTCGCGCATCCACCGCGGCCGGGTGTTGCTGCAGCAGATGCTGCAGGAGTTCGCGCGATGAACGGCGCCGCGCACGACGACGGGTTGTCGCCCGCGGGACCGCCGCGCGAACCCGATTCGCGGCTCGCCGACTGGGTCGACGGCACCCTGACCGCGCGCGAGCGCGAACGGTTCGTCGCGGAACTGCGCGTGAACCCGCGGTTGCGGCAGGATCTCGAGGACTACGAGCGCACGGTCGCGGCGGTGCGCGCGGCGCTCTGCGCCGGGACGGCCAGGGTCGACCTCGCGGACCGCGTGCTCGCGGCGATCGCCAGCAGCGCGGGCACGGCGCCGCAGCCGGCCCCGCGGCGCCTCGGGCCGTGGCTGTGGACGCTCGCCGCCGCCGCCGTGCTGCTGGGGTTCGCCGTGTGGCTCGATTCCTTCCGCGTGCGCAAGCACGGCGAGGACACGGTGCGCACCGCTTCGGTCGAGAGGCAGGGCGAGCCGGCGCCGGAGCAGGCGAAGGCGAAGGCGAGCCAGGGCGGCGGTGCCGGCGCGGCCGCTGCGCCCGCCGCACCGCCACCCGCGACCGCGGCAGCCGAGCAGGAGGGCAGGCCGGAAGTGTCCTTCGGCACCGTGCCGCAGAAGGCAGAGGAGCAGGCGGAGCAGCCGGCGAAGCCGGGCGAAACGCAGCCGGCGCGCGACGCGGGCCAGCCGGGCCTGACCTTCGGCGACCTCGGCGTTCCGCCGCCCGGCGAGCTCAAGGCCGAGGTGCCGCCGCCGGCGGCTGCCGACCGCCTGGCGAAGGCCGCGGTCGACCCGGGCCGCCCGCCGGCCGCGGACGCGAAGGACAGGGCCGAGGCCGTCCCGCCGCCGGCAATCGTCGCGGGCACACCCGAGCGCGCGGAGCCAGGACGAGGGGCCGACGAGCGGGCTGCGGTGCCGGCCCCATCGGGTGGCGCACCGGCGGCGCCCGCACCCACGGCACCTGCCCCGGCTCCGGCGGGGGCCGCGGAGGTTGGCGCACCGTCGTCGCCTCTGCGTGGACTGGCCGATGGCGACAAGGAACGGCGCCCCAGCGCTCCTGCGGCCGGTGCCGGAGGTGGACCGGCAGGCGGTCCCGTGGGCGCCCGGCGCGGACGCGGCGGCGCGGCCGGTGGCGCCGCGGTGGCCCCGCTGCCCATGATCGTGGTGACGGCGGGCGTGGGCCCGACCGGCGAGGCCAGCAAGAACCTGCCGGACGTCGCAGGGCAGCGCGGGCCGGATCGGACTTCCGGCGCAGGCCTGCCGCCGGTCGCCGAAGCCCTCGAGAGGTTCTGCCGCGCGCAGTTCCCCGCCCTGCTGCCGCCGGCCGAGGCAGATGCCGCGCGCGGCGCGCCCCGGGACCGCGTGGCAGAGAACCTCGTGGCCCTGGGCATGGGCAGGTTCGCGGTGCCCGGCATCCGCCTGCAGTTCGAGGAGCTCGAGTCGACCGCTCGGCCGCCCGCGCGCGAGGGTGCCGCCGGGCCGACTGCCGAGCGCACCGATGCCGGCGAGAAGCCGGGCGCGGTGTCGCGCCCCCCGGGGGGCGGGGAGCGCCGGCAGGCGGACGCACCCGGTGTGGAGCCGCAGCGGGGCCCGCCGTCGACGGAGTTCGCCGAGCGCACCTGGCTCGTCGAAGGCGAAGCGGCCGACGTCGCGGAACTCGTGCGCCACCTCGCCGCGCT
>VGXW01000445.1 GCA_016873195.1 Planctomycetota bacterium | reverse complement strand
GGGGCGATCGCCTTGTCGCCGCGCATGCGGCCGAGCGCCGCCGCGCACGGCAGGCGGTAGGCGCCGCCCTTCCACGCCATCTGCTGCTCGATCGCCTCGGCCTCCGTGTCGCCGCCGTGCTTGCCGAGCGCGCGGATCGCGGCCTCGACGACCGACGCGTCGGTGTGGCCGAGCGCGCTGCGCAGCGCGCGCAGCAGGCGCGGGTCCGGGTCGAGGTAGAGCGCGGTCGCGACGAGGCCGCGCATCAGCTTCAGCTCGCGGGCCTCCTGGTCGGGGCTCTTCTGGTTCAGGGCCTCGAGGATGCGCGCGCAGCGGAAACCCTGCTCGAGCACGCGCGGCTGCTGCCGCCGCTGTTCGATCAGCGTGCGCGCGCGGCTGCCGATCTCGATCAGGGTGCGCTCGGCCGCCTCGCGCGTCTGCCAGCGTTCGTCGGCGAGTTCGTCGAGCAGCCGGTCGACCTTCAGCAGGTACTCGCGGTGGTCGCCGTGCACGCGCGCGACCAGCGCCGAGAACAGCGCGGCGCGGTCGGGCAGCAGTTCGCCGATCGTCTGCAGGCGCGCCGCCAGCAACTCGGTCTGGAAGCCCTTGCCGTGCTCGATCAGCTGGTCGTCGGTCCAGTCCTGGCCGGCGGCGGCGGCGAGCAGGCTCGTGAGCAGCAGGAGGCGCAGCGGGGTCTTGGGGTCCATCGCGGGTCGGAGAGTCTAGGGAACCGGCGCCCCCGCGGCACAGGGCGCCGGGCGCGGGGCGGCACCACGACGCGCGGGGCGCGGGTTCCCTTCGGCCGTGGGCCGTCCGCCGGCGGCGCCAGGGGCTCGCTGCGTTCCCGCTCGTGCCGTAGATTCTGCCTGATCCCTCCGGGGGGCGAGGACGTTCGAAGCGTGTTCGGCGTCCTGGTCCCCCTGTCGAACAGAACCTCGGACGAACGCCGGCGGCCGTCCCCGTGCCGCCGGTGGCGTCGCCGACCGTACCCCGTGCGTTGCCACGTCGTTGCCTCCGCCCTGGCTGCCGCGCTGCTGTGCAGCGGGGGAACTGCCCAGCAAGTGCGCGTCGTCGCACCGATCGGCGGCATGGCGCCGCTGCCGCGCGGCGAGGACGACCCGGGCGTCGCGGTCGAACTGTTCGAGAACCCCAACCTCGACGGCTACCTGCGCCGGGCCCAGGACCTGCTCGCGCAGCAGAAGTACGACGCGGCGATCACCGTGCTGCAGGACGTCGTCGAGGGCCGCACGGTCGAGTTCGTGGACTCGGCGCCGCAGCCCGAGGAGGGACCCGCGGACAAGCCCGGCGACAAGGCGCCCGCCAAGCCGGAACGCAAGAAGACCCTCGCCGAACTCGATTCGTCGCGGGCGGTGTTCTCGCCGGACGGCCGCCTCTACCGCCCGGTGCGGCGCCTGTGCCACGAGATCCTCGCGCAGCTGCCGGAGGTCGGCATCGAGCTCTACCGCACCTCCTACGAGGTCGCCGCGCGCGAGATGCTCGAGCAAGCCCTGCGCGACGGTTCGGTCGCCGCGCTCGAGCAGGTCGCCGGGCGCTACTTCGTGACGGTCGCCGCGGGCAAGGCGATGGTCGCGCTCGCCGACCTTTTCATGCACGAGGGGCGCTTCCGCGGCGCCGTGCAGGTGCTGCGGGACCTCGTCGAGGTCTATCCGGTCGACAACCGGCGCCGGGTCGGCATCAGCGAGGTCTGGTGCCGGTTCAAGATCGCCCTGTGCCTGCACCTCGCCGGCGAGACGACGGCGGCGCAGGCCGCGGTGCGCGAGCTGGCGGCGGCCTTCCCCGACGAATCGCTGCGCATCCTCGGCGAACTGCAGGCCGTGCGGGACCTGCCGCAGAGCGCCGCGTTCGGCGGCGAACTGCAGGCCGTGGCGCCGCCGCCGCGCGCCGAAACCGCGATCGGCTGGCTGTCGCCCGCCACCGAGCGCCTCGTGCCGCTGTGGCAGTTCCGGTTCCGCAATCCCGATCCCTACCGCGAGCCGAAGTCCGGCAACAACGACGGGGTGGTCTGGAACGAGAGCGGGCAGGCGACCGCGATGCCGTTCGCCGGCCGCTACGGGCCGGGCACGCACGTGCAGTTCCCCGCACCGGTGGGCGCGGAGGCGCAACAGGTCGTGTTCCTCGAGCACTACCGGCTCCGCGTGGCCGACGCGCTGAGCGGGCTGCAGCTGCGCGAGAGCCAGGGCCCGATCGACCCCGGCGCGCCGAACGCGACCTTCCCGCGCGTGCGCATCGCCGCGAGCGACTTCGCCCTGCTGCGCCCGGTCGACGACGAGGAGCGCCGCTACTTCGTCGTCGGCCACCCGCGTCCGGGCACCCAGTCCACCGAGGTGCTGAAGGCCAGCGAACTGCTCGCGCTGCGCCGCGCCGACCTCGCCCCCGCCTGGTCGTCGACGCAGTGGCTCGACGGCGACGAGGGTCTGCGCGACGTGACGTTCCTCGCCGCGCCGGCGGTCTTCGGCGAACGGCTGCTGCTGCCCGCGCTGCGCAAGTCCGCCTACACGCTGCAGTGCCTCGACCGCCGCACCGGGCGGCCGCTGTGGCACACGCCGCTGCACGCGGGCGGCACGCGGTTCTTCAAGGCGCCGGGCGCCCCGGTCTGCGTGCAGGGCGGCGTCGCGTTCGTGCTGACCAACGCCGGCTGCCTCGCCGCGGTCGACGCGTTCACCGGCGCACTGCGCTGGATCCGCCGCTACGAACGGGAGGATCCGCTGCGCCCGCGCGCGCGCCCGAAGTCGCGGCCGCCGGGCGACGGCGGGCCGTTCGGCGGCCAGCAGTACGCGCAGGCCGAGCTGCCGGGTTTCCACGCCAACGACCTCGTGCCCGCCGACGGCCTGGTGGTCTTCGCGCCGTGCGACGGCAACTTGCTGCTGTGCCTCGACGGCGCCTCCGGCCAGGTGGTCTGGATGCTCGACGGCTCGCTGACGCGCTTCACGCCCTACGGCCAGCTGCGCACCATCGTCGGCGCGACCACCGGGGACCTGTTCGTGCTGTCCGACCGGCACCTCGTCTGCATCGGGCTGCGCGGCGGGCTCGTCAAGTGGTGCCGCGAACTGCCGCAATGGAACCCGCCGCGCAACACGGGCCGGGGCCGCGGCACGGTCGTCGGCGACCAGATCGTGCTGCCCGGGGAACGCGAACTGCTCGTGTTCGACGCGGCCGGCGAGCGGCCGATGCGGCGGTTGTCGCTGCCGCCGTTCGGGACCA
>VGXW01000444.1 GCA_016873195.1 Planctomycetota bacterium | reverse complement strand
GCTGCGCGCGCTGCAGCAGTTCGTCGCGACGCAAGGCGATGCAGGGCTCCACGAGCTGGCCACGGCGCGGGCGATGATCGGCGACGTGCTGGCCGCCCAGGACAAACTCGAGGCGGCGATCGCCGCGTGGCGCGACTACCTGAAGCAGTGCCCGTCGCACGGCCAGTGGGAGCGCGTGCAGCGCGCCATCGTCGAAGCCGAGTACCAGATCGCGTGGAACTCGTACGCGGCCGGCAAGGAGAAGTTCGCGGCCGCGCGCGCGCAGTTCGCCGAGTTCGCGCGCAGTTACCCGCTCGACGCACGCAACCCGCAGATCCTGTTCCTGCTCGGCGACATGCTGCGGCAGGAGCAGCAGCACGAGGCGGCCAGGGACGCGTTCGCGCGCTGCGTCGGCAAGTACCCGGGCAAGGACGCCAGCTCGCAGGCGCAGTACGGCATCGGCGAGCTCTACGAGAAGGAGCTGTTCGACTTCGACAAGGCGCTGCAGGCCTACAAGGCGGTGACCTGGGGTGCCTGGGCCGGGCCCGCGCAGCAGCGCATCGCGCTCCTGACGCAGAAGAGCCTGCAGCTGCAGACCGAGCGCATCTTCCGCACCGACGAGAAGCCCTGCTTCGTGCTGACCTCGCGCAACATCGAGAAGGTGCGCGTGCGCGTGTTCCGGCTCGACCTGCTCGACTACTTCCGCGCCACGCATTCGGCCGGCGACGTGCAGCAGCTCGACATCGAGGTGATCGAGGCCGACCGGACCTTCGACAGCCCGGTGCCCGACTACGCGCGCCACCGCGAGACGCGGCGCGAGGTGCCGCTGCCGTTCGCGACGCCGGGCGCCTACGTGGTCAAGGTCGACGAGGCCGAACTGGAGGCCACGACGATGGTGCTGGTCTCCGACCTCGCGATGACCGTCAAGTCGAACCGGCACGAGCTGTTCGTGTTCACGCAGAACACGCGCGACGACCGCGTGCAGGGCGGCGTGCGAGTGCTGGTCAGCGACGGCCAGAAGGTGATCGCCGAGGGCAGCACCGGCACCGACGGCAGCTACCGCTACCGCGGCAAGGAGCTGCAGAACCTCGACGGGCTGCGCGTGTTCGCCGTCGACGGCAGCGGCTCGGGCGCCGGCACCGTCGACCTGTCCGGGCTCGGCTTCGCGCAGGGCCTGCAGCCGAAGGGCTACCTGTTCACCGACCGCCCGCTCTACCAGCCCGGCCAGCGCGTCAACCTGAAGGGCGTGGTGCGCGAGGTCGAGAACGGCCTCTACAAGCTGCCGGCCGCCGACGGCTACCGGCTGCAGGTGCACTCCGCCGAGGGCCGGTTGATGCTGCAGCGCGAGCTGCGCTTCACCGCGTTCGGCACCTTCGCCGCCGAGGTGGACCTGCCGGCCGACGCCGACCTCGGCACCTGGCGCGCCGGCGTGACCCGCGCCGGCCACGACGACCTCGTGTTCCACGGCAGCTTCGACGTGGCGCGCTACGAACGGCCGCGCCTGCAGCTGCGGGCCGAGTGCGAGCAGTCGGTGGTGTTCCGCGGCGACCGGATCCAGGGCCGCTTCGTCGCCAGCTACTTCTTCGGCGAGCCGGCGTTCGGCAAGGAGATCCGCTACCAGCTCAGGCTGCCGGACGGTGCCGTGGTGCAGCGGCAGGGCACCACCAACGCCGCCGGCGAGGTGGCGTTCGCGTTCGAGACCACCGAGTTCGGCGAGGAGGCGCTGGCGCTGCTGTCGGCGCAGATCGTCGCCGAGAACGCGGCCGTGCAGACCGTGGTGCCGGTGGTGACCACCGAGTTCGAGCCGCGCGTCTCGACCGCGCGGCCGGTCTACCTGGCCGGCGAGGTCATCGATGCCGCGGTCGAGATCCGCGATCGCAGCGGCAAGCCGCTCGCGCGCGAGGCCACCGCGGTGCTGCTGCGCCTCGAGCAGCGCGCCGCCAACAAGAACCCGGCGGTGCAGCAGAGCCTGACCACCGTGGAGGTCGAGGTGGCGCGCAAACCGCTGCGGACCGGGGCCGACGGCAAGGCCGTCGTGCAACTGCGCGCCGACCAGGGCGGCGGCCACCGCGTGCGCGTCGAGGCCAAGGACCGGTTCGGCAACGTCACGAGCGGCGACGCCGAGCTGCTCGTCTCGGGCGACGACGACAAGATCAAGCTGCGCCTGCTCGGCGATCGCGACAGCTACAAGGTCGGCGACAAGGCGGTCGTCAGGGTCGTCAATCGCGCCGGGGCGCGGCTCGCGCTGGTCGCGGTGCAGGGCGACTCGGTGCTGGCGCACGAGGCCAAGGTGATCCCGGCCGGCGAGTCCGAGCTGGCGATCGAGCTGCAGCCGCTGCACGCGCCGAACTTCGCGCTGGGCGTCAGCATGGTCGACGGCAACAAGCTGCACCTGGCCGAACGCGGGTTCGTGGTGCTGCGCGACCTGCAGATCGGAGTCGAGGCGCCGGTGACCGCGGCACCCGGCGCCGAGGTCGAGCTGGCGGTGACGGCCAGGGACCCGCAGGGCAGGCCGGTCGCGGCCGAGGTCGCGCTGGCGATGGTCGACGAGGCGCTGCTGGCGGTGCGGCCCGACGGCACGCCGGCGATCGGCGGCTTCTTCTACGGCGACCGGCGCGAGACGACGTTCCGCACGGTGTCGAGTTGCACCTGGAGCTACCAGGGCAGGAGCCAGCGGATCAGCGAAGCGCTGCTGGCCGAGGAACGGCGTGCTGAGCACGCCGCGGGGGCCACGGAGCCGCGCGGCGGTGGTGCTGGCGGCCGCGGGCCGATCACCGGTGGACCGGGTGGACCGGCGGCGTCCGAGCCGGCGAGCGACGCGCGCATGGACCCGCGCCGGAGTGGCCTTCCCGGCGTGCAGCAGGCCGGCAACGTGCGGCGGACACGAGCCGGACAACAGGTGGAGGCACAGCAGGAGGCGCAGGTCGGACAACAGCTGGCCGTGCAGACCGTGACCGGCAGCGACAACTTCTTCCTGGGCCAGACCAGGAACGGGACGCAGGTGCGCCTGCCGTTCGACCTCGGCACCGGCGGCTGGGAAACCAACGTCGGGTCAGTACAGCTCTTCGGTATCTACGTGTGGCGGGGCCTCGGGCAGCCGCCGGCCGGAGCGATCGTGCCCCCCGACCAGCCGCGCACGAACTTCTCCGAGACCGGCGCCTGGCTGTCCGCGGTGCTGACCGACGCCAACGGCCGCGGCATCGCCAAGGTCACGCTGCCGCACAAAC
>VGXW01000443.1 GCA_016873195.1 Planctomycetota bacterium | reverse complement strand
CGCGCGCAGCAGCGACGGCCCGCCGCGACCTCGAGCCCGTGCTGCGGCAGGCCTACGGCGAGCGCGCCCGGGCGATGGGCAACCTGTGGCGCGTGTTCTTCCTCGCCTGCGCGGAACTCCGGGGCTGCGCGGGCGGCACCGAGTGGTCCGTGTCGCACTGTCGGCTGCGGCCGCGGCAGCTCACCCCTGCGTGAGCCGCTGCGCCTCGGCCACCGCGCCCGCCGCGTCGCTGGCAGCGCCGTCGGCGCCGACCACCGCGCCGAGGTCGGGCACCACGGCGAACGGCGGGCCGCCGGCGAGCACCGGCACCTTGCCGCCCGTGATGCGCCGCACTTCCTGGATCGTCGCGACCAGCGCCGGCAGGTGCAGCGCCATCGACGCGGACAGCGCGACGAGGTCGACAGCCCGGTCGGTGAACGCCCACTCGAGGTCGCCCGCCGGCATGTTCGCGCCGAGGTGGTGCACGGCGAAGCCCGCGAGCTGCAGCCGCTGTGCGACCATGCGCACGCCGAGGTCGTGCAGGTTGCCGCCGACCGCCATCGTCAGCGCGACCGGAGCCGTCGCCGCGGGCCGCGGCAGCCCTTCGTGCAGCAGCCACAGCACGCGGTCGACGATCGCCGAGCCGTAGTGCTCGTCGGCGATCGGGATCTCGGCGCGAAGCCACATGCGCCCGGCCTCGCGCTGCACCGGCACCAGCACCGCGTCGTGCAGTTCAGCGATCGACAGACCTTCGGCGAGCGCCTGCCGCACGAGGTCGACGGCGTGCTCGCCGCGCCCCTCGAGCACGCACAGCAGGAAGCGCCCCGCGAGCTGGCCGTGCGGCGCCGCCGGGTCGAGTTCGGCCGGCGCGTCGAACGGTGCTCTGCCTAGGTCGGCCACCGCCGCGCGCAGGCAGCGCTGCACGAGTTCGGCTGCGCCGGCCGGCAGTTCCGCGCCCAGCACGTGCTCGCACGCAGCGAGGCTCTGGCCCAGGTAGTCGTCGGGCACGCCGCGATGGTGCAGCGCCACGCGGTACCAGCGCAGCGCGTGCGACAGCAGCGCCGGGCGATCGAACGCGACCGCCGCGGCGAGGTGCAGCAGGCGCACCTCGACGTCGTCGACCGGCTGCGCGAAGCTCGGCGGCAGGCCGCGCGCGAGCAGTTCGGGATGCTGTTGCCGGATGTGCGCGACCGCCGCCGAGGCAAGGGCGCGGCTCGACGCGCGCAGCAGGCCCGCCGCGAAGGGGCCGTTCGTCACGCGCATGTTCTACGCCGTGGGCGGCCACCGGCTCAAGCCTCGCGCGTTCCCGCAGTTCGCCTGCATCCGCCGCCGCGGCGCCGGCGAACTGCGCGCGCGTCGAGGGAACCACCCTCGCCTTCCACCAACCAGGCACAGAACCAGGATCCATGATCCGCTCCCTTCCCGTCTCCCTCCTGCTGGCCGTCGCCAGCGCCACCTCCACCACCGTCGCGCAGAACGACGGCGACAACCAGCAGCCGCAGAACATCGTGCAGATCGCCGCCGCGGCCGGTCGGTTCCAGACGCTGGTCGCCGCCGTGAAGGCCGCCGGCCTCGCCGACACGCTGTCCGGCAAGGGCCCGTTCACCGTGTTCGCGCCGACCGACGAGGCGTTCGCCAGGCTCGGCAAGGACACGATCGCCGGCCTGCTGAAGCCCGCGAACAAGGGCAGGCTGACCGCGATCCTGAAGCACCACGTCGTCGCGGGCAAGGTGATGTCCACCGAGGCCGTCGAGCTGAGCGAGGCGAAGACGATCGGCGGCACCACGCTGTCGCTCGCCGTCGACAAGAAGCAGCTGACGGTCGGCGGCGCCACCGTCGTCGCGGCCGACGTCGTCGCGAAGAACGGCGTGATCCACGTGATCGACGCGGTGCTGCTGCCGCAGGACTGACCGCAAGCGAGGGCCACCGGCGATGACCACCACGTGCGGCTTGCCGCGCCCCGCCGCAGCCCGTGTAATGCGCTGCAGCACTCCGCGCATGACCGATCTCCTGCTGCCACGGATCGCCGCGGGTGACCCCGCGGCGGTCGATTCCTTTCTGCGCCGCCACTCCAACGTGGTGTGGGGCCTCGCGCGGCGGTTCTGCCGTTCGGCCGAGGACGCCGAGGACGCGACCCAGGACATTCTCGTCGCGGTCTGGAAGAACGCCGAACGCTACGACCCGCAGGCCGGCAGCGAGGTCACGTTCCTGATGACGATCGCGCGGCGCCGGCTGATCGACCGTGCGCGCCGCCAGGGCCGCCAGCCCGCCGCCGAACTGCTCGAGGATGCGGGCACGATCGCGGCACCCGCCACGCGCGACCGCGCCGAACTGCACGACGAGGTGCAGCGCGCCAAGGACGTGCTGGCGCAGCTGCGCCCCGAGCAGCAGCAGGTGCTCGACCTTGCGCTCGGCCACGGCCGCACGCACCAGGAGATCTCGACCGCGATCGGCATCCCGCTCGGCACCGTGAAGAGCCACGCGCGCCGCGGCCTGATCCGCCTGCGCGAGATGCTCGGTGTCGCGCCCGAATCGGGGGGCAAGCCATGAAGGAGCACCACGACCCGAGGCTCGAGGCGCTCGCCGAAGCCGTGGTCTTCGCGCACGAACACCCGGTCGCGGACGACGGCTCGGGCCAGTTGCCGTCGCTGGAGTATGCGGCCGTGCTCGCGACGGCTGCACTCGCGACGATGCCGGCCGCGACCGCCGAAGCACCGCCGCGCGCGCTCGCGGTCCGGCTCGCCGCCGCGGGGCTCGCGTTCTGCGCCGAACGGCGGCAGCGCGCCGCGGCGGCGGCGCCCGACCGACCGGGGCTGGCGCTGGTGCGCCGCGGGCCGACGCCGGCGACGTGGTTCTTCGCCGCGCTCGCCGCCTGCCTCGCCGTCTGGCTCGCCATCGCCTACGGCGGTGCGCCGGCTGCGCCACGGGTGCTCGACAAGCAGGGGCTGGTCGCCGCCGATCCGGGGCTCGTGCGCCTGCCCTGGAAAGCCGGCCCGAGCCCGCGCGCCGGCGCCGTCGCGGGCGAAGTCGTGTGGAGCCAGCAGCGGCAGCTCGGCTTCCTGTCGTTCCGCGGCCTGCCGCCTTGCGATGCCGAGCACCGGTTCCAGTTGTGGATCGTCGACGGCACGCGCGGTGGCGAGCCGGTCGACGGCGGGCTGTTCGCGGTCGGCGATGCGGGCGCGGAGACCGTGGTGCCCGTGCAGGCGAAGCTGCCGATCGGCAGGGCGGCGGC
>VGXW01000442.1 GCA_016873195.1 Planctomycetota bacterium | reverse complement strand
CGCCGCCGAACCCGCCGCCGACGCCGCAACCGACGCCCCAGCCCCCGCAGGGCCAGCCGCCCGCCCAGCAGCCGGCCAAGAAGCCCGAGCCGCCGAAGGACCCCAACCTCGAGGTGGTCGCCGACCTGCTCGAGGGCAAACGCCGCGCGCTCGTGCAGATCGACTCGGCCGCCGATCTGCTGCACTGGCAGCACGCCGTCGCCGACAGCATCACCTTCCCGCGCGCGATCGTGGTGACCCGCCACGACCCGACCTCGGGCACCGTGGACGTGCTCGCCGAGCCGTTCGCGGCGCTGAAGTGCCCCGTGCTGCTGCCGCCCGACCTCAGCACGCTGCCGCGCTCGCGCTACCTGATCCACCCGGCCGCGCGCCTGCACGAGGCGGGCGTCGAGGTCGGCTTCGTGCTCGGCGACAACCCCGGCACCGTGCGGCTCCTGTTCTTCCGGCTCATGGAGCTCGTGCGCTGCGGCCTGCCCGCCGACGTGGCGCTGCGCGGCGTCACGCTCGTGCCGGCGAAGGCGCTCGGCATCGAGGCCCAGGTGGGTTCGCTCGAGGTCGGCAAGAACGCCGACCTGCTGGTGTTCCGCGGCGACCCGTTGTCGCCCACCTCCGTGCTCGCCGGCGTCTGGCTCGGCGGCAAGGAAGTCCCGCAGCAACCCTGAGGTCCGAGGCACCCCATGCGCATCCACGCCCTGTTCGTGCTCGTGCTCGCCGCCACGGCGGTCGCCGACCTGCCGGCCCAGGAACGCGGCCGCCGCGGCCGGCGCCCCGACGCTCCCCCCGAGCAGGCCCCGCCCCCGGCCGAGGCCCCCGCCCCGGCCGCCGACAAGAAACCGAAGGCCTACCTCGCCATCACCGGCGGGGACGTCTACCTCGGCACCGGCCAGCGCCTGACGGGCGCTGCGGTGCTGCTCGCGGACGACAAGATCGAGGCCGTGGGCCACAACCTGCCCCTGCCCGAGGGCACCAAGGTGATCGACGCCAAGGGCAGGACCGTGAGTCCCGGCTTCGTCGCCGTGCTCGGCAACGGCATGGGCGGCGGCCGCGGCTCGCCCTTCGTCGACTCGGTGAACCCGTTCGACCCGGAGATCAAGCAGGCACTTGCCGCCGGCGTCACGTCGTTCCTCGCCGGCGGCCCCGGCGGCGGCAGCCTGCCGTCCGGCAGCAACGCGGTGATCAAACTCGCCTACGGCGACGTGAAGGGCATGGTGCTGCAAGAGGACAGCGTCTGCGGCATGTCGGTCCCGCTGTCGCTGGCCGACCGCGACAAACTCGCCGACACGGTCAAGAAGGCGCGCGAGTACCTGCAGGCGCTCGAGGCGTTCCCCAAGCAGAAGGCGGCCGATGCGAACGCCAAGGAACCGCAGATGCCGCAGGGGGCCGAGAAGGTCGTCGCGGTGCTGCGCGGCCAGTCGAGACTGTGGATCAGCCTCGGTGGCGGCGGCTTCAGCCCGTTCGGCGGCGGCCGCCGCGGCGGCGGCCGCGCCAGCGATCTGGAGAGCGTCCGCCAGGCTCTCGAGGTGAGCCGCCTGTTCGGCAAGGGGGTCGTGCTGCAGAAGCCGACCAGCGCCTGGCTCGTGCCCGACGAGATCGCCGCGACCGGGTCGATGGCCGTGCTGAGCCCGCGCGACCGCCTGCCGGCCGACCCTGCCGACCCGGACCGCACCGGCAGCAACGGGGCGTCGGCCGCGATCCTGGCCGCCGCGGGCGTGCCCGTCGCGGTGACCTGCCCGGTCGGCATGTTCGGCGGGGCCGGCGTCGGCACGGGAGGCATCCTGGGCCAGGACCTCAACACGCCGCACGTCGACGCGGCGTTCGCGGTGCGCGGCGGCCTGGACAATCGCAAGGCTCTGCGCACCATCACCTTGGACGCGGCCAGGATGCTCGGCGCCGAGGCCAGGATCGGCTCGCTCGAGCCCGGCAAGGACGCGGACGTCTTGATTCTCGACGGGGATCCGTTGCACTATAGGACCTTCGTCACGACCGCCATCGTGAACGGCAAGGTGGTGTACGAGAAGGACAAGGAACCTCTCTACCGCCACATCCAGCGCTAGCACCCTCGCCCACCCTCCGGCACCGGAAGGGCCCCCGCAAGGACGACCTTTCTCATGAGCGTCGAAAGCCTGAAGGAACTGGACGACTTCTTCCGCAGCATGCGGCAGGCGTTCAACAGCCGCGACCTGAAGACCTTCCGCTCGCACTTCTGGACCGACAAGCGCTTCCAGAACCTCGACGCCTCCGGCCGCCGCGATCGCGGGTGGGGCGAGTTCGAGGAGGTGCTCGACCAGGAATTCCGCTACCTCGAGTCGGTCAAGCTGGAGCTCAAGGACCTCGAGTTCCAGGTGTTCGAGGACCAGTTCGCGACCGTCGCCGGCGGTTGGAAACTGTCGCAGATCGACCCCGAGGGCCGCGCCCTCGAGCAGGGCGGCCGCTGCACGTTCTCGCTGTGCCGCATGAGCGACGACTGGAAGATCGTCGCCCAGCACTACTCGCCGCTGTCCGCCGAGGAAGCCGCGGCCGAGTGACGCCCGACGCGCGGGCGGCGGATCGCAGCGTTCGCGACCGCCGCGGGGCTGGCTAAGATGGGCCGCCTTCGTCGCCAGCCGGAACGACCCACGTGACCACCGCGGCCTCCCCGACCTCACCCGCCTCCGCCCCCTGGCCCGCGATCGGCCGGCCCGGGTTCCAGCCCAGGCACAAGATCCGGCTGGTCACCGCGACGAGCCTGTTCGACGGCCACGACGCCTCGATCCACATCTTCCGGCGCATCGCGCAGCAGAGCGGCGCCGAGGTCGTGCACCTGGGCCACAACCGCTCGGTCGCGGAGATCGTGTCGGCGGCGATCGAGGAGGACGCGCAGGGCGTCGCGGTGACGTCCTACCAGGGCGGCCACAACGAGTTCTTCCGCTACATGTTCGACATGCTGCGCGACCGCGGCGCCGGGCACGTCAAGATCTTCGGCGGCGGCGGCGGCGTGATCCTGCCGGAGGAGATCGAGGCGCTGCACCGCTACGGCATCGGCCGCATCTACTCGCCGGACGACGGCCGCGCGATGGGCCTGCAGGGCATGATCGACGACATGCTGTCGCGCTGCGACTTCGCGACGGCCACCCCCGACGAGCCGCTGCCGGACCTCGGGTCCGGCGACGCGCGCGCCATCGGGCGCGCGATCTCGCTGGTCGAGAACTTCCCCGCGCAGCACCGCGCCGGGG
>VGXW01000441.1 GCA_016873195.1 Planctomycetota bacterium | reverse complement strand
AACGGCGCGGCAACGCGAGCGCGCGCCGGGGTCGATCAGTGGGACGGTCGCCGCCGCCAGGCGAGGTCGAGTCCGAGGGTGATGGCATGGCGTTCCGGTGCGAACCCTAGCCAGCTGCGCACGGGAAGTCCGTAGTCGTCTGCGACCACGGTGCCGTAGCCCTGCAGCCGCAGCGGTTGCCCGGGCAGGGCAGCCTGCCACAGGCCGACCTGCTGGCGCACGGCGCGGTGGCCGAACCGGAACGAGCCGGTCCACAGGCGGTGCACGAGCCCGGGCAGCGGCGCGGTGGTGGTGCTCGTCAGCGTGCCGCGGTAGCTGACCTCGACGCCGCGGTGCACGCCGAGCAGGTGCAGGAGTTCCGCCTCGGGCAGGGCCGTGCCGTCGCCGGCCGCGGGCACCAGCGAGCCGAGGTCGAGTTGCAGTTCGATCGTGCTCGACGGCGCGTCCGCGCGCAGGTCGAGGCGGCCGCTCGTGACGCTGCAGGTCGCGAGCAGTTCCCTGCCCTCGCCTTCGACGAGGAAACGCACGCTCGAGCGCGCGGCGTCGAGGTCGTAGGCCTGGTCGCGCGGCCCGGCGGGCACGAGTTTCGGCGTCGGCAGTTCGACCGCCGCGGCGGCGGCCGGCGAGGTCGGGGAGCCGGGCCGCAGTGCCTCGCGCGAACCGAGCAGCAGCGCCGCGAGCGCCGCGGGCAGCCAGACCCTGGGATCGAGCAGGGCGCGGCTCAAGCGGCGGCGGCGCGGAAGGCGCGCCAGAAGGACGGGCGCAGCAGATCGCGCGGGTGGATCGAGTCGCCGGTCAGCGTGACGACGAGGTCGGCGAGGGACGGCCAGCGGGCGGCGCGGCGCAGGAAACCGCGCACCAGCCACGGATGCCGCAGCGCCCGTTGCAACGTGCGCGAGGCCCACAGGCGCGGGCCCAGTTCGCGCTTGCGTGCGGCCCGGTAGCCGGCGAGCGCCTGCGCCTCGCCGCGGGGATCGGCGAGCGCCTGCGCGAGGGCCTCGCCGAGCGCGCGGGCGCCGAACAGCGCGAAGTAGACGCCCTCGCCGGTCAGCGGGTCGACGTAGCCCGCGGCATCGCCGACCAGCACCGCACCCGGGAAGGTCTGCGCGCTGGTGTCGTGGGCCAGCGGGCCGACGCCGCGCCAGCGCTCCGCGCGCTCCGCCCCGTGCAGCCGTTCGGCGAGGCCGGGCGCGGCGGCCAGGTGCCGCGCGACGAAACCGTCCCAGTCCGATCCGCTGCGGGTGCGCAGCGTGCGTCGCGGCACGACCAGGTTGACGCTGAACAGATCGCCGTCGACGGCCGTCGCGGCGAAGAAGCCGCCGGGCAGCAGGTGCACCTCGGCGAACGGTCGCAGCGCGACGCCGCGGTAGCGCGTGACGAGCGCGAACTGGTCGAGCCACGGTACCAGGCTCTGCACGCCGAGGTCGCGCGCGACGTGCGAATGCACGCCGTCGGCACCGACCACCCAGCGCGCGTGCACGGTGACCTCGGCGCCGCCGGAGTCGCGCAGCACCGCCCCGACGACCCGGCCGCCGGCCTCGCGCAGCAGCCGCACGTACTCGTGCCGCTCGAGCCAGCGGGCCCCGGCGTCGACCGCGCCGGCCCGCAGCAGTTCGTCGAACCGTTCGCGCCGCACGCCGAAGCCCGCGCGCGTCCAGGCGGGCCGGTCGCCGACCTGCCGGAACCGGCCGCGCGCCGTTGCGCCGTAGCCGCCGATCTGCATGCCCTGCACGAGCCGGGGCCCGAGCGTCTGGAGTCCGGCGTCGAGGCCGAGTTCCCCGAGGTAGGGCAGACATTGCGGGCTCAGGAACTCGCCGCACGGCTTCCAGCGCGGGAACGGCTTCTTGTCCGCGAGCACGACCCCGTGGCCGCCCCTGGCGAGGCGGTGGGCGAGGCTGCTGCCGGCGGGGCCGGCGCCGATCACGAGCACGTCACAGTGCATGGGATGCTCCGGAAGGGAGGTGGAGATGGCGGTCCTCGCGCACCAGCAGGAGCGGCAGCAGCACGCCGGTGCCGACGAGCGCGGCGAGGATGGTGGCGCACGCGAGCAGCGAGAACTCGATCGTCGTGGCGAGCCGGCTGGTCGCCGCGGTCGCGAAACCGAGCACCAGCAGTCCGCTCGACAGCCACATCGGCCGGCCGACGCGCTGCAACGCCGCCGTCATCGCCGCGCGCGGTGGCGCCGCCGCGCGCAGCAGCCGGTACTGGTGCAGCAGGTGCAGCGTGTTGTCGACGACGAGCCCGAGCATCGTGCAGCCGATCATGCCGGTGGCAACCGAGACCGGGCGGCCGGCCCAGGCGATGGCGCCGTAGAGCCACAGGCACGGCAGCAGGTTCGGCAGCATGCCGCACAGGCCCAGGCGCCAGGAACGAAGGCCGGCGCACATGCCCGCGACGAGCAGCAGCAGGGTGAGCGCCGTGCTGCCGACCAGACTCTGCATCAGGGCGCCGGAGTCGTTGGCGATGCGCACGGCGGTGCCGGCGGGCACGAGGCCGTCGAGTCCGAGCACGCGCGCGCCGCGCGCGAGTTCGGCGAACAGCGGCTGCCGCACCGCGGTGCCGCCCGGGCGCAGCAGCAGCGGCACCGCGAGGGCCCCGTCGGCGCCGCGCAGCACGGGGCCGCCGAGGCCGGCGACGCCGGGCAACAGCTGCGTCGAGGCGACGAACGACAACAGCCGTGCGGGGTCGGTCGCCGGGCTGCGCGGCGGCGCGTAGAGGTGGCAGACCTCGACGCCGCCGAGCTGGGCGGCGAGCGCGTCGTGATCGGCGCGGCAGGGCACTTCGGCCGGCAGCAGGGCCAGCGGGTCGTTGTCGGCGCGCAGCGCGGGCAGGCGGGCGACGGCAAGGGCGGTGGCGGCCACGGCGACGCCGACGATCGTCGCGCGGTTGCGCAGCAGTCCGTGCAGCCAGCGCGCGGCCACGTACTCGGACGTGGCGGCTGCCGCGACGGGAGCCGGGCGCAACCAGCCGAGCCAGCCCGGCAGCAGCGCGAAGGTGAACGCGTGCACCAGCGCGACGCCGAACGCCGACCAGAGGCCGAAATCGACGACCGCGGGCACCGGGCTCGTCGCCATCGACAGGAGCCCGACCATCGTGGTTCCCGTGGCGAGCAGGGTCGGCGTGCGCTGTTCGGCCGCGGCGTGGCGAGCCGCCCCGCGCGGGTCGAGGCCGCTGCCGAGGCCGCGGCGCCAGCACTCGACGAAGTGCACGCTTTG
>VGXW01000440.1 GCA_016873195.1 Planctomycetota bacterium | reverse complement strand
CGCCGCGCGCGCCGCCGAGGCCGCGCGCGATCCGCGCTACCGCGGCATCGGCTTCGAGCAGCTGCTGAAGTCGCAGGGGTTCACGGTCGCGACCCTGGTGCAGTCGCGCGTGTTCCGCGCCAAGGTGCTGCTGCAGCAGCTCGCCGGCAAGCTCTACCCGGACGCGGACCTGCGCGCGGAGCTCCAGCGCGACCGGCAGGCCGTGCTCGATCTCGCCGGGCCGCGCCGGCGCGTGGCGATGATCTTCGTGCGCGCGCTCGACGAGCCGAACGCGATCGTGCCGCTCGACTTCCCGCGCGCGCTGCACAAGCTCACCGAAGTCCGCGAGCGCCTGCAGAAGGAGAGGTTCGACGTCGTCGCGCGCATCGAGAGCCAGGAGCCGGCGAGCAAGGCGCAGGGCGGCGACTGCGGCTGGCACGTGCGGAAGTCGGAGCAGCTGCCCGAGGTGGTCCTCGCCAGCGCGTTCGCGCTGCCGGTCGGCGAGGTCTCGTTGCCGCTGCGCGACCGCGACGGCTGCTTCCTCGTGAAGGCGACCGACGTCGAGCCGGACCTCGGCGACGACCAGCTCGTGCTGCGGCTGCGCGAGGTGCGGGCGCAGCGCCTGTCGCAGCAGGTTCTCGACGAGGCGAAGGTGCAGTTCGCGGGCGAGCCGGGCGGGAAGCAGGCGGGGACGGGCCGGTGAGGCGGCTCGACTTCGGTGGCGACGCGCGGCTGCGCCGAGCGGCGGTGCCGGGTGCGCGCTGGCTCACGCAGCTCGCGCTGTGGCGGCCGCTGCCGCACGACGCGCTGCTGACGGGCGACGAGGAGACGGCGGCGGTGCTGCTGTCGGGCACGTTCGATCTGTCCGGGGGCGGAACGCCGTGGCCGGCGCGCGGCGCGCGCAGTTCGGTGTTCGAGGGCCGGCCGATGGCGGTGTTCCTGCCGCCGCGGACCCGGTTCGGCGCGGAACGCGGCGACGGCGAGATCCTGATGGTGTCGGCGCGGCAGCCGGTGCTGCCCGAGGCGACGGGGCGCGAGTCGCTGGCGAAGAAGCCGCTGCTGCCGCTGGCCGGCAGCGGCAAGGCGTTCGATCCGGCAGCGGGCGAATGGCGGCCGGCGGAGACGTTCCCGACCGCGCCGGAGTCGCTGCCGCCGCGGCGCATGGAGCGGGTGGCGGTCGGCGAACTCGTCGTCGAGCGCGTGATGGCCGAGGACTACAAGGCGGCGACGCTGTCGGTCGACGAAGTCGTGATGCCGCCGGGAGCCGTGCTGCGGGTCGACGAGGTGCCGGGGCGGCCGCGCGCGGACGAGGTCGTGGTGTTCGTGCGCACCGAGGGCGCGGTGGTGGTCGAGGTGCGTGGCGAGCGGTGGAGTTGCTCGGGCGAGGGTGCGTGCGTCGTCGACGAGAAGGGCGATGGGTTCGGGGTCGTGGTCGCCGCGGCAGCCGGGCGGTGCTGCGCACTGCTCGGGTACGCGGGCAAGGGGTGAGCCAGCCAGCGGACCTCGAACTCCGTTACCGCGCAGGGCATCTCCGCTATCTTCAGCACCAGCACCGCCTCTCCCTCGCCACCAGCCCGCAACTCCCAGGTGACCCCTCGATGCGCCTGCCCACGCTCACCGTGCTGGCGTTGATCCTGCCAGCGTCTTCCCTCGCCCAGTCCCCCGCCACCGCCAGCTTCGCCGGCGTGAGCCTCTACGACGCAGCCCGCCAGCGCCTCGTGGTCGGCACCACCTCCCTCGACGTCTGGGAGTGGGACGGCGCGACCTGGGCCCTGTCCAGCGCCCGCCTGCCGGCGACCCCGGTGCGGGCCATCTACCATCCGGTGCGGAAGACCTCGCTGTGGTTCAGCGCGCTGAACCTCTACGAGTTCGATGGCCACGCCTTTGCCGACCGCGGTCCCGCCCCGGCCAACGCAAACGTCCTGCTGGCAGTCGACACGCACCGCGACCGCCTCGTGGTGCTCGACGCCGTGAGCACCACGCTGCGCCTGCGAGAATGGGATGGCCAGACCTGGTCCACCGGCCCGCAGGTCGCCGGCATGGTGTTCCCGATGGGCCTCGCCTACGACGAACCGCGCCAGCGCTGCGTTGCGACCGTGCTGCGGATCTCGGGCGGCGTCTTCTACGACACGATGGAATGGGATGGCCAGGCCTGGACCGTGTTCACGATGGGCGCCCCGGTGCGCCGCTCGGTCGCGTTCGACCCGGTGCGCCAGCAGGTCGTGTCGTTCAGTGCCGGCGTCGAAGGCTGGACCGGCTCGCAGTGGGTCGGCCTGCCGGTGTCGTCCACGAAGGCGCCCCTCTACTTCTCGGCCGACCCGGCGAACGGCAGGCTGTTCGGAGTCGTGCCCGTCTCGGGCAGCCACGAGTTCTGGACCTGGGACGGATTCGCCTGGTCCTTCGTCCAGCGCAGCCCGCACCCGATCGTGACCGACCTCGGCTTCACGTTCGATACAGCCCGCGGACGCGCGGTGCTGTTGTACGCGCCGGGCGCTGTGGGCCAGATGGGCCACGTCGAGTGGGACGGCGTGCGCTGGCACGACCGGGTCGATCCGAGCACGCCGCCGCGGCGAGCCAACCGCGCCCAGGTCCACGATCCCCTGCGCGGCGAGACGCTGATGTTCGGTGGGTTCCCCTCCGGCAGCACCCCCACGGACGAACTGTGGGGCTTCGACGGCACGGCCTGGACGCTGCGCTCGACGGGCGGCCCGGGCCCGCGGTTCAACGCGGCGATGACGTTCGACTCCGTGCGCGGCGACGTGGTGCTGGTCGGTGGCCAGGCGGCGACCGGCGCGTTCCTGACCGACCTGTGGCGCTGGAACGGCGCTGCATGGACGCTGGTCCTGGCGAGCAACCCCCTGACTTCCCTCGCTGGCCCGATCGCATTCGATCCGCTGCGCGATGCCGTGGTCATGGTCGACGGCTTCGGCGTCACGTTCGAGTTCACCGGTTCGGGCTGGGTGCTCGCCGCGTCGGGCATGTCGCCGCCGGTGACGAACCTCGTGTTCGATTTCCGTCGCGGGCGCGTCGTGACCACCATGAACGCCACCCCTGTAACCGGCATCAGCCGACACGAGTGGACCGGCGCGCAGTGGCTGCCGATCCCCGGCGCGATCGGCGAGCTCGCCTACGACCCGGGCCGCGGCCTGATGCTCAACTACATGTCCAACCGCCTGCTCGTCGAATCGTCGCAGCCAGCACTGGCCGAACATCTGGGCGACGGCTGCGGGGGCACTGCGATC
>VGXW01000439.1 GCA_016873195.1 Planctomycetota bacterium | reverse complement strand
GGGCCGAGCAGCGCCGTGACCAGCACGCTGCCGATCAGGTGGCCCGAGGTGCCGCCGCCGACCGGGAAGTTCAGCATCTGCGCGGCGAACACGAACGCGCCCGCCAGGCCGAGCAGCGGCACGCGCTGCGGCGGCAGCTGCCGTTCGAGGCGCGGGATCGCCACGGCGAGGCCGCCGAGCGCGAGCGCCGCGGCGCCGAGCGCGGTCGGCAGGTCGAGGAAGCCGTCGGGAACGTGCATGGCGGGGGATCGTGGCGGGTGCGGCGTACTAGAAACAGCGGCTCGTCAGGGTCAAGCCGCGGTGCGGCTCGCGCGGGTCGTGGAGCGCGGCGGTCGGCGAGGAACGCCCCCACCCGCGCGCATTCCGAATACTCCGCCCGCTCGCGCGTCATCCCCCATCGACTCCGCGCGCCCACCCCGGTGAACGTCATGACCCACCACGCCTGCGCCGCCTCCGTTCCCCACGCGCATCCCGCGCCGCCGCCGCTGCCGGCCGCGCACGGCACCGGCAGTTTCCCCGCCATCGCCGCGCTCGGCGCGGCCCTGGCCGCCTTCCTGACCTGGCAGCGCCAGCCTGACCTGCTGACCACCACGATCGCCGCGGGACTGACCTTCCTCGGCGCCCTGATCGGCCTGCACGTGCTGCACTTCGTCTTCCGGGTGATCGCCGCGGTCGGCAAGTTCGTGCTGCCGATCGCCGCGCTGCTGCTGATCGGCTGCGCGCTCGACTGGCCGTGGGCCGAACGCGCGGTGGACTGGATCTGGCACGCGGGACGCCAGGGCCTGCACGTTGCCGAGCAGGGCTGGGTCACGCTGCGCGCGCGGTAGCCGCTCGCGCCGGGCGCGAGGGTTGGGCCCTGGGCCCGGCCGCCGTGGCACGCCGCGGGGTTCCCTCCCGCGAGCCCGCGTGGGCACGCTCGATGCCACCTTCGGCCGATGGGCCATTCCGCGGCTCCGGATTGACCGCGTGCGGCCGGGCACCGATCGTTGCGGCCCGCACCGTCGCAACGAGACACGCCATGCACGACCTGACGCCACTGCGGCATGCCATCGTCACCGGCGACGCGAAGTCGGCGCGCGCCGTGGCCGAGCAGGCGCTCGCCGCGGGCCACGACCCGCTGCAACTCGTCACCGGCCACATGGCGCCGGCGATGGACGAAGTCGGCCGCCGCTTTCAGTGCAACGAGTACTTCGTGCCCGAGCTGCTGCTGTCGGCGCGCGCGATGAAGGCGGCGATGGAGCTGATCCGCCCGCGCCTCGCCGCGAGCGGCCAGCAGCCGATCGCGCGCATCGCGATCGGCACGGTCCGCGGCGACATGCACGACATCGGCAAGAACCTCGTCGGAGCGTTGCTCGAAGGCGGCGGCTTCGAGGTCATCGACCTCGGCGCGAACGTCCCGCCCGAACGGTTCGTCGCCGCGATCACCGAGCAGAAGGCGCAGGCGGTCGCACTGTCGGCGCTGCTGACGACGACGATGGTCGCGATGAAGACGACGATCGACGCGATCAAGGCGGCCGGTCTGCGCGAACGCGTCAAGGTGCTCGTCGGCGGCGCGCCGGTCACGCAGCGCTACGCCGACGAGATCGGCGCCGACGGCTTCGGCAACAACGCGGCCGAGGCCGTCGCCGTCGCGCGACGCGTGCTCGGCGTCCCGGCCTGAGGCGGCCTCCCGCCGCGTTCGCGATCCGCATGCACGCCCTGTTCGAGACCCTGCTGGCCCATGGCCCGGTCGTCACCGACGGCGCCTTCGGCACCATGCTGCAGCAGCGCGGGCTGCCGGTCGGCGAGCCGCCCGACGCCTGGAACCTGAACCACCCCGAGGTGGTGACGGCCGTGGCCCGGGCCTACGTCGACGCCGGCAGCGCCGTGGTCCTGACCAACACGTTCGGCGCCAACGCCCTGCGCCTCGTCGATTCCGGCCTCGCGGACGAGGCCCTGGCGATCAACCGCGCCGGCGTCGAACTGTCGCGCCGCGCCGCCGGGGACCGCGCGCGCGTGTTCGCCTCGATCGGCCCGAGCGGCAAGCTGCTGCTGCACGGCGACGTCACCGAAGACGAACTGCGCGCGGCGTTCGCGGCCCAGGCAAGCGCACTCGCCGCGGCTGGCGCCGACGCGCTCGTCGTCGAGACGATGAGCGACCTCGCCGAGGCGGAATGCGCCGTCGCCGCCGCGCGCGCGACCGGGCTGCCCGTCGTCGCCTGCATGGTGTTCGATTCGGGCCCGGACCGCTGCCGCACGATGATGGGCGACACGCCCGAGCAGGTCGCCAAGGCACTCACCGCGATGGGCGTCGACGCGCTCGGCGCCAACTGCGGCCAGGGTGTCGCGGGCTTCGTGCCGATCTGTCGCCGCCTGCGAACGGCCACGACGCTGCCACTCTGGATCAAGGCCAACGCCGGGCTGCCCGTGCTCGACGGCGGACGCGTCGTCTACCCGGAAGGTCCGGTCGAGTTCGCCGCGCGCGTGCCCGACCTCGTCGCCGCCGGTGCCTGCTTCGTCGGCGGCTGCTGCGGCACCGATCCCGCGTTCGTCGCCGCGATCGCCGCGCGGCTGCGCGGTCCGTCCTGAATGCCGTGCGACAGCGCCGCACCCCATCGCCCATGAACCCCCGGCAACGCGTGCTCGACCACCTCGCCGGCCGGCCGGTCGACCGGCTGCCGTTCCTGCCGATCACGATGCAGCTCGCCTGCCGCGAGACCGGCCGCAGCTACCGCGCCTACGCGACCGACCACCGCGTGCTCGCCGAGGGCCAGATCCGCACCGCCGAGCGCTACGGCATCGACTACGTCAACACGATGTGCGACCCGGCGCGCGAAGCGGCCGACTGCGGCGCGCCGGTCCGGTTCTTCGACGACCAGCCGGCCGCGCTGGTCGAGGAACAGGCGCTGCTCGCCGACAAGAAAGCACTCGTGCGGCTTGCCATGCCTGACCCGCTCGGCGGCGGCCGCATGCACACGGGCATCCGCGCGATCGCGCTGCTGAAGGAACGGGTCGGCACGCAGCTCGCCGTCGAGGGCTGGGTCGAAGGGCCGTGCGCCGAGGCCGCCGACCTGCGCGGCATCAACACGCTGATGCTCGACTTCTACGACGACCCGGCGTTCGTGCACGACCTGTTCGCCTTCGTCACCGCGCTGGCACTGCGCTTCGCGAAGGAGCAGGTCGCGGCCGGCATCGACGTGATCGGCGTCGGCGACGCGGCGGCCTCGCTGGTCGGCCCGCGCATCTACGA
>VGXW01000438.1 GCA_016873195.1 Planctomycetota bacterium | reverse complement strand
GTCCGCTTCTCGATCGGGATCGAGGACGAGCGGGACCTGCTCGCGGACCTCGAGCAGGCGTTCGACCGGATCGGCAAGCAGCCGGCGAAACAGCCGGCGAAGAAGCCGGCCCGCAAGGCCGTGAGCCGCACGTAGGCGCACCGACATGGCACAGGCGCTCCGGTACCACTCGACCAACCAGCAGGCGCAGAGCGTGTCCTTCCGGGACGCGCTGCTGAAGGGGCAGGCCCCCGACCGGGGCCTCTACATGCCCGGCCGGATCCCGCAGCTGACGCCGGCCGAGATCCGCAGCCACGCGACGATGACCTACGCCGCGATCGCGTTCGACGTCATCGGCAGGTTCGTCGGCGAGGAGATCGCCGCGGCGGACCTGCGGCGCCTGGTCGAGGACGCCTACGACTTCGACGTGCCGCTCGAGCACGTGGTCGGGCGCCGCTACGTGATGCGGCTCGACCGCGGGCCCACGGCTTCGTTCAAGGACTTCGCCGCGCGCATGATGGGGCGGCTGATGCAGCACTATCTGCGCGGCACGGGCCGGCGGCTCCTGGTGCTGACGGCGACGTCGGGCGACACCGGCAGCGCGGTGGCCAGCGCCTTCTACGGGCTCGCCGACGTCCGGGTCGTGGTGCTGTTCCCGCGCGACGAGGTGACCGACCGGCAGCGGCGGCAGATGACGACGCTCGGCAGGAACGTGCACGTGCTGGCCCTCGACGCGAAGTTCGACGATTGCCAGGCGCTCGTGAAGCAGGCCTTCGCCGACCCCGCGCTCGGCCACCTCGACCTGTCCTCGGCCAATTCCATCAACATCGGCCGGCTCGTGCCGCAGATCGTCTACTACTTCTACGCCTTCTCGCTGCTGCGCAAGGACGGCGACGCCGAGCACGTCACCTTCGCGGTGCCGTCGGGGAACTTCGGCGACATGATGGGCGGCGTGCTGGCCATGAAGATGGGCTTGCCGGTGCGCCGGTTCGTCATCGCCACGAACGCGAACGACGAGTTCCCGCGGTACCTGCGCAGTGGTCGCTACGAGAAGATCGAGCCGTCGCGCAACTGCATCTCCAGCGCGATGAACGTCGGGCACCCGAGCAACCTGGCCCGCCTGGTGGCCCTCTACGGCGGGGTCATGGACGAGAAGGGCACGATCCACCGGCCGGCGGACCTCGGCCGCATGCGGCGCGAGATCTACGCGGCCAGCGTCACCGACGACGAGACGCGCGACACGATCCGCTCCGTGTACGGCGAGCACCGCGTGACGCTGGAGCCGCACGGCGCCGTGGCCTGGGCGGGACTGACGAAGTACCTGCTCGAGAACCCGCAGGCGCAAGGAGACCTGCTCGTGTCCCTCGAGACCGCGCACCCGGCGAAGTTCCCGGACGAGATCCGCCGCCTGCTGGGCTTCGACCCGCCGCTGCCGCCGAGCCTCGCCGGATTGGACGACAAGCCGGAGTTCGTCACTTCGATCGCGCCGCGCTACGAGGACTTCAGGAGGTACCTGCTGGCGGAGTTCCAGCCCTGACCTCGCGGGCGGTCGCCGCCCTCTCCTCGTTTCCATCCCCCGCACCGACCCGCAACGCCCCCATGTACCTGATCTGCTCCGACCTCGAAGGCGTGTTCGTTCCGGAAGTCTGGATCAACGTCGCCGAGAAGACCGGCATCCCCGACCTGCGGATCACCACGCGCGACGAGCCCGACTACGACAAGCTCATGCGCTACCGCATGAGGATCCTCGACCAGCGCGGGCTGAAGCTGCACGACATCCAGGCCGTCATCGCGCAGATCCGGCCGCTGCCGGGCGCGCTCGAGTTCATCGGCTGGCTGAAGGAGCGGACCCAGCTGATCGTGGTCTCCGACACCTTCGTCCAGTTCGCCGACCCGCTGATGCAGCAGCTCGGCCGGCCGACGCTGTTCTGCCACAGTCTGGTGATGGACGCGAGCAACCGGATCGTCGACTACCGGCTGCGGCAGCCCGACCCGAAGCGCAAGACCGTCGAGGCCCTGCAGGGGCTGAAGTACGAGGTGATCGCCATGGGCGACTCCTACAACGACACCAGCATGCTGAAGCAGGCCGAGGTCGGGATCCTGTTCCGGCCGCCGGCGAACGTGATCCGGGACTTCCCGCAGTTCCCGGTGGTGCAGGACTACGAGCCGCTGAAGGAACTGCTCGGCAGGTACATCTGAGGTGCCGGCGTCCGCCTCGATAGATACCGCCGCAGCGGCGCCAGTTGCCTTGTTTCGCCCGTGGCAGGTCGCCGCGTTGCGGCGGTGGATACCTCAATAGAAACCGCCGCAGCGGCGCCAGTTGCCTTGTTTCGCCCGTGGCAGGTCGCCGCGTTGCGGCGGTGGATACCTCAGTTGCGGCGCACCACGACCACCGTCAGATCGTCCGACACCGGCCCGCCCGCGCGGAACGCGCCGACCGCGCCGGTGACCTGCGCGACCAGATCGGCCGGCGCCGAACCGCGGCCCGCGGCCAGCAGGCGCTCGAGCCGTTCCGCGCCGAACAGCTCGCGGCCCGGGCCCTCGCACTCGATCACGCCGTCGGTGTAGAGCACGAGCGCGTCG
This sequence comes from Planctomycetota bacterium, assembly GCA_016873195.1. GTDB lineage: Bacteria > Planctomycetota > UBA1135 > UBA1135 > UBA2386 > VGXW01. Next base: position 674 of record VGXW01000438.1, on the reverse strand, counting down.
CCGGGCTGCATGCGCACGACGGCCTCCTCGTAGACCGCGGCCTCGTCCAGGCCGAGCGCCATGCCGCCGACGTCGATGCGCTGGACGCCGCTCTGACGCACGTGCAGGGCCGGACAGTGGCCCGCGTCGACGAGGAACAACCGGCCGTCGGCCTCGAGCAGCGCGACCACCATCGTGATGAACTTGCCGACCGGCGCGAGCCGGCAGTGCACGCGGTTCACTCGCGCGACGACCTCGCCGAGCGGCCGTCCCTGACCGATCTCCGCCGCGAGCGCGCCCTGCAGCGTCGCCGCGAGCAGCGCGGCGGGCACGCCCTTGCCGCACACGTCGGCGACGACGACGGCCTGCCGGCGGCCGCCGAGGTCGAACTGGCCGACGTAGTCGCCGCCGAGGTCGTGGCACGGCAGCCAGGCGCCGGCGACCGCGAACACGGGCGTCGAGCGGAACCGTTCGGGCATCAGCGCCGCCTGCACCTCGTGCGCGGTCGCGAGTTCCTGGTCGAGCCGCCGCTTCTGCTCGGCCTCGCGCAGCAGCCGCGCGTTCTCGATCACCGCCGAGGCGTCCTGCGCGAGCCGCTCGAGCAGGCCCAGGTCGGTGCCGTCGAGGCCGCCGCGGCGCCGCCGGCTGTCGAGGTAGAGCACGCCGAAGGTGCGGCACGTCGCCGTCTCGCGGTA
>VGXW01000437.1 GCA_016873195.1 Planctomycetota bacterium | reverse complement strand
CGGCTCGCGCGGCCCATGCGTTCCCGTCACCCCGAGACGCCCTACGGGTTCTCGGCCGGGGTCGTCAAGCTGCCCGCGGGCGACTACGAGCTGCTGCTGTTCGACGCGCGGACGGCGCAGTTCCGCCCCGGCGCGCGCTGCACCGTCGCCGCGACCACGACCGAACTGCGCCTGCCGGTCGCCACGACCGACCGCGTCGTGCGGCTGCAGCTGCGCGGCTTGCCGGGCGCGGGCTATCTGCTGAAGACCGTGCACGAGAACGGGCGCTCGTCGATGGACTTCGGCCGGGCCGACGGTCGCCACACGCTGCTCTTGCCGCCCGGCCTCTGCACGGCCTGGGTGAAGACGGGGCCCGCCGACCGGCCCTGAGAGTTCCAGCACGTGTTCACGGTCGCCGAGGCCGTGGAGCAGGAGGTCGTCTGGGACGTGCCGGTCGCGAAGTGACCCCGCTCACCTCAGCTGCTGCCACAGGAACGTGAACGCCAGCGCCGCCATGAACGCCGCCTGCTTGTTGTCCGCGGCGCCGCCGTGGCCGCCCTCCCGCAGCGGGAGGCGGTTGGTGCCAGGCGAGAAGGCGCGCTCCACCGGGACAGCCGCCTGCTTCACCGTCGCTGCCGCCAGCCCCGCGGGTCGCGGCTGGCGTGGAAGCACGCGACGACGACGACCTCGGCCCCGAGGATCCTGTAGAGCACGCGGTAGGGGAATCTGCGGACCAGGGCCTGGCGCGTGTCGAGCGTGAGAACGCGATAGCGCAGCGGGGCCTCGGCAACCGATGCCAGCACCTCGTCAACAGCCGCGAGGTAATCCCCTCCAAGGCCCGGTCGTTGGGCTTCGTACCACCTGTAGGCTTCCTCCAGGTCTTGGAGGACTGCGGGCCGGAGGGACAGCCTCACGGCTTCGGGTTCCGGATCCTGCGTTGGGCCTCGGTCCAGGAGATGTTGCCGCCAGGGTTCTGCTCGAGGTCCTCGAGGCGCCTCACCAGTTCCTCGTGTTGAGGTTGCGTCAGCCCGACTGCCTCGGACGAGAGGCTGTCCCAGATCCGTTCGATCAGGGCAAGGCGCTCTTCGGCGGTCAGGGAGTCGAGGTTCAACTGCGGCAGCGCCATGGGCGCGATTCTCGGGCATGGCCCGGGAACTGGCAAGGCGGCCGGGCGCAGCGAGCACCGGACACGATCGCACAACAGGCCGTCGAACGAGAAGTCGTCCGGGACGTGCCGGTCGCGAAGTGATCCCGCTCACTTCAGCTGCTGCCACAGGAACGTGAACGCCAGCGCCGCCATGTAGGCCGCCTGCTTGTTGTCCGCGGCGCCGCCGTGGCCGCCCTCGATGTTCTCGTAGTAGAGCGCCGGTTTGCCGAGCGCCATCAACCTCGCCATCGTCTTGCGCGCGTGCCCCGGGTGCACGCGGTCGTCGCGCGTCGAGGTCGTGAAGAGCACCTTCGGGTAGGTCCTGTTCGCGTCGAGGTTGTGGTAGGGCGAGTAGCGCCGCAGCCACGCGGCCTCCGCGGGCTCGTCGGGATTGCCGTATTCGCCGATCCACGAGGCGCCCGCGAGCAGCTTGTGATAGCGCAGCATGTCGAGCAGCGGCGCCTGGCAGACGATCGCCGAGAACAGCTCGGGATACGTCGTCAGCATGTTGCCGACCAGCAATCCGCCGTTGCTGCCGCCCTGCACCCCGAGGTGCCGAGGCGACGTGATCTGCTGCGCGATCAGGTCCTGCGCCACCGCCGCGAAGTCCTCGAAGGCCCGGTTGCGGTTCTGCTTCAGCGCGGCCTGATGCCAGCGGGGCCCGAACTCGCCGCCGCCGCGAACGTTCGCGACCGCGAAGACGCCGCCCTGCTCGAGCCAGCCCACGCCGAAGCCACCCGAATAGAACGGCGTCATCGACACCTCGAAGCCGCCGTAGCCGTGGAGCAGCGTCGGGTTCGTGCCGTCGCGCGGCAGGCCGCGCTTGCCGACCAGGAAGTAGGGGATCACCGTGCCGTCCGCCGACGTCGCCTCGCGCTGCTCGACCTGCAGGTCCTCCGTGGCGAAGAACGCGGGCAGGCTCTTCAACCGCACCGCCGGGCCCTTGCCGACCGTGCCGTACCAGAGGCTCGTCGGCGTCAGGTAGTCGGTGATCGTCAGGAAGTAGTCGTCGCCCTCCTCGTCGTCGACCGCGCCGGCGCCGATCGTGCCGAACTCGGGCAGGCCCGGCAGCGGCTCCTTGCGCCAGCCCGCGCCACCGTGCGTCAGCACGAACACGCGGTTCCTCACGTTGTCGAGCACGTTCAGCAGCACGTGGTTCCGCGTCGGCGAGAAGCCGGCGAGCGAGCTGCGCTCCGTCGGCGCGAACAGCACGTCGAACGTGCGCGAGCCGGCGAGGAAGACCTCGAGCCGGCACGCGAGCAACGAACCCGCCGTGTAGCTGGCACCGCCGACCTGCCAGTCGTCGCGCAGTACGAGGAACAGCCACTCGCGGTGCACGCTCGCGTTGGCGCTGTCGGGCTTGTCGATCTTCACCAGCTTGCCGTCCCGCAGCAGCGCGACCTCGTTGGTGTAGAACGTGATGCCGCGGCGCACGAGGTCGCGTTCGAAGCCCTTGGTCGGATCGTGCGCGACGTGCAGCGACACGTCCTCGGGCCGGCCCTCCGCCACGGTGGTCGCCGCCGCGAGCGCGGTGCCGCGGCGCCACAGTTTGCCGATCCGCGGGTAGCCCGAGGTCGTCATCGAGCCCGGGCCGAAGTCGGTCGCCACGAACAGCTCGTCGCGCGTGCGCCACGACACGGTGCCCTTGGCTTCGGGCAGCACGAAGCCGTCGGCGACGAATCGCCTGCCCACTACGTCGAACTCCCGGACCACGACCGCGTCGGCGCCGCCGCGCGACAGCGACAGCAGCGCGCGGTCGTATCCGGGCTGCAGGAAGGTGGCGCCCTTCCAGACCCAGTTCTCGTTCTCCTGTTTGCCGAGCGCGTCGAGGTCGAGCACGGTTTCCCAGCCGGGCTCGTCCTTCTGGTACTCGTCGAGCGTCGTGCGCCGCCACAAGCCGCGCGGGTTCTGTGCGTCCTGCCACAGGTTGTAGAAGAAGGCGCCCTGCTTGCCGACGAAGGGGATCTTCGCCTTGCTGTCGAGGATCGCGAGTACGCGGTCGTAGGTGGCCTGGAACCCGGGCCCCTCGGCGAGGGCCTTCTGGCACTCGGCGTTGCGCGCGCGCACCCAGGCGAGCGCTGGTTCGCCGGTGACGTCTTCGAGGGCGAGGAAGGGGTCGTCGGCGCGTGCTGCGGGC
>VGXW01000436.1 GCA_016873195.1 Planctomycetota bacterium | reverse complement strand
GGCAGATGCCGAACAACGCCGCGTTGGTCGGGATCCAGTTGTTCCAGCAGGGCCTGTCGCTCGACGGCGGCGTCAATGCCGCGGGCATCACCGTAACGAACGCGGTCGCGAACGTGCTCGGGTACTGACAATCGCCCCGGGTGCCGGCAGCCGCACGGGCCTTCGCCCCCGCACGGGCCTTCGGCGCGAAGTCGCCCGTCGGCGCTGCCAATGCCCGCCGCGCTGCTCGAGGTCGGCCTTCGCGACCACGAGGTCGACGTCCTTGCCGGCTTGCTCCACGGTGACAGCCACTTCCGGGCTGTCGAGCTGGCCGGCGATGCGGAACAGCTGGTTCAGGCGCTCTGCGGCATCTCGGTCTGCCGGCAGAACCGCCGGCGCTGGCGCCGCCGCGGCCGGCCGGCAGCAGGTCGGTCGAGTCCTGGCGGGAGTGAGGCGCGGGCGCCAGGGGGCCGGCGGCGCCCGTGTCGTTCCAGCCGTCGCTCCAGCTGCCGTGGGCCCACGCGCCGGCGCCAGGATGCTATCGTCCCCGCCACCCGTTCCCCCCCAACCCAGGACGCCGCGAACCCGCGCGCGCAGCGTGCCGACATGACCGTGCTGACGATCTACTGCTGTGGCACCGGCTACAACCGCGACAAGGTCGACATCGTGTCGACGCTCAACCTCGAAACGACGAGCACGCACACCATCGTCGACGGCCCCGGCAGCGGTCCCGGCTTCTGGCGCTCGCCGGAGGCGCGCGGTTACACGCCCGGCGCCTCGGGTGGCGTCACCGGCGGCCTCGCTGGCGTCGGCATCGACGCCAACCTGCGCTGGATGCTCGACTGGGTCGCGCCGCAGCTCGTCAAGCACCCGGTGCGGGCGATCAACCTGTGCGGCTGGAGCCGCGGCGGCATCACGTCGCTGAAGTTCGCGCACGCGCTGATGCAGCTCGGCAAGCGCCCCGAACGCGCGCAGTTCAAGACGCCGCTGGCGAGCCTGGCCGTCAACATCTTCGCGATCGACCCGGTGCCCGGGAAGACCGGCCCCGCGAACTGGGACAGCTGGAAGAGCGTCGGCCTGTCGCCACTCGTGCGCAACTACTTCGTCGTCTACGCGCAGCACGAGAGCCGCGGCGGTTTCGCACCGGTCCTGCCGACCAGGCTCCGCGGTCCGGCGCGGCTCGAGATGATGGTGATGCCGGGCACCCACTCGTCCGTCGCCGGCACGCTCGACAACCTCGACCGCTTCGGCGAGAGCGCCGAGCTCGTGCAGGATCTTGCGCGGCGGTTCCTGACGCGGCACGAAACGCGGCACAGCACGCAGTTCGCCCGCGGCCGGCTGCTCGACACCAAGGGCATCCTCGAGCGTTATGCGCAGATCCTCGCCAACTTCGCGGCTTACCAGCAGGTGGGCAAGAGTGGCTTCGGCGTCGGCGGGCTGGGCATCGGCTCGGCGAGGCGCACCGCCTACTCGGACAGGGGCGACGCCCTCGCCATGCAGTTCACGCCCGAGAAGATCCCCGGCTTCTTCGTCAACGACCACCATCGCGAGGCGATGCTGGTCGGTTACCAGTCGCTGACCGGCTTCCTCGACGAGTTCGCGGCAGCGCCGAACGGTGCGACGCCGATCAAGCGCACCAAGTGGCAGGTCGACGAAGCCGCGCTGAGGAAGAGCGCGCTCGACGTGAAGCGCCACGCCGCCATCAACGACGCCCGGCGCTTGCAGAACGAACTGCCGGCGACGGCCGCGGCCGTGCGCACGTTCCTCGCCTCGCACGGCGAGTCGATCTGACGATCCCGGACGCCTCCCGCGCGGCGGCGACAGCGGCACCCGGATCCGTTCCACCGGGCGCCGTTCCGCCACGCCGGCAGCCCGGACCGACGGCAGCCCCGAGACCCGGCGCCGGTGTGACGAATCGACCCGCACGATCCTCCAGAGGCTGTCTCGCAAGGCATCCTCCCAGGAAACCGACCCGCCTCGGCGTCCCGGCGTGGCGCTCCGCCGCGCTGCTGTTCCCCTTCCTGGCCGCCCCGCTGGCGGCCCAGACCGTGCGGCGCGACCTGCTGCCGCCCAGCCCGACGCCGCCGCCGAGCAGCGTGCCCGGGCGCGCCGTCGACCTGCTCGGCGTCGCCTGCTTCGCCGCCTACGACGAGTTCGGCACCGAGCTGTGGCGCGCGGACGGCACCGCCGCCGGCACCGTGCGTCGCATGGCGCGCTCCACCCTACTGCCAGCCAAACCGCGCCCAGACGCCATTGCTGAGGTCATACCCAAGCGAGAACGCCATTGCTGAGGTCATACCCAAGCGGTCCGGGGGTCGGGGCCCACAACGTCTGCAGTGCGACCTCGAGGCCGGCGAGTTGCGGCACGAGCGGCAGCGGCAACGACACGCTCCACGGTGACTGGGACAGCGTGGCGAGCACGGAGCCCGCACCGAGGTCGAACCACGCGACGCACGAGCTGGCGCCGAGCCACGTCGGGTAGGTCGGCTGCAGGCTGAATACGAGCAGGCCGCCGGTGCCGGCAGTTCCGGTGCCGGCGATCGTCACGATCTGGCCGAGCACCGGCCGCGTGGTGCCGAGTTGCGGGAAGAACGGCCCGCCGCCGCATGCGCCGGTCTGCGGCGTGACGTCGGCGCGCACGCGCGCGGACAACCGGTGCCAGCGCGCCTGCGTGGAGTGGCCGTCGGTCGCGAGCAGTTCGCCGAAGCCGTCGCCGTCGAGATCGCCGAGCGCGGCGAGCGGCGCGGTCCACGCGTAGGCGGGATGCCACGCGGGCACCGCCCACAGCCGCGCGCCGGTGCGGCCGCTGTGCGCCTGCAGCAGCGTCCCGGTCGCCGTCCGGACCGTCGTCACGAAGTCGACGACGCCGTCCTGGTCGAGGTCGCCACCGCTGGCGATCCTCGCACCGACCGCGGTCGAGAGACCGGGAGTCGGAACCAGGGCGAACCGCTGCGCGCCGGTTGCGGCGTCGTAGACACGGGTTTGCTCCAGACCAACTCGGGCGGCTCCAACTGCGCGAGGAACACCTCGCGCCTGCCGTCGCCATCGAGATCGAGCGTGCAGATCTCGCGTCCGCTGTCGTTCCCTGCCGGCGTCACTGTCCACAACACGGCGCCGGAAACCCCGTGCACGGTGAAGGTGCTGCCGTGCCGGCCACAGACGGCGAACTCGGGCTTGCCGTCGTTGGTGAGGTCGCCGACCTGCCGGGTCATCGACGCGGGCCCGACCGTGACCGGTCCGAGCGAGGTCAGCAGCGAGCCGTTCTCCCCTCGCACGAGCCTGATCGACAGGGTGTTGCTGCCCTCGGTGGCAATCGCGAGGTCGGGGG
>VGXW01000435.1 GCA_016873195.1 Planctomycetota bacterium | reverse complement strand
GGGGCACGACCAGCTGCGCATCCTCGACTACAATCGCGTGGTCAAGGACCTGCACGGCCGCGACCAGGCATCGTTCCTGGCCAAGGTGCGCGAACGGTTCGACGTGGCGCCGAACCCGGGCCGCGCGCCCGCGGGCCCGCTGCAGTTCGGCATGCACCTCGACGGCCGGTGGTCGCTGCTGCGCGCGCGGCCCGGCACCTACGATCCGAAGGATGCGATCCGGTCGCTCGACGTCAGCATCCTGCAGGACAACCTGCTGGCGCCGGTGCTCGGCATCGCCGACCCGCGCACCGACAAGCGCATCGAGTTCGTCGGCGGCATCCGCGGCATGGACGAACTCGAGCGGCGAACCGCGGCGAACCGCGGCGGCGTCGCGTTCGCGCTGTATCCCACTTCGCTGGACCAGCTGATGGCCGTGGCCGACGCCGGGCAGATCATGCCCCCGAAGTCCACGTGGTTCGAGCCGAAGCTGCGCTCGGGCCTGCTGGTCCGCACCTACGACGAGTGAACTGTTCCCACCGGACGAAGACCCCATGAAGATCCTGATCGCCGACGCGTTCGACAGCAGACTCCCCGCCCGCCTCGCCCAGTTCGGCGAGGTCACCGACAAGCTCGACGACCTGAAGGACGCCGAGGTCGTGCTGATCCGCTCGAAGACCCAGGTCGATGCGGCGTTCCTGGCCAAGGCGCCGAAGCTGCGGCTCGTGATCCGCGGCGGCGTCGGCATGGACAACGTCGACAAGAAGGCCTGCGCCGCGCGCGACGTGCGCGCGGTCGCCACGCCGAAGGCCTCGAGCATCGCGGTCGCCGAGTTGACGATGGCGTTGATGGTGGCGATCCCGGCGCGGCTGATCGAGGGCCACCTGGGCATGCGCGAGGGCAAGTTCCTGAAAAACGAGCTCGAGCGCACCGAACTGTCCGGCAAGACGCTGGGCCTGATCGGTGCCGGCGCGATCGCCACCGAGGTCGCCAGGCGCGCCGCGGCGTTCGGCATGCGCGTGATCGCCTACGACCCCTACGTGAAGGTGCATCCGCTCGCCGAGATGAAGCCGAACCTGGGCGCGCTGGTCGCCGAAGCGGACGTGATCAGCCTGCACGTGCCGCTGACCGACGAGACCAGGGGCATGATCGACGCCGCCCTGATCGCCAAGATGAAGGACGGCGTGATCCTCGTGAACACCGGCCGCGGCAAGTGCGTCGTCGAAGCGGACCTGGCCGCCGCGCTGCAGAGCGGCAAGGTGCGCGCCTACGGCACCGACGTGTGGACCAGCGACCCGCCGCCGGCCGATTGCGTGCTGCTGAAGGCGCCGAACGTCGTCATGTGCCCGCACCTCGGCGCCAGCTCCAAGGAGAACCTCGGCCGCATCGGCGACGAGGTGATCGCGATCCTGAAGGACTTCCCCCGCAAGTGAGCGGCATCCGCCGCACCACGAAGACATCGACATGACCAGACGAGTCGTCAATTTCTACGCCGGCCCGGCCGGCCTGCCGCTGCCCGCCCTCGAGCGCACCCGCGACGAGCTGCTCGACTTCGCCGGCACCGGCATGTCCGTGATGGAGATCAGCCACCGCAGCAAGGAGTACGAAGCGGTGCACGACGAGGCGATCGCGCTCGTGCGCGAGCTGATGGGCCTGCCGGCCAACTACAAGGTGCTGCTGCTGCAGGGCGGTGCCCATCTCGCGTTCGGCATGGTGCCGCTGAACCTGCTGCGGCACGGCCGCAAGGCCGACTACATCACGACCGGCAACTGGGCCGAGAGGGCCTTCGCGGAGGCGAAGCTCGTCGCCGGCGATCGCGTGCGCGAGGCCGGTTCGACCAAGAAGGAGAAGTTCGCGCGGCTGCCGAAGGCCGCGGAGCTGAAGTTCGACCCCGAGGCCGCCTTCGTGCACTTCACGTCGAACAACACGGTCGAGGGCACGCAGTGGCAGCAGTTCCCGGCCACCGGCAAGCCGTACGTCTGCGACATGTCCTCGGACATCATGTGGCGCAAGTTCCCGGTCGAGCAGTTCGGCCTGATCTACGCCGGCGCGCAGAAGAACCTCGGCCCGTCGGGCGTCACCGTCGTGATCGTGCGCGACGACTTCCTCGCGATGTGCAACGCGGAGGGCCTGCCGAGCTACCTCGGCTATCCGATCCACGCCGAGAAGAACTCGCTCTACAACACACCGCCGTGCCTCGGCATCTACATCCTGCGCAACGTGCTGGCCTACAACAAGTCGATCGGCGGGCTCGCCGCGATCGAGGCCAACAACCGCAGGAAGGGGGCCCTGCTCTACGGCTGCATCGACAGGCACGCCGGTTTCTACAAGCCGTTCGTCACGGAGAAGGCCGACCGTTCGTTCATGAACGTCGACTTCTTCCTGCCGACCAAGGACCTCATCGACCTGTTCGTCAAGGAGGCCAAGAAGAACGGCATGATCGGGCTGAAGGGCTACCGCGACGTCGGCGGCATCCGCGCCTCGATCTACAACGCGGTCTCCGTCGCCGACGTCGAGACCCTGGTCGCCTTCATGGAAGGCTTCGTGAAGCGGAACGGGTAGGGGACGCCCCGCCCGTTCCCACCGCCGCTCCCACCGTGGCCTGATGCGCATTGCGGCCGGTCCCCTATCATCGCCGCGCATCGATTCCCCCTTCACCGCCCAATCGCCATGCTGCGCCACCTCGCTTCGTTCTCCGTCCTGCTCGCCCTGCTTCCCGCCCAGCGCCCGGACTGGGAGGGCGGCGACCCCGACGGGTGCACGGTGATCACCGTCGGCAGGAAGGCCTCGGCCGACGGCTCGGTGATGACCTCGCACACCTGCGACAGCCACCGCACGGCCGCTCACTTCGGCCTGGCGCCGGCCAAGGACCACGCCGCCGGCGCGGCGGTGACCCTCGTCAAGCGGGTCGAGGACGACACCAAGAAGATGCCGACCTACGGTTACGTGCGCACCGGCGAGATCCCGCAGGTCGCGCGCACGTTCGGCTACATCGACACGCCCTATCCGTGCATGAACGAACGCCAGCTCGCGATCGGCGAGTCGACGTTCGGCGGCCGCGAGGAACTGCAGTCGGACAACGGGCTGATCGACTGCCAGCAGCTCGTGCAGCTCGTGCTGGCGCGCTGCACGACCGCGCGCGAGGCGATCGTGCTCGGCGGCGAACTGCTGGCCCGCCACGGCTACAACGACGCCGGCGAGTGCCTGACGATCGCCGACACCAAGGAGGTCTGGCACCTCGAGATCACCGGCCCGGGCAAGGGCGAGGTCGGCGCGATCTGGGTCGCGCAGCGCGTGCCCGACGGGCACGTCTCGGTCAACGCCAAAAA
>VGXW01000434.1 GCA_016873195.1 Planctomycetota bacterium | reverse complement strand
AAATTCTTTTTTTTCCCCCAAAAAACGTACCCAAACAGGATTCGAGTAGTTTTCCCGCCCGTGACTGAGCCACATTTTTTCGCAGGACATCATCTAAAACACAAACAAATACGTTGTTGGTTGGTGGTGGTGGTGGTGGTGGTGGTGGTGGTGGTTATCAAAAAAAGTTGGACCTACCTAGGGGGTTACATTGACGTTGGGAATGTTCGGACAGAGAAGAAGAGGTCCCTGCCGATGAACGATGTCGACGCTTGGGCATTTTGAAAGGGTTGATCGTTTTTTTTTTTCTGAAAAAGAAAAAAAGAAAAGTTTTTATTTTACTGCAATGCCTGAGCCAGTTGCTCATTGATCATGTTTTGAATCATTTCCGACAATAGAGTTTTTACTAAGGGTGAATCTTTAACAACATATTTTTTAGGATTAGTTTGTTTTCGACGTGATCGTTTCTTTATGATGATACAATCTTTCTCCGGTAGAGTTTTAGCGGCTAAAGCATCGGCGGAGGAAGGGGTAATTTTTTTTTCTGTCTGGACCGCAATCGGTGAAACATGACGTTGGAGCTGCCGACGACCGATCTCTGACGGGGTTGTCGGGATCGGTGTTGTCGCCGCTGTCGTCGTCGTCGTCGACGTCGTTGTCGCCGTTGTTTTAGCCGCTGATTTTTTGTAACTGTTCGGGTTGGGCGCTGTCTTCTTTTTTTTGATATTTTGACGGACTGATTTTTTTTTCGGGGCGCCATTTTTGGAAGTAGGATGAGAGTCTGAAAAACAAAAACACAGGATGTAAACTCCAAAACAAAACACGGGATTAAAACTCCAGCCGGGGTTATATCTGCATAAAACTAAAGACAACAGCCAGCGGTCGATGAACGTTCACTTTGGAATGTTTGAAATTAACATTGAGTCGGGTTACATTTTTAAACGACAACGCACGCTGGGCCAATCGAAAAATATTAACAGGGTTGAGCAAAAAAGTAATTTCTTCAGCCTCATCAAATGTGTTTTGATTAGAATTAGCCCGCCAGACGTAATAACTTTCTTCTGAAGTATGACACAGCAACAAATCATACTGGATGGAACCCAGCACCGTGCTGTGGGGAATGAACCATGTTTCCAGCAGGGCAATTAGGGGGTTGGCAATGTCCTGAACACTCAAGGTTTCCACCTGATTAAACCGTACAGTGTGAACAGTCACCGCTGTTCGACCGCGAAACAAAGTGTACTCGACACTGTTGTGTCCTACCGGTGTAGAAAAAAACGGTGCTTGCAAAACATGTTGCAGTTGGGAACGGGTCAAACGCATGATGAACCCCCTCCCCTAGATCACGACGACTACTGTTGCCCCCCCTCCCGCTGCTGCTGCTGCTGCTGCTGTCAGGGTAGCGCCTGTCTGTCTGCGGCGGCTGCAGCGGCTGCGACTGTTGTGTCTGCTGTTGCTGCTGCACCACCAACTGTGGCGGCTGAGCAAACAGCAAAAATTTTCTACCGATAAAAAGAAAAAGAAAAAAATACATGGGTTGGACTGAGCCTAACGCCATTGAATTCTATCAAAAAAGTAATTCCCCCATCACAAAAAAGGAAATATTACCAAAGCAAAGACGACATTAAATCACTTCATTACCACCTTACCTGTCCTAGGTCCCCGATCCGGTAATTCCTAATAACCCACACAAAAAAAAACATGTTTAGCTTTATTTTTTAGTGTCTGTCCACTGTCAGCTTTTCTCTTTTCCCGGTTTTTATTGTTTAGACTTCTTAGTACTGGTTCTAGCTTTAAGGGTCTCTGTCCTGGAGAATCAGCTTTTTTGCTTTTGTCCGCTGTCTCACTCTCCTGAGACTCGCCTGACTAAAGTCCAAGAGAATCTTGGTGGGTTGAATCCGGTTAAAAATCACGTCCACACAAAAAAAAGACCCATGTTTAAAAAAAAACTACCCAAAGCAAAGACGACATTAAATAACAGCGTTAAAACCTTCTGAAAAAAAAACTCACGGAAAAACGATTGAACCGATTTTTTTCTTTCTAAGTTTGGAGAACACCAAAAAAAAACAAGGGAGGAACATTGGGGGGGGGGAGGGGGGTTTTTAGACTGCAAAAAGGACAGTGTTTTAGCCCCAGATTGTCGTCGTGGTGACAGAGGGGTTGTCGTCGCGGTGCCAGAGGGATCATTATGGTGCCAGAGGGTCGTCGTGGTGCCAGAGGCTTTGTTGTGGTGACAGAGGATCGACATGGTGCTAGATTGTCGTCGTCCTGGTGTCAGATTGTCGTCATAATGCTAGACTGTTGTTGTTGTTGTTGTTGTAGCCCACGAAAAAAATCCACGCTTAAAAAAAAATCACCCAAAGCAAAGACGACATTAATCAATATCATTACTACTTCTGAAAAAATCTACAGTTTGAACTCATTTTTTTCTAAGTTTTAGAAAACAATAAAACAGTAGAGATGCCCCGCAGATTTTTTTTCAGTCTTCAAAATTTAGAGAGTCAAGCGTTGATTTTTTTTCTAAGTCCCGGGAACTTTGAAAAAATTCCCCGACCAGCCCCCAAAATTTTTCTAAGTTTTTGGGACTTAGAAAAATTTGGGGCCGGGGCGGGGACTTTTTCAAAGTCCCGGAGACTTTGAAAAAGTCCCCGCCCCGGTCCCAAATTTTTCTAAGTCCCAAAGACTTAGAAAAATTTAGAGCAAGAAAAGTATTCTAAGTCCCGGGAACTTTGAAAAAATTCCCCGACCAGCCCCCAAAATTTTTCTAAGTTTTTGGGACTTAGAAAAATTTAGAGCTAGAAAAGTAAAAAATTTTACCTTGAAGAAACGATGAAAGGTCAGGAGACGATGAGGATGAGGATGAAGAAAGGGAATCTTCCATGTCCCCCCTGGAACACTGAGGTCTATACTCCACAGGGACCCAAATTTATACCCGCCTGGAACGCTGCACAAGTGTTTGTAGAGGGGGGAGGGGGGGGGGGAGAGGGAGGGGAGTTAACAGGTGTTTTTTGGGATGAGTCACAGAGAGAGGAAAGAGGGTGGGGTAACAGGTGTTTTGGAGGAAGGGGAGAGAGGTGGGGGGTTGAACAAGTGTTTTTGGCTCATAAAAGCAGCGAAAAATGACTCTCCCACTCAGTTGATCAACTTCAACCCTCCTCTTCACTTCTCTCTTCTCATCCCAACCCAGGTAAGAACTTTTTACTTTTCTAGCTCTAAATTTTTCTAAGTCTTTGGGACTTAGAAAAATTTGGGGCCAGGGCGGGGAATTTTTTCAAAGTCCCCGGGACTTTGAAAAAGTCTCCGCCCCGGTCCCGAAAATTTTCTAAGTCCCAA
>VGXW01000433.1 GCA_016873195.1 Planctomycetota bacterium | reverse complement strand
CCCCAGACCCCGGTGACGACGTGTGCGACGTTGGCTCGAAGCAGCGCGGCAGCGACGCGCACGAAGGGGTCCATCAGCGGGGCGCCATGAGGGTGAAGTGCCGCCGGCAGAACTCGTAGACCGGCCAGACCCAGCTCTTGTCGGCACCGTCCTGATTCTCCGGCAGGACCTCGAGCAGCCCGATGCGCCGGGCATGGTCGGCATCGACGGCGGCGCGCGGTTCGGCCCCTACCTGGTCCTCGGCAGCGTCGATTGCCCGAAGAGCTCGCGCGATGGGATCCATGGCCGCGAGCTTATCGTGGGTCGGCGTGCGGCGCAGGGATGTCGCCGTTGCTCCGCGGCAAGCGCCTCGTCCCTTGCGTAGGATCCCGGCACCGCATCCCGGCCGTCCCGGCCAGCGAAGTCACCGCCATGTCGTCGCCACCTCCGTTCCTGTCGCTGCTGCTCGCGCTCGGCTTGCCGATGGGCGCGTGCGGAACCTCCGAGCCGACGCCGGCGGGATCTGCTCCAGCCACTCCCCGTGCCACCATGCCGACCGACGTGCCGCCGTCCCCGACTGCCTACAACCCGCTGACGGAAGCGGAGGCCCAGGTGATCCTGCACAAGGGCACCGAGTGGCGCGGCACCGGCGAGTACACCGACCTCGACGCCGCGGGCACCTACGTGTGCCGCCAGTGCAACACGCCGCTCTACCGCTCGGCGGACAAGTTCCACAGCGGCTGCGGCTGGCCGGCCTTCGACGACGAGATCCCCGGCGCGGTGACGCGGCACCGCGACGCCGACGGCGTCAACACGGAGATCGTCTGCAGCAACTGCGGCGGGCACCTGGGGCACGTGTTCCTCGGCGAGGGCTACACGGCCAGGAACGTGCGCCACTGCGTGAACTCGATCTCGATGCGGTTCTTCGCCGCGGGGCAGCCGCTGCCGCCGCCGATCGTGCGGGGGCGGTGACCGGCGGAGCACGGTTCCACGCCCGCCGGCCTCGTCGTGCACGACGAGCAGCGCCCACCGTGGCGGCGGCTGTCCCGCGGTCTATAGCCGCCGCCCGGAAACAGCCGATGCCACCGCCCGAGTCGGCATGAAGAAGATCCTGATCGGCGCCCCCGTGCGGCAGGAGCCCGCGATCCTGGCCGAGTTCCTGCGTTCGCTGCGGGGGCTCGAACGCGACGGCCTCGCGGTCGACTTCGGGTTCGTCGACGACAACGTCGACCCGGCGAGCCGCGAACTGCTGCGCGAGTTCGCGAACCACGAGCCGGCGCGGCTGCTGCCCGCCGAAGAACTCGACGACCACTACGAGCGGAACGAGTACGGCCACGTCTGGACCGAGGAGCTGTTCTGGAAGGTCGGCCGCTTCAAGGACCGCCTGCTGCGCCACGCGGTGCAGCACGGCCACGACTTCGTGTTCCTGGTCGACAGCGACCTCGTGCTGCACCCGGCCCTGCTGCGCCATCTCGTCGCGCAGGGCGTCGACATCGTCAGCGAGGTGTTCTGGACGCGCTGGCACCCGGGACTGCCCGACCGCCCGCAGGTCTGGCTGCGCGACCAGTACACGATGCACGAGCAACGGCGCGACGAGTCGCTGCCGCAGGAGGAGATCGACCGGCGCAAGCTGGAGTTCTTCAGGAAGCTGCTGCGCCCCGGCCTCTACGAGGTCGGTGGTCTCGGCGCCTGCACGCTGATCAGCCGCCGCGCGCTCTTGTGCGGCGTCGGCTTCGCGGCGATCGGCAACGTCGGCCTCTGGGGCGAGGACCGCCACTTCTGCATCCGCGCGGCCGTGCTGGGCCTGCGCCTGCACGCCGACACGCACTACCCGCCGCTGCACGTCTACCGCGCGAGCGAACTGCCGAAGGTCGAGGCCTTCCGCGCCGCGATCCCGCGGCTGTCGCACCGCGTCGAGGCGCTGGCGACGTTCCGCGCGGCGATGGCGGACTGGGGCACCACGCACCACGTGACGTGCCGCGGCGACGAGGGCCTCGGACACTTCGGGCCGCCGCTGCGCGGGGCGTTGCTGGCGGGCGCGAGCGACCGCGCCGCCGCGGCCCGCAGGAGCCGGGAGGTCGTGCGCACGCACGTCGCGTGGACGACGCAGCGGGACCTCGACGACGGCGCCGTGCAGGTCGGCGCCGCGCTGGTGCGCACGGGTTCGCGCGACGGCGTGCCGGTCCGCGACGACCTCGGCGCGCTGGCGGTGCTGCGCGCCGGTCCCGACGGCGCGTTCCGCATCGTCGACCTGCAGCTGCAGCGCCTCGCGGACCCGCAGCAGGTGCCGTGCGTGCGCAAGACCCACGGCAACCGCGTGCTGCTGTCGATGCTCGTCAAGGACGAGGCCGGCCGCCATCTGGAGACCGTGCTGCGCGACGCCGCGCGCTACGTCGACGAGGTGCTGATCGTCGACGACGGCAGCACCGACGACAGCGTGGCGCTGTGCGCGCGCGTGCTGCAGGGCGTGCCGCACACGATCGTGCGCCTCGGCGCCTCGCAGTTCCACGACGAGCACCGGCTGCGCCGGCTGCAGTGGGAACTCGCGCGGGCGCGGCACCCGGACTGGATCCTGTGCCTCGACGCCGACGAGCTGTTCGAGGCGCGCATGGCGCGCGAACTGCGCGGGCTGGTCGACCAGGATGCCTACGACGCGGTCGCGTTCCGGCTCTACGACTTCTGGGACGACCGCCACTACCGCGACGACGCGCTGTGGTGTGCGCACCGCACGGTCCGGCCGTTCCTGGTGCGCGCGCTGCCGGACCTCGCCGACGAGTTCCTGGTGGCGGCGCAGCACTGCGGGCGTTGGCCGCAGTCGGTCGCGCGCCTGCGCACGGCGAACAGCGACCTGCGGCTCAAACACCTCGGCTGGTCGCGCGCCGAGGACCGCGCGAAGAAGCACGAGCGCTACCGCGCGCTCGACCCGGAGGCGCGGCACGGCAGCGCGGCCCAGTACGCGTCGATCCTCGACCGCGCGCCGAACCTGGTGGCGTTCGCGGAGTGACCGCCGGCGCGCGGCGCCGCTGGTCGACGCGGACTTGTGCCGGTCCGGTGCCGGCGCGACACTGCCGCGATGCCCGCCGCAGGAGGCCGCCGGCCCGGTCGCGGCGCGGACCCAGGCCGGAGGTGACCATGGACCGATCGACTGCCGCCTTCGCCCTCGCCGTGCTCGCGGCCTGCACGACCGTGCGCGACGACAGCCGCCGCACGATGCACTGGCTCGACGCGCACCTGACGCCGGAATCCGCGGGCGCCCGGGCCGCGCTGCTGCCGGTC
Organism: Planctomycetota bacterium; assembly: GCA_016873195.1. Taxonomy (GTDB): domain Bacteria; phylum Planctomycetota; class UBA1135; order UBA1135; family UBA2386; genus VGXW01. The sequence continues at coordinate 60 of VGXW01000433.1, read as the reverse complement.
GCGATCCCGGTGGGGTTCGCCGCGTTCCTGACCGACACGGTCGCCGTGAACCCCGCGGGC
>VGXW01000432.1 GCA_016873195.1 Planctomycetota bacterium | reverse complement strand
TACGCCGCTTGGCGAAGCCGGGCGCTGCACGCTGGCGATATCATCGGGCCTCCTGCCGCCGGGAATCGCCGGCGGCTCCGCAGATTCCCGTCGCCAAGACGAGGCGATGCCATGCTTGCCACCTGCATGCGTCCGGCGTTCGCCGGCCTGCTGCCGCACGCGCCGGTGCTGATCCCCGAGGTCGCGGCCGCCGACCAGCGCGATCTCTGTCACGTCACCACCGACGCCTGCCAGGAACTGGCGGGGCGGCTCGTCGCGGCTGGTCCGGACCGCGTGGTGCTCGTCTCGCCGCACGCGCCGCGCCGCGGCGCGGCCCCGGGCATCTACGTGCGCAAGCGGCTGCAGGGTTCGCTCGGGTCCTTCGGCTGCCCGTGGGTGTCGTTGAACCTGCCGACCGACACGGCCTTCGTGGCGGCGTTCGCGGCCACCGCGGAGAACACCGCCGAAGTTCGCGACCCAGGCCTCGACCACGGCGCGCTGGTGCCGCTCTGGTTCGTCGCCGACGCGGGCTGGCGCGGCCCGACGGCGGTCCTGTCGTTGCCGGCAGGCGCCACCCCCGCGGCGCTGCGCGCGATGGGCCTCGCGATCGCGCGCGCGGCGACCTCGCTGCCGGGCCGCACGGCGCTGGTCGCGAGCGGCGACCTGACGCACCGCGCAGCACCCGGCGCGCCGGGCGGCTTCCACCCGCGCGCGGTCGAGTTCGACCGGCAACTGGCGCAGCGGCTGCGCGCAGGCGACCTCGCGGGCATCGCCGCGATCGACGCGGCGCTGCGCGGGCTCGCGGCCGAGGACGCGGCGGACGCGACGGCGGCGGTGGCGGCGGCGTTCGACAACCGCGCGAGCGGCCCGCAGGTGCTGTCCTACCAACACCCGTTCGGCGTCGGCTACCTCGTCGCCGTGCTGCACGACGGCAAGGACGCGGCGTGAACGCGCTGGTGGAGCGCCCGGCGCGCTTCTGGCACCTGCGCGCCGACGGCCGCATCGAGTGCGACCTGTGCCCGCGCCGCTGCGCGCTGCGCGACGGCCAGCGCGGCTTCTGCGCGGTGCGCGCGCGCTCGGGCGACCGGCTCGTGTCGCGCGCCTACGGCCGCTGCACGGGGCTCGCGATCGACCCGATCGAGAAGAAGCCGCTGTTCCACTTCCTGCCGGGCAGCACGGCGCTGTCGTTCGGCACGATCGGCTGCAGCCTCGGCTGCCGCTTCTGCCAGAACTGGCGGACGTCGAAGAGTCGCGACCTCGCGGAGCTCGGTGTCGAGGCGGCCCCGGAGGCCGTGGCGGCGGCGGCGGTCCGGCACCGCTGCGCGTCGGTGGCCTACACCTACAACGAGCCGACGATCACCGCGGAGTACGCGATCGACACAGCGGCGGCCTGCCGGCGGCAGGGCGTGCGCAACGTGGCGGTGACCTCGGGCTTCGTCGTGGGCGAGGGGCGTGCGGAGTTCTTCGCGGCGATGGACGCGGCGAACGTGGACCTGAAGGCGTTCGACGACGGGTTCTACCGGCGGCTGTGCCTGTCGAAGCCGGGCGGGCTCGCGGACGTGCTCGACACGCTGCGCTGGTTGCGGGACGGGCGGCGGGAACGGCGGGTCTGGGTGGAGATCACGACGCTGCTGATCCCGGGCCACAACGACGGCGACGGGGAGGTGCGCGCGCTGTGCGATTGGGTGTGCGGGGAACTGGGGCCGGACGTGCCGCTGCACTTCACGGCGTTCCATCCGAGCTACCGGATGCTGGGCGTGCCGCCGACGGCGGCGGAGACGTGCCGGCGCGCGCGGGAGATCGGGATGGGGTGCGGGTTGCGGTTCGTGTACTCGGGGAACGTGCGGGATCCGGAGGGGCAGACGACGTGGTGCCCGACGTGCGGCGCGGCGGTGGTGTCGAGGGATGGGTACCGGGTGCGGCGGTGTCTGGTGACGGCGGCGGGGGCGTGCGGGAAGTGTGGGGCGGCGATTGCGGGGGTGTTCGGGGGAAGGTGAGCAACTCCGCGAACAGCCCGCTGTACCTGCTGTGCTTTGCCGCAGGCAATGAGAAGGGCGCGCCGATCGCGTGGAACATCGCGAACCACCTGCTCACCAGGGGAGACGACTGATGGCCCAGGGATCCGGCATCGAGTGGACGGAGTCGACGTGGAACCCGGTGACAGGCTGCACGAAGACCAGCCCGGGGTGCAGGTTCTGCTACGCCGAGCGCATGGCCGAACGGCTCCAGGCGATGGGGCAGGGCAACTACCGCAACGGTTTCCGGCTGACGCTGCAGCCGCACATGCTGGATCTGCCCCTGCGATGGAAGAAGCCGAAGATGATCTTCGTGAACTCGATGAGCGACCTGTTCCACAAGGACGTGCCGCTCGACTACCTGCAGCGGGTGTTCGATGTGATGCGGCGTGCGCACTGGCACAACTTCCAGGTGCTGACGAAGCGCTCGGAGCGGCTGGCACAACAGAACGCGCAGATCGAGTGGGCCGCAAACATATGGATGGGCGTCAGCGTGGAGACCGAGGTGTCTCGGCATCGCATCGACGATCTGCGTTCGACCGGTGCGTTCCTGAAGTTCCTGTCGCTGGAACCCTTGCTCGGTCCGCTGCCGAGCCTGGATCTGCGGGGGATCGGCTGGGTGATCGTAGGCGGTGAGTCGGGGCCGCGGGCGCGGCCGATGGATCCGGCGTGGGCGATCGACCTGAGGGATCAGTGCCGCAGGGCGAACGTGCCGTTCTTCTTCAAGCAATGGGGAGGCAAGAACAAGAAGCGCGCGGGGCGGGTGCTCGAGGGGCGTACGTGGGAACAGATGCCGGTGACGTCGATGTCGTCGGCCTGAGTGAGGTCAGACGGTCGCGCTACACGCCCGCGGGCGCGACCGGCGTCGGCCAGGATCCGTTCGAAAACAGGCCCGCAAGGTCGAGCCTGTCGCAGCTGATTCGCGTGCCATCCTCGTAGTGGGCGATCACGATCATGTGATGCTCGTCGATTTCCCACAGCACAGTGTGGCTGCCGATCGACCATAAGGAGGTCGGGGGCGTCGAGGCCACCCTCGCATGCGAAGGCGGCATGCGCCTCGCCCAACCCAGGAAAGCGCCGGAAGCGAGCCAGGTCGGCAGGAGCCATCCCACCGACGTGGGCAAGGGAGCATGCCCAGCGCGTATGCGTGTGAGCCGCGCACGAGAGGGGAGCGGCAACTCCGGTCGCCAGCTTGTCACCGTCCTACTCTTCCGTCCCGAAGCGAAGGAAGAAGAAGAGGAACGCTGGAAGGCCGAGCATGGCTGGCCATAACGTCCAGGAAGCGACCGGCCCACTCCATTGCGCAATCTGTTGCCAATCGGCCCC
>VGXW01000431.1 GCA_016873195.1 Planctomycetota bacterium | reverse complement strand
CCACGCGAGCGACGCGCCGGTCACGCGCCCGGCGAGGCGCACGAGTTCGCCGACCGCCGCTTCGTCGGGTGCCTCGAGTTCGCGCAGCGCGCGGTAGCGGCGCGGGAAACACAGCACGAGGTCGAGCACGGTGGCGAGGCCCGCGGCGGCGAGGCGCTGCGCGGTCACGGGGCCGACGCCCGGCAGTCGGGTCAGCGGCTCGCCCGGTGCGAGCGGTGCCATCGTGCCGTCGCCGCCGGAGTTCACCATGCGCGTGGTGTAGCGCCCGTGGGCTCGCCGCGGAACGGCCTGCCGGATAGCCTTCCCCGACCTTGAAAGGCCTGTCCGAGCAGCAACTCGCCTTCCTGTCCACCTACGGCTTCGACGCGGCCCTGTTCGCGCGCTGGCAGGTGGACATCGCCGCGGGCCGCCTGTCGAAGGCCGGCAACGCGGTGACCGAACCGCTGCTGGCACCGCCGCCCGGCGCGATCCAGAAGCTGCCGGGAGCGACGACCAAGGCCCGGCGCGAGCTCGAGCGCCTGGGCAAGGAAGCCGTCCAGAAGGGCCAGCTCGGCCTTGTCGTGCTGAACGGCGGCATGGCGACGCGCTTTGGCGGCGTCGTCAAGGGCGTGGTGCCCGTGCTCGGCAGGAGCCGTTCGTTCCTGTCGCTGTGCTGCGAGGACGTGCAGCGCGCCGAACTCGACTGCGGCGGGCCCGTGCAGCTCTACCTGATGAACAGCTTCGCCACCGACGCGGCGACCAAGGCCCACTTCGACGAGTACGAGAACTTCGGCCTCGAAGCCGGCCAGGTGCACCACTTCACGCAGTTCGTGTCGGTGCGCATGGAGCGGAACGGCAGGCTGTTCAAGCTCGCGAACGGCGAGATCTCGCCCTACGGGCCCGGCCACGGCGACTTCGCGGCCGCGTTCCGGCGCCACTGCCTGCCCGACTTCCTGGCGCGCGGCGGCCGCTACCTGCTCGTGCGCAACGTCGACAACCTCGGCGCGCGCATCGACCCGCTGATCCTCGGCCACCACGTGCGGGCGAAGGCCGAGGTGACCGTCGAGGTGGCGCCGAAGTGGCCCGAGGACGTCGGCGGCAGCCCCTACCTCTACCGCGGGGGGACGCAGTTGATCGAGCAGGTGCGCTACCCGGCCGACTTCGACCCGGGCATCGTCGACGTGTTCAACACGAACACGTTCACGTTCGGCGCCGAGTCGCTCGACCGCGACTTCGAGCTCGGCTGCTACGTCGTCGAGAAGGAGGTCGAGGGCCGCACCGCGGTGCAGATCGAGCGGGTGGTCGGCGAGATGACCGCGCACCTGCAGACGAACTTCCTGCAGGTCCGCCGCCAGGGCCGCGACTCGCGCTTCCTGCCGGTCAAGACGCCCGAGGACCTCGAGGCCGCGCGCGACGAGATCGCCGAGATGTACGACGCCGGGCCGGAGTAGCGGACCGGCGGGCGCCCTCCAGGGCCCGCGGCGGAACTGCCGATGGGACCGGCGCTGCATGGCGACCCCGACCCTGCCCAGCGTGCTGCGCGCGCAGTACGAGGCCTGGCCCTACCCGCAGGTGCCGCTGCTGGGTTCGTTGCCGAGCACGCACCCGTGGGAACTGCACGCGGACTGGCTGTGGGACCGCGCGGGCAGCGGCAGAGCCCCCGCGCGCCCGCGCGTCTGGATCGCCGGCTGCGGCACGTTCGAGCCGTATCCCTGGGCGCTCGCCAACCCGCGCGCCGAGATCGTCGCGACGGACTTCGCGCAGAGCAGCCTCGCGATCGCCGCGCGCCGCTGCCGGCTGCACGGCCAGCGGCACGTGGCGTTCCCCGCGGCCGACCTCGCCGACCCGCCGACCTGGCCAGCAGGCCGCTTCGACGTGATCGAGTGCTACGGCGTGCTGATGAACCTGGCCGACCCGCTCGCGGCGCTGCAGGGGCTGCGCGAACGGCTCACCGAGCGCGGCGTGCTGCGGCTGATGGTCTACCCGCACTGGTCGCGCGCGAGGATCTTCCAGATCCAGCGGCTCGCGCGGCTGCTCGGCCTGCACGCGGGCGACCGATCCCATCCGGCCCTGCTGCGCGCGGTGGTCAAGTCGCTGAAAAAGGTCCACCCGCTGCGTTTCGCGTTCACGTCCTACGCCGACTGCCGGAACGACGCGGGCGTGGTCGACGGCTTCCTGCACGCGGGCGATCGCGGCTTCACGGCCTTCCAGCTCGGCGCGCTACTGCGCGACGCAGGGCTCGCCCCGGCCTTCTGGTTCCACCGGCCGTGGGCACAGCCCGACGCGATGGCCCAGCGGCTCGAACTCGGCGAGCCGAGCCAGGGTTTCGTGCTGAACTACCTCGACCTGTGGCAGGAACTGCGCGGCAACTTCGTGGTCTGCGCGCGGCGGGCCGAGGCTCCCGCCCGCGAGGTGCAGCCGCTGCGGCCGCACCCGTTGTTCGCGGGCGAGGGCTCGCTGCGGCACCGGCTGCGGCTGTCGCGCCTGCGCTGGCTCGGCGGGCGGCTGCCGTCGCGCACGGGGGAGCAGGCGGTGCAGCTCGGCGCGCGCGACGCCCGGGACCTGCGCGCGGGCGATCGGCTGGAGCGGCTCGTGGGCACGGGGCTCGTGCTCGGGGGGCGCGACCACGGGTCTCGGCTGCCCGCGCACGCGGACTTCGCGCGCGAGGCGGAGTTCCTGCAGCATGCGGCGGGACTGCGCGTGGGCCGGCGCGCGCCGAACCCGCTCTACGCGCACCTGTTCGCGGCGTTCGAGCTCGCGGCACGGCATCCGGAGCTCGGGCTGCGCGACCTGGAAGGGCAGATGGGGCGTTGGCTGCCGTGGGCCGATCCGCTGGAGCAGCGGCCGGTGACGTTCGGGCTGACTCCCTACGGGACCTACACGAAGCTGCGCAGGAACGTGCAGGAGCACCTGGAGCGCGGCGCGCTGCCGGTCGCGGCGGGATATGGCGAGGTGCGGCTGCGCGGCGACGGCGAGGCGCTGGCGCGGGTGAAGGGATTCCTGCGCGGGTTCGCGGGGCTGCCGGCGGGGCCGCGCGACGACGCGGCGCTGCGCGAGCTGTTCGTGCTGCTGTTCGGCTACGAGTCGCTGTTCGTGACGATGGAGTAGCGGGCGCCCCCCTCACGGCACCGCCACCTCCACCACCGGCAACATCGTGCGGTCGAACCGCTCCGCGAACCCCCGCAGCAGCACCCGCGCACCGACCACCGCCTGCTTCTTCACCACCCTGCCCTGCCACTTCACCTCGACCACCCCGCCCGGCCCCAGCATGCCTTCCGGCAACCGCAGCACGAACGACCTCACGCCCTTGCCCTCCGCGACGAACCGCCCCTGCCCCCTGTGCACGACCGAGAGCCGCGCCGTGCGTTCGCCGAGC
>VGXW01000430.1 GCA_016873195.1 Planctomycetota bacterium | reverse complement strand
CCGGCTGCGATCCCCGACCTCATGACGCGCCGCGCGATCGGACCCATGCCCACCTCCTCCGCCCATTCCGCCCGCTGCGTCCTCGCCTCTCTCGGCTGCCTCGCTCTCCTGGCCACGCCGACCGTGGCCCAGGCCCAGGCCGCAACCTCACCGCCAGCAGCCGTGCGCACCTTCCTGCTCGCCGCCGCCGACCCCCAGGAGAAGCTGCTGGCCGCCGCACAGAAGGCGCTCGGCACCGACTTCGCTCGCGCCGTCCGCACGCTCGAGTCGCTGCCACCGCTGGTCGACGGCAAGCCCGGCACGCAGCACGGTGTGCCGTTCCGCAGCGGCGGCGCGGACTGGCAGTATTCGATCCGCCTGCCCAAGGGCTACGACGGCAAGAAGCGCTTCCCGGTGCTGGTGCTGCCCGACCACGGCTCGGTCGACGCGGAGGCCGGCATCGGCTTCTGGGAACAGAGCGAACTCGTCGACCGCTGGATCCTGTTCCGGCCCGTCATCGTGCGCCACAAGGACGACCGGCAGCGCTTCCCCGATGCGCAGTTCTTCGCCGTCGACCAGGCGATCGCCGCCGTCATGCGCGACGCGCTGCGCCAATTGCGGCTCGGCTACGCCGTCGACCACGACCGCGTGGTGATGACCGGGTTGTCGCAGGCCGGCTACTACACGTGGTACCACGCGCTGTCGATGCCGGACGAGTTCGCGGCGATCGTGCCCGAGTCGGCCGGCGGCCCGGCGCTGCGCGCGCAGATGCTGCTGGTGCCGAACCTGCGCAACGTCGCCGTGCGCATCCTGCATGCCGAGGGCGACCAGATCACGCCGTATGCCGACGCCGAGCAGATGCACGGCAAACTGCGCGCGCTCGGCGGCAGCGTCGAACTGATCACCTACGTCGATGCGGATTGGACCGGTCCGGTGCCCGAGAAGCGCCATCCCGGCCCGCACCCGCTGCGCCTGCGCAACGTGCTCGAGTGGGGCGAGCAGCAGAAGCGCGGACTGCCCGAGCGTATCGAACGCGTGCTGCGCTACCGGCAGCAGGGCCACGAGGGGCGCTTCCGGATCGCCTTCACGCCGGAGCCGACGCGGCCGGTGACCGTGCGCTGCTCCTGTGCCGGCGGCGTCCTCGAGACCGATGGCGCGGACGTCACGTTCCTGGTGCCGGCAGGCGACGTGGTCGGCAAACGCCCGTTCCAGGTCGGCGGCAAGAAGGTCGCACCGAAGGGCGACCCCGCGGTGCTGCTGCGTTCGCTGGGCAGGCACGGCGACCCGCGGCGCCTCGCCGGCGCGGAGATCCCGGTGCCGTCGAAGTAGGGCGCGGGCGCTCGGGCTCGCTCCGGCCGGGGCGGCGCGGCGGCAGCCCGCGCCGGACTCCCGCGGCGGCGTCCACTTGTCGACCGCCGCACGCACCTCGGCGGCGCGGAACGGCTTCGTCAGGTAGTCGGTGCAGCCGGCACGCAGGCACGCCTCGCGGTCGCCGACCATCGCGTGGGCGGTCATCGCGACGACCGGCAGCCTGTCCCACCGGCGGTTCCCGCGGATGCGCCGCGGCGCCGTCGCCAGCGGCGGCCTGGGCCGGCGAGCGGTCGAACCGCGGCCGCACGTGGAACGTCATGCCCTGGCCGAGTTCGCCATCGACCCAGATCGCACCGCCCATCAGTTCGACGAGCTGGCGGGTGATCGTGAGCCCGAGGCCCGTGCCGCCGAACCGCCGCGTGATCGAGCCGTCGACCTGCGTGAACGCCTCGAAGATCGCCTCGCGGCGGTCCGTGGGGATGCCGATGCCGGTGTCGGCGACCGACAGCACCAGCGTCACGGCGTCGGGGTCCTGGGCCTCGACGCGCACGGCGATCGTGACTTCGCCGCGTTCGGTGAACTTGATCGCGTTGCCGGTCAGGTCGAGCAGCACCTGCCGCAGCCGCTGGCCGTCGCCGCGCAGCCGGATCGGCACGTCCGGCTGCACGTTGCAGACCACCTCGATGCCGCGGCCCGCCGCGCGCTGCGCGATCAGGTTCGTCACGCTCTCCGCGACCCAGAGCAGGTCGAAGTCGTCGGTCTCGAGCTCCAGCTTGCCGGCCTCGATCTTCGACAGGTCGAGGCCGTCGTTGAGCGGCGACAGCAGCGAATCGGCGCAATCCAGCACCGTCTGCAGCTGCTCGCCTGCTCGCCCGGCAGGTCGGCGTCGAGCGCGAGTTCCGTCATGCCGATGATCCCGTTCATCGGCGTGCGGATCTCGTGGCTCATGTTGGCCAGCCCCTCGCTCTTCGCCCGACTGGCGATCTCGACGCGCTGCATCAGCGTGTGCAGCTGCCGCGCGGTGCTGCCGAGCCGCGCGTTGGGCGAACTGAGCCTGCTGTTGGTCTGCCGCAGCGCGCCTTCCGTGCGGCGCCGCTCGGCGATCTCGGCCGCGAGCCCGGCGTTGGCGTCGCCGAGTTCCCGCGTGCGATCGGCGATGCGCTGCTCGAGCGTCGCTCGCGCCTCGTTCAGGCGGTGCGCGAGCGCGTCGAAGCTGCCGGCGAGGCCGGCGATCCGCGCGAGCCGCCGCGAGACGAGGCCGCGGAAGGCCAGCACGATGCCGCCCAGGAACACGGCCATGCCCAGCAGCAGCAGCGACCAGTGCTCCTCGCCCAGGGGATCCTGCAGGTGCGCTGTCTCCGTCGGCAGCGCCACGAGATCGGGGCCGACCAGTTCGCCGACCTGCCACCCGAATCCGGCGCTCTCGCCGAACCGCGCGCGGACCGCCTCCGGCGCGTCCTCCGGCCGGCCGTGGCACTGCAGACAGGCTGCCGCGACCCGCTGCGGTCGGCAGCGCGCGCAGTACTCGCGGCCATGCTGCACGATCGTGCCCGCCCATTGCTGCTGGTCGGGATGCGCCCGCAGGTGCGCGAGGATCGCCTCCTCGGCGGGCGTCGCGCGGTTCGCCGGGTCGTGCGGATCGCTCGAGGCCGGCTTCAGGACGGCGTCGGGGAAGATCCGCTGCACCTCGCGGGAGACCCGGGTGGCGACCACCTGGCTGGAGCCGAGCTTCGGCACGATCTGGTGCGGCGGGAGCAGGCGCTCGACGCGCGGCTTCACCTCGGTGTCGAAGCGGTCGCGGACGGCGATCTGGAAGGCCATCGCGAGCTGCGATTGCCGCTCGAGCATCACCCGATGCAGATGCGCGCGAACCACGAAGCGCTGGTGCAGGCCCTGGCACGTCAGCAGCCCGCCCGTGCCGATGCCGATCGCGATCAGGAACTTGCCGAGTACGGTCTGCACGTTCGATGGCTGGCCCCCGCTGCGACCCGCGAGGCCGGAGCACGGAATGCCTGCGGGGTTTCGGTCGTGGCGCGCGGGCGGCTCGAGCAGGGTGGGAAGCTGCGATGGGGCCGGCGGCGGGGGG
>VGXW01000429.1 GCA_016873195.1 Planctomycetota bacterium | reverse complement strand
GCATGCAGGCCGTGCCCGAGCCGGTGCGGGAGATGCTGCACCGGCTGCACTTCGACCTGCACGTGCTCGGCGTGCTGCGGGCCGAACCTGCGGGCTTCCGCTTCGAGGCCGGCAGCCGCACGCTCGATCCGTTCGGCTACCGCCTGCGCCGGCCCTCGCCGCGCGCGCTCGACTTCCTGGCCAGCGCGGGGCAGCAGGAAGGGACCGGGGTCGTCACCTTCGGCCACTTCGTGTGCGGGCATGACGTGCGCCGTGACGTGCCGGTGCGCTTCTCGATCGACCGCCTGAAGAGCAAACGCTCGTTCGTGTTCGCGCGCGCCGGTTACGGCAAGAGCAACCTCGTGAAGCTGCTGCTGTCGCGACTCTACGAGGCCCCGCCCGACGTGGGCCTGCTCGTGCTCGATCCGGAGGGTGAGTACGCGTTCGCGCAGAAGGCCGCGGGTCACGACGTGCCGGGTCTCGCCGACCACCCCGAACTGCGCCGGCGGCTCAAGGTGTTCACGCAGCGGCGCGACCCGGAACTGACGAAGCGCTACGGCGACGTGATCGTCAGCACCTTGAGGATCGACTTCGGCCAGTGCGAGCCCGGCGAGATCCTGTCGGCGTTCGTGCCGCAGGAGAAGCAGGAGCAGGTGTGGACGAACTGGCTGCGCAGCATGGAGCGCACGGGCCGCGACGGCCAGCGCACCGTCGTCGACCGCTGGCAGAAGCTCGTCGCCTTGCTCACGGAACATCAATACGGCGCGTCCGACGAGGACCTGTCGGAGTTGCTGTTCCGGACCAAGCGCGTCCCTGCGGGCGGCAGCGACAAGAAGGACGGCAACGTCAGCATCCAGGCGATCCGCAACAACATCGTGCCGCTGATCCGCCGCCTGCACGATCCCGACAGTCGCCTCTTGCAGGATGCCTGCGCCTGGCTCGCGCAAGGCAACATCGTCGTGCTCGACCTCTCGCTCGGCTCGCACAACGATGCGCGCGCGCTGGCCGACCTGCTGCTCTACCGGCTGTTCCAGGAGCGCGTGCGGGCCCTGACCGACGGGCGGCAGAAACGCGGCGTGCTCACCGTGTTCGAGGAGGCGCAGACCGTGCTGTCGCCGCACGAACGCGAGACGTCGATCTTCGTGCGCTGGGTCAAGGAAGGCCGCAAGTACGGGCTCGGCGCGCTGATGGTCACGCAGCAGCCCGGCGCGCTCGCGCCGCAGCTCGTCAGCCAGGGCGACAACTTCTTCGTGATGCACCTGCTCGGCGAGGACGACCTGCAGCTCCTGAAGCGCATCAACGCGCACTACAGCGACGACGTGCTCGAGGCGATCCGCGGCGAGCCGGTGAAGGGCAACTGCTACTTCTGGTCCGCGCCCGACCAGCCCTACGTGGTGCCGTGCCGGGTCGCCAACTACGACCTCGAAGCCACGGCGAGGACGGCGGCTGCGGCTCCGGCGCCCGCCTCCACCCGGAAGCAGGACCCGCTGGGCGAACCGGTGCTGCGCCTGCTGGCCACCGACAGCCGCGTCTGGCTGATGACGCTCGCGGAAGAGCACCGGCAGCGGTTCCCGGACGCCCTCGCCGTGTCCCGCGACTATCTCGTCCAGGCCCTGGAGGGCGCGTTGCTCGAAGGTGACCTTCCCGCAACGAAGGTCGACGATCTCGGGCCCGTGCTGCAGCGACTCGGTGTGCTCGCCCACGACCGGCTCGTCGAGGGGCAACTGCCACGCGGGCCGCTGCTCTGCTGGATCCTCGACCGCAAGCAACTCGCGGCAGCCTGCCACGCGGCGGATCTCGTGCTGAAGCAGCCGAAGGCGATGGGCGTGCGCGTCACGGTACCTGCGGCACCGCGCAAAGGCCGGTGAGCGGGGGCGGCACGGATCCCGCGCGGGTCACCCCACTGCGCACGATCGTGGCCTCAGCGCCGAGGACCCTCGCCGATACGCGTCGAACGAACGTCGCCCCGGATCCGCAGCCTGCCGCGCAACACGCCGATCAGGTCGGCATGCGGCCCCCGGATCGGCACGAGCCTCGCGACGGCACGCCCGTTCCTGGTGATCACGAGGCCCTCGGGGCCGAGGTCGTCGAGCAACGTGAGGCACTGCTGCCGGAACTTCGCGGCCGGAATCGAACGCATGGCAACGAACGTATCCCCGCGCCGCCGTTCGCCAACTCCCCCGCCCCCGCCCGCCCCGCCCTTGCGCCCCCCGCGCCCCGGCCGATGATCGGCCCATGCCGTCCGCCGCCCCGCCCGTCGATCCGCGCCTCGACCTGTTCGCCGAGATCGACCGCCTGCGCCAGCAACGCCGCGCGGTGATCCTCGCGCACTACCCCCAGGATCCGGACATCCAGGACCTCGCCGACCACCTCGGCGACTCGCTCGAACTCGCGAAGCGCGCGCGCGACGCAAGGGACGCCGAGGTCATCCTGTTCTGCGGCGTGCACTTCATGGCCGAGACGGCCAAGATCGTGAACCCGAAGAAGGTCGTCGTGATCCCCGACCTCGAAGCCGGCTGTTCGCTCGCCGAGCAGTGCCCGCCCGAGCGGCTGCGCGCGTGGAAGCGGGCGCACCCCGACCACCACGTCGTGATGTACATCAACTGCAGTGCGGGCACGAAGGCCGAGAGCGACATCATCTGCACGTCGAGCAACGCCGAGCGCGTGATCCGCTCGATTCCCGCCGGCAAGCCCATCCTGTTCGGCCCCGACAAGAACCTCGGCGCCTGGCTGGTCAAGGAGACCGGCCGGCCGATGGACCTGTGGCCCGGCGCCTGCATGGTGCACGAGACGTTCAGCTCGCGGAAGATCGCCGCGCTGCAGGCGAAGCACCCCGACGCGAAGTTCATCGAAAATCCCGAGTGCGAGGACCACGTGCTCGTGCTCGCGGACTTCGTCGGCTCGACCAGCAGGCTGCTCGAGTTCGTGCAGCGCGATCCGGGCACGAAGTACATCGTCGGCACCGAGCTGGGCATCCTGCACACGATGCACAAGGCCGCACCGCACAAGGAACTGATCCCGGTGCCCTACGAGGACCGCACCGCGGCGTGCCAGGGCTGCAACCAGTGCCCGCACATGAAGCGCAACACGATCGAGAAGATCTACCTCGCGCTGCGCGACCTGCGGCCGCGCATCGAGCTGCCCGAGGACGTGCGGGCCCGCGCGCTGCTGCCGCTCGAACGCATGCTCGCGCTCGGCTGAGCCGGGCGCCGCGCGCCGCGCCGGTTCACCGGCCCTCGCGCGGCCGCGGCCGCGCTTCGCCGAGCAGCGCGCGCAGCTTCGCCGCAGCGGCGCGCAGTTCGGCTTCGTCGTCGCCGGCCGGCGGCTTCTGCCCGAGCAGGCCCGCGGCCTCGGCCAGCAGTGCGCGCACGCCCGCGAGCCGGCGGCGCTCGAGGCCGC
>VGXW01000428.1 GCA_016873195.1 Planctomycetota bacterium | reverse complement strand
CCAGCTCGGCTGCCGCTACTGCTGCGACGGCGACGGCGTGCGCTTCGCCGAGGAGCCGATCGAGGAACTCGACACCGCCGCCGCCTGCCGGCTCGTGTCGATCCTCGCGCGCGCGGCGGACACCATCGACGTGACGGGCGGCGAACCGATGGTGCGGCCCGACCTCGAGGCGATCCTGGCCCACGCGCAGGCCGCCGGGCTGCGCACCGTGCTCAACACCAAGGGCATCGGCCTGGTGGAACGGCCCGACGTGCTGCGGCACAGCAACGTGCTCGTGCTGAGCATCGACACGCTCGACCCGGCCCGGCTCGCTGGGCTGATCGGCCGGCCGCCCGCGGTCGCGCAGCGCGTGCTGGCGGCGCTCGAGTTCGCGCTGGCCCACCGCGACGGCACCACGCTCGTCGTCAGCGCGGTGGCGACGCCCGACAACCTCGACGACGTGGCCCAGGTGCTCGCGTTCGCGCGCCGGCACGGCATCGGCTTCCACCTGTCGCCGGAGATCGTCGGCACGCGCGCGCACCCGGCACTGCGCGAGTCGGCGGCCTACAAGGCGCTCGTCGACGGACTGCGCGCCGCGAAGGGTGCTGGCGTGCTCGGCGTGCCGGCCTACCTGCGCGGCATCCGCGACTTCCGCGACTACGCCTGCCACCCGCTGCTGATGCCGGTGATCCGGCCGGACGGCCGCCTCTACTACCCGTGCCTCGAGAGCAGGAACGCGGAGGTCAACGTGCTCGAGGCCGGCGACTATCCGCGGGCGCTGGCGCGCGCGCGGTCGCTGCGCGGCGAGATCCCGCGCTGCCGGGGTTGCTGCCACATCTTCTGCCACATGGCCCTGTCGCTGCTGCAGCGCCACCCGCTGCAGGCGCTGCGCGAGGCCGGCGTCTGGCGGTCGCTGACCGCGGGGGCGCATGGCCGGACGGCCGTTGCCGCCGGGACCGGAGTCCAGGAAGGAGTCGGACCATGATGCGTCGCCTCGGCGAAGAACTGCACTACCAGTACCGCTGCCTGCGCCTGGGCTACGGCTTCCTGCGCGGGCGGTTCATCCACTGCAACCTGCAGCTGACCTACCGCTGCAACTGCAAGTGCCAGATCTGCGACTTCTGGAAGACGCCGCACGATGCGAACGAGGAACTCACGCTCGACGACGTGCGCACGATCGCCCGCAAGCTGAACCGGCTCGGCACGATCATCGTCTCGCTCGCGGGCGGCGAGCCGCTGCTGCGCACGGACCTCGTCGACGTGATCCGGATCCTCGCCGCCGCGAACCACTTCCCGATCCTGATCACGAACGGCTGGTACGTCGACGCGGCGCTGGCGGTGGACCTGCTGCGCGCCGGGCTGCAGGAGATCTCGGTGTCGGTCGACTACGCCGACCCGCAGAAGCACGACGCGCAACGCCGCTGCCCGGGCGCCTTCGACCGCGCGATCCGCGCGCTCGAACTGCTGCACCGGAGCCGGCCCGACCCGCGCCACCGCGTGCACATGATCAGCGTGCTGATGGACGACAATCTCGACGACGTCGAGCCGCTGATCGAGATCGCGCGCGAGCTGGGCGTGACCTACATGGTCAACCTCTACTCGTGGAACCGCGGCAGCAAGCCGCGCCGGCTGCCGGGGCAGCAGGTCACCGCGCGCCTGCTCGAGCTCAAACGCAGGTATCCCGAGTTCGTCACGCTGACGACCTACATCGAGCACCTGGACCGGGCGATCGCCGACGGCGGCATCGGCAACTGCCAGAGCGGCCGGCTGTTGATGAACATCGACCACCGCGGCAACGTCGCGCGCTGCACCGAGACGCTCGACCAGCCGGTCGGCAACATGCTGACCGACGACGTGCTGGCGATCCGCGACCGGCTCCTGCGCGTGCAGCGCGAGCAGGCCTGCGCGCAGTGCTGGACCTCGTGCCGCGGTTTCGCCGAGAGCATGACGATGCGCCCGCGCTGGCGGCAGCTGCGCGAGTTCCACCACTCGGTGAAGGCGCACCGATGAACACGCTCGGCATCACGCACTCGGTCTGCCCGCAGTGCCGCGCGGTGGTGCCGGCCAAGGTCGTCGGCGACGGCGAGCAGGTGCGGTTCCGCAAGTTCTGCCGCGAGCACGGCGAGAGCGAGGCGCTGGTCTACCGCGGCGAGCGCGAGTACCTCGCGGCGCAGCGCTTCCTGCGCGCGGCGTCGCTGCCGGACCGGTTCGCGGGCAGCAGCGACGCGCCGTGTCCCGACGGCTGCGGCTTCTGCGCGCGGCACGAGCAGCACCTGTGCATGCCGATCGTCGAGATCACGCAGCGCTGCGACCTGGTCTGCCCGGTCTGCATCAACGGTTCGGGCGGGCCCGCGGCGGCGTGCGCGCCCGACCTCGCGGTGGCGGAGTTCGAGCGCCTCGTCGACGGCCTGCTCGCGGCGGAACGCCAGCTCGACGTCGTGACGATCTCCGGCGGCGAGCCGCTGCTGCACCCGCAGCTGCTGGCGCTCGTCGACGCGGCGCTGGCACGGCCCGGCGTGGTCAAGCTCGCGGTCGCGACCAACGGCCTGCAGCTGCTGCGGCGGCCGGACCTGCTCGAGGCGCTCGTCGCGCGCGGCGTCGTGATCACGCTGCAGTTCGACGGCTTCGACGACGCGGCCTACGAGACCCTGCGCGGGCGGCCGCTGCGGCGCGAGAAGCTCGCGGTGCTGGACCGGCTCGCCGCGGCGGACGCGACGACCTCGCTGGTGACCACGGCCGCGCGCGGCGTCAACGACCGGCAGTTCCGCGCGATCCTCGACTTCTTCTTCGCACAGCCGCACGTGTGCAGCTGGATGATCCAGCCGATCGCGTTCACGGGCCGGGCCGCGGCGTTCGACCGCGACGACATGCGGCTCACGATGCCCGACGTCGTGCGCCTGCTCGGCGAAGCCGGCCATCCCGCCGTGCGCGCGCAGGACTTCCTGCCGCTGCCGTGCAGCCATCCGCTGTGTTTCCAGCTCGCCTACTACCTGCTGCTCGACGACGGTGCTTTGGTGTCGCTCGGCAGCCTCGCCGACGCGCCGACGCTGCTCGACCACCTGGCCAACCGCGTCGTGTTCGGCCTGGATCCCGCCGAGCACGAACGCATGAAGGCGCTCGTCTACGAGCTCTGGAGCGGCCCCGCGGCGAGCGTGCCGCACGCGCCGGGCGTGCTGGCGACGCTGCGCGGCATCCTGCGGGAACTGCAGCAGCGGGCGGGCTGCTGCGACTTCGACGCGCGCGGCACATTCCGTCTGCTCGAGCGGCGCATCAAGTCGATCTTCGTGCACGCGTTCCAGGACGCCGACGTGTTCGACCTCGCGCGCGTGCGGCGCTGCTGCCAGGGCTACCCACAGGCGGACGGACGCCTGCTGCCGCCGTGCGTGCGCAACGTGCGCGGCGCGG
>VGXW01000427.1 GCA_016873195.1 Planctomycetota bacterium | reverse complement strand
CTCTGCCTCGTCGTCACCGCGGGGCTGTCCGCGCTGCTCGTCGATGCCCGGACCGTGCACCGCGACCTGCAGCGCATGTTCGAGGAACTGCGCGAAGTGGCCCTGACCCGCTCGCTGCTCGACGAACTGCGCGGCTTCCAGCACTGGCTCGACGCCGTGCCCGCCGAGCGGCCGTCGGCCGACCCGCTGGTCGCCACCGACCTGCGCCACCACCGCGACGCGGCCGCGGCGACCTTCGCCCGCTTCCAGCTCGCCGACGACCCCTCGCAGCCGCGGCACCGCGCCGACGAGGCCGGCATCCTGCAGCGCGTCACCCGCAGCCTCGACGAACTCGCGGTCCGGCTCGCGGCGGACCGACCGATCGGCGACCTGCGCGAGCCGCTCGACGTCGCGCTGCACGGGGCCGCGGTGCTCGCCAGCGCCGTCGACCACGAGACGCGCGAGATCGGCGACGACCTCGACCATCGCAGTGCGCGCCTGGCGCAGTTCCTGCTCGCGCTCGGCGTCGCCGGCCTCGCGACCGTCGCCTGGCTCGGCATCCTGCTGCTGCGCCGCGTGCTGCTGCCGGTCCGCGAACTGCGCGACGCGGCGGTCGCCTTCGGCCAGGGGCGCCGCGCCGACGAACTCGGCGACCTGGCAACGGCGTTCGCCGCGATGGCGCTGCAGCTGCGCCAGGGCCGCGAGGAACTCGAGCAGCGCGTGGAACAGCGGTCCCGCGAGGTGCTGCGCACCGCGCGGCTCGCCGACCTGGGCTCGCTGGCGGCCGGCATCGCGCACGAGGTCAACAACCCGCTGGCCAGCATCGCCGCCTGCGCCGAGGGGCTGCTGCGCGACACCGAGACCGGGGCGCCGCCCGACCAGGCCCATCTGCGCGAGTACCTGCAGATCGTGCGCAAGGAGGCGATGCGCACGCGCGACCTCACGGCGCGCCTGCTGCGGTTCGCGCGCCAGGATCCGAACCGGCGCGACGAGGTGCACCTCGCCGAGGAACTGCGCGAGGTCGCGCCCATGTTCGCGCACCAGTTCGCCACCGCCGGCGTCGAACTCGCGGTCGACGCCCCGACCCCGGGCCCGGCCCTGCTCGGCGACGCGGCCGAGTGGCGGCAGGTCGTGTTCAACCTCGTGCGCAACGCGCTCGATGCCTCGCCGCGCGGCGGCAAGGTGCACCTGCGTTGCTGCGCCGAGGGCGGCCAGGCCGTGCTCGAGGTCGCCGACGCAGGCGACGGCATCCGGGCCGAGGACCAGGACCGGCTGTTCGAGCCGTTCTTCACCACCAAGGCGCCCGGCAAGGGCACGGGCCTCGGGCTCGCGATCGTGCACCGCATCGTCACGGGCCACGGCGGCCACATCGTCGCCGAGAACGGTCCGCGCGGCGGCGCCGTCTTCCGCGTGACCGTGCCCCTCGCGGCCGCGGGTCCTGCGCGCTGACGGTCCGTTCAGCGGCCCGAGCGGCTGCGCAGCATCAGGATCCGCAGCTCCGGGTCGATCACGAAGTCCGCGTCGCCGACCTCGAGTTCGCCCCGGCCCGCCGGCATCGGCACGCGCACCTCCTCGCCGTGCAGCCGCACCGGCACCGGCAGCGCAAACGGCAACCCGCCCGGCACCTGCCACGAGAGCCGCAGCACGCCGCCCGCCTTCTCGGTCTGGAGCCGCGGCAGCCCGGCCTGCCGCAGGTAGACCGCGAAGAACCAGCCGAGGTCCTCGCCGGCGATCTGGCTGCACAGCGCGACGAACTCGTCGGTGTCGACGAACCGGCACTGCGAGCCGTCGGTCGCCTTGCGCGCGGCCTCGGTCGGGTAGCAGAACTCGCGCAGCGCCGCGAAGAACTTCGCCTCGCCGAGTTGCCAGCGCAGCGTGTGCAGGACCCAGCTGCCCTTGTAGTAGACGTCGTTGCCGCCGCCGCCGCCGAACTGGATCTCGAAGCTGTTCCTGCTCTCGCGCGGCGCGATCGCGGTGCGGTTCATCAGCAGCGCCGACTGCCGCCGCATCTCGTCCTGGTAGGCCTTCCTGCCGAACCGGCGCTCGCGGTAGAGCGGCTGCATGTAGGTGCCGAAACCCTCGTGGATCCAGAAGTCCTTCCAGTCGCGGCAGGTGACCAGGTTGCCCCACCACTCGTGCGCGAGTTCGTGGTTGTGCAGCCAGTCGTACTGCTCGTCGCGGAAGCCGTTGCCGTAGGCGAGGATCGTCTGGTGCTCCATGCCGAGGTGCGGCGTCTCGGCGAGCCCGTACTTCTCGGCGCGGAACGGGTAGGGCCCGAGGATCTCCTCGAAGCAGTGCACGTGGTCGAGGAACTGCTCCATGCAGCGCTTTGCGCGCTGCCTGCTCTCGGGCAGCACGAACCACCGCACGGGCGTCTTCGTGCCGTCGATGCAGGTGAAGGTGTCCTCGAGTGCGACGTAGGGCGCGATGTTCAGCGCGACGTTGTAGTTGCTGATCGGCGAGGCGACGCGCCAGTGCCAGGTCACGTGCTCGCCGCGGCGTTCGGGCTTGCCCACTTGCGTGCCGTTGCTCGCGACGACGAGGCCCTTCGGCACCGTGCAGTGCAGGTCGAAGCCGTCGGGCTTGTCGGAGGGATGGTCCTTGCACGGCCACCAGAGGTCGGCGCCTTCACCCTGGCAGCTGGTCGCGATCCACGGCGAACCGTCCTTGGTCTCGGCCCAGGTGAAGCCGCCGTCCCAGGGCGGATTGCGCGCCTGCCGCGGGGAGCCGCCGTAGGCGACCTCGACGCGGAACGGCGACCCAGGCGCCGGCGGTTGCTTCGGCGTGATCCAGATGCGGCCCGCCTCGTGCGTGAACGGCACCGCTGTCCCGTCGAACTGCGCGCTGCGTGCGGTCAGCGCCGGGTCGAGGTCGAGCGCGAGCCGGGCCGACTCCGCGGTCGCCAGCGCGCGCATCGCCAGCACGCCTTCGATCGTGCGCGCCTCGGGGTCGACGGTGATCGCGAGGGCGTAGTGTTGCACGTCGTAGCAGGCCTGCTCGGGGATCAGCGGTCCGCCCGAGACGTTGCGCGGGCCCTGCGCGGTCGCGAGCGCGGCGATCAGCAGCGGGATGGAACAGCGCGGCGACGGTCGCGACATGGTGCGGCGATGCTACGCGGCGCCGGGCCGAACGGGGAACCCGGCAGAGGATCCGCCGATGCCACGGGAACTTCTCGCTTGTGCGGGGCCCGCGGCTTCCCTACCGTGCGCTTCCCGTGCGGTCGGAGGACCGGTGATCGCCGATCGACGCCCGCACTTGCATTGGTCCATGGGCCCGTGCCGGGCAAGTGGGCCGCATCTCGAGCAACGAACATGCGCAAACTCCTCGCCACCGTCGCGGCCTGCACGGCCGCGCTTTCCCTCACCTCCTGCTGGGCTGGCCCGCAGCAGCTCCGGCGCACCGTGGACGACTGGGACCACAAGATGT
>VGXW01000426.1 GCA_016873195.1 Planctomycetota bacterium | reverse complement strand
TTTTACCACCCGGAATGGCTCGACCAGTGCACGCTCGGCGGCGAGTTCACCTGGCTGCGCCTGTGGGGTCCGTGGCGCGGCCCGCTCTCGCGCTGTGCGGTTGCGATCCTGCCGCGCAGCGATCTGGGCCTCTGGCTCGAGCTGCCGCTCGAACGCGCGCGGCCCGACGAACTCGGCGCCGCCGCGCGCACGCTGCACGAACTGCTGCAGAGCCGCGGCGCGTCGTTCCCGACCGACCTGCAGGCGCAGGCGCACCTGCTGCCGAGCCAGCTCGAGGAAGGCCTCGCGGAACTCGTCGGCAGCGGGCTCGCGACCTGCGACTCGTTCGCGGCGCTGCGCCAGCTCGCCGTGCCGCCGAGCCAGCGGCGCTTCCCGGTGTTCGCGGTCGGCCGCTGGAGCCTCGTGCCGTGGCCGCCCGAGGGTCCGCGGGCCAGCGAAGACGCCGTCGAACTCGCGGCGACGAGCGCCCTGCACCGCTACGGCGTCGTCAGCCACACGCTGCTGCTCGAGGAACGCTTCCCGCTGGGGTGGCGCTTGTTGCTGCGGGCGCTGCGCGGGCTCGAACTGCGCGGCCTGGTGCGCGGCGGGCGCTTCGTCACCGGCTGGACCGGCGAGCAGTACGCGCTGCCGGCGGCGGTGGCGATGCTGCGGGCGCAGCCGGCGGCGGCGGGCCAGCCGCGCTGACGGCCGCTCAATCGCCGCGCACGGCCGCCAGCACGCGCGCCAGGTCGAGCGGATCGCCCGCCGCGCGGTCGGCCTCGGCATGCCGCACCCGGCCGTCGGCACCGAACACGGCGACGCCGCCGAGCTGCCACGGATCGCCCATCACGCGCCCCTGCCGGAAGCCCGCGCGCAGCGCGCGCAGGCCGTTCCGCAGCAGCCGCCAGTGCAACAGGCCGAACCAGGACCGCCGCAAGCCCGCGGCGGCGAAGCTGCGCCGCTCCGGATCGCTGAGCACCGGGTGCGGCCCGGCGTTCTGGCGCGCGAAGTCGGCGGCCATCGCCGGCGTGCCCGTGCCGACGAAGACGAGCCGGGCGCCGGCGGCGGCGAGTTCGTTCTCGATGCGGCGCAACTGCGCCGCGCGCTCGCGGCAGAACAGTCAACCGAAGTGGCGCAGGAACCCGACCACCAGCGGACCCTGGCCGAGGAACCCGCGCAGCGTCGCCGGCGCGCCGGTGGCCGTGCGCAGCGGGACGTCGAGCAGGGGAAGGCCGGTTGCCGTCGTCGCCGTCGTCGTCATCGTCGTCATCGTGCCGGCTCTTCGCCGCCGCGCGCCGCCCGGACGCAGCGGCGGTCCGACGTTCTCACCGCACCTGCAGGCCGCCGAACACGGTCTCCGCGTTGCTGGCGCCGTAGCCCCAGGCGAGCAGCCGGTCCCAGCCCGCGGGCAGCTCCGCCTCGATCCGCTGGCCCAGCGCCGCGGCGACCACGCGGTGCCGCTCGAGATCGAAGGTCACGCTGAGTTCGACGGGCGACCTGCCGTCCCAGTCGACCTTGGCCTCGGCCACCGCGCGCATGGCGCCGGGCGCCACGATCACGAGCCGCCGCGCCTGGAACTCGATGCCCGCGCGCACCAGTTCGCGGCGGCCATCGCCGCCGCTCGCGAGCAGAAAGCCGTTCTGCTGCGGCCGGCCGGGCAGCGGCGCCAGCGTCGTCGTGAACGTGGTGTTGCCCGGGCGGTCGCCCGCCTGCAGCAGGTAGCTGCCGACCGTGTTGGCCCACAGCGTCACGGCGTCGCCGCGGCGTTCGACCCGCGCGATGCCGGCCTGGATCGGGAAGGCCTGCCCGCCGACCTCGCCGGTCCCGTCGCCGTACTGCCGGCGCAGTTCCGCGAGCCGCCGTTCGAGCCCCGCGCGCACCTCGGCGTAGGCCGGGTCGCCGGCGACGTTGCGCAGTTCCTCGGGATCCTGCTGCAGGTCGAACAGTTCCTGGCAGTCCCACTGCGGCTCGTAGTAGCGGATCAGCTTGTAGCGCTCCGTGCGCACGCCGTAGTGCGCGGCGACCTGGTGCACGGCCTGCGACTCGTAGAAGTGGTAGTAGATCGCCGAGCGCCAGTCCTGCGGCACCTTGCCCTCGAGCAGCGGCACGAGGCTCCGGCCGTGCAGGCCCGCGGGCAGCGGCACGCCGGCGAGGTCGAGGAACGTCGGCGCGAAGTCGATGTTCTGCGTCAGCGCCGCGATCTCACGCCCCGCAGCGATGCGGCCCGGCCAGGCGAGGAGCAGCGGCATGCGCAGGCTCTCCTCGTACATCCAGCGCTTGTCGTAGAAGCCGTGGTCGCCGAGGAAGAAGCCCTGGTCCGACGAGTAGACGACCAACGTGTTCGCCTTCACGTCGGGATGCCGGTCGAGCCAGTCGAGCAGCGTGCCGACGCTGCGGTCGACGCCGGCGACGCAGCGCAGGTAGTTCTTCATGTAGCGCTGGTACTGCCAGCGCACGAGGTCCTCGCCCGCGGGCCTTCCCGCGCGGAACGCCGCGTTCTCCGCCGCGAACGCATGTTCCCATGCCTGCCGCTGCGGCTCCGTCATGCGGCGCCACAGCACGTCCCAGTCGCGATCGAGCGCCGACGCCCCCGCGCGCTCGGCCGCGGTCGGCGGCACGCAGAGGTCGTAGTGCAGCGACAGGTGCCGCGCGACGGTCATCTCCTGGTGGCGCACTGGTTCGGCCCTGCCCGCGTAGTCGTCGAACAGCGTCGCGGGCTCGGGCAGATCGCCGTCGCGGTAGAGGCCGAGTTCCGCCGGGGCCGGCAGCCAGCTGCGGTGCGGCGCCTTGTGCTGGCACATCAGGAGGAACGGCTTCTGCTTGTCGCGCGCCTCGAGCCACTTCACGGCGAGTTCCGTCGTGAGGTCGGTCACGTGCCCCTCGAGCCGCACCTTGCCGTCCTTGGTCAGGAAGTCGGGGTTGTAGTACTGGCCCTGGCCCGGCAGCACCATCCAATGGTCGAAGCCGGTCGGGTCGGACTCGAGGTGCCACTTGCCGATCATCGCGGTCTGGTAGCCGGCACCCTGCAGCAGCTTCGGCATCGTCGTCTGCGCGCCGTCGAACGTGTTGCCGTTGCGCATGAAGCCGTTCCGGTGGCTGTGCAGGCCGGTCAGCACCGTTGCGCGCGACGGGCCGCACAGGGAGTTGCCGCAGAAGTTGTTGGCGAACCGCACGCCGCCAGTCGCGAGCCGGTCGATGTGCGGCGTCGTGTTGACGCGCGAGCCGTAGGCCGAGATCGCGTGCGCGGCGTGGTCGTCGCTGAACACGAACAGGATGTTGGGCCGGCTGCCGGACAGCGGCTGCTGGGCGGGCAGGATCGCGGCGGAGCCGACGGCGAGGACGCAGGCGAGCAGCGTGCGCATGGTGCGGTGCAGGATACGGTGCCTGGTCGGCGGGCGGCAGCGCGAGGGGCAGAGACGCGCGGCGCGCCTCACTCCGGCGG
>VGXW01000425.1 GCA_016873195.1 Planctomycetota bacterium | reverse complement strand
GTCCCGCCGCGAGTTCGAGGTTGCCGGCCATGACGTGCAGCAGCGCGTCCGCCGGCGCGTGGCGCAGTCCATGGGCGACGAGGCAACGCTGTTCCTGCCACACCCACGTCTGCGCGAAGCTCGCGGCGCCGAAGCACGCGGCGAGCGCCCAGGCGAACCAGCGCCGCCGGCCGGCCGTGCCCGCGGCGACGAGCAGGCCGAGGCCCAGCGCCGACAGGTAGAGGTAGCGTTCCGCGATCGGGTGGTGGCCGAGGATGCGATAGTGGACGACGAACGGCAGGATCGGCACGACGGCGAGCAGGCAGCCCAGGCGCACGGGAGCCGTGCTCCGTCGCGCGAGCAGGCCGAGCCCGACGAGGCCCGCGGCGGCGACGAGGAACAGCACGGCCGCGGCCGCACCGGTCCGCTCCGCGAACGGATGGAACGCGGTCAGCGGATACGGGACGGCCAGCAGCCGCAGGTGGCGCAGCAGCAGTTCGGCGGGCGCCGCGACCAGACGCCACGCGTCGGCCGGCTCGCCGGCCGCGGCGCCGAGCGTGCCGAACGGCTGCGCCAGCACGGCGAGGCGCAGCGCGCCCCACGCGAGCGCCGCGGCGCCGACCAGCGCGAGCAGCGGTCGCCAACGCACCGGGCGCGTCCGACCGGGGGCCCAGGCGACGAAGGCGGGGATCAGCAGCAGGCCCACGATCGCGCTCTCGCGCGCCAGCAGGGCGAGGAACCACGTGAGCGCGACGAGCCACGGCAGGCCGTCGCCCCGGTCGCGCCAGCGCAGCGCCGCGGCGATCGCGAGCAGGGTGCCGAGCCCCGCGAGCGGCCCGCTGGCGGCCGAGGCCCACGAGACGCTTTCGACCTGGGCCGGGTGGAACAGGAAACACGCGGCTGCGGCGGCCGCCGCCCGCGCGTCGCCGAACAGCCGGACGCCGAGCCGGAACGCCACGGCGCCGGCGAACGCGTGTGCGACCAGCACGAGCGCGTGGATGCCGGCGAGGCCGGCCAGCGCGTGTGCCGCCGACATCAGCAGCGAGGCGACCGGACGCCAGTAACCGACCTGGCCCGCGAAGTAGGGTTCGGTGACGAGGCGCAGCGGCAGGAACTCGCGCAGCGCGACGTTCTGCCGGATGAGCAGGTCGTCGTCGTAGACGTGCCGCCCCGACAACGCCGGCCAGAAGACCACCGCCGTGGCGACGAGCGACCAGAAGAGCGGCGGGGGCCGGGTCATGAGGCTTCCCTGGGGCAGTTGGTGCAGACTGCGGTGCCGGCTGGCCCGGCACCGCGCCGGCACGATCCGCCGCGTCGGCTGCCCGGTCAACGGCCCCGCCGGAAGCCGCCGCGCTGCGCGTGGCAGAGGCCTACGACGATCGGGCGCGCGCGCGCGTCGCCGAACGCTGCGCCGAGCAGATCGGGCGCTGCGGCTGGCGGTTTCCGGACGCGCAGCGGTGCTGAGGGTGTGGACGCGGCCCCGCGCGGCGGGGACGCTTGCCGCCATGAAGTCCATCGCCCCCGTGCTCGCCCTGCTCGCGCTGGCCAGCGCCGCGTGCGCCCAACCGGAGCCCGCCGCGCCCGCGGCCCCGCTGGCTCCCGCGCCGGCAGCGGCCCCCGCCGCCCGCGACGACCGCGCCGCGGAAGCGCTCGGTTGGCAGCTCGGCGTGCAGGCCTGGACGTTCCGCGACCGCACGACGTTCGAGGCGATCGACACGGCGAAGGCGCTCGGCCTGCGCTACATCGAGCTCTACGGGGGCCAGAAGCTCGCGCCGGACGGCGACACCAAGGTCGGTCCCGAGATGCCCGCCGAACAGCTCGCGCGGCTGCGCGGCAGGCTCGAGGCGACCGGCGTGAAGGCCATGGCGTTCGGCGTCACCGAGTTCAGCAAGGACGAGGCCGCGGCGCGGCGCACGTTCGCGTTCGCCAAGGCGCTCGGCATCGGCACGATCACCTGCGAGCCCGACGATGACGCGTGGGACCTCGTCGAGCGGCTCGCCGACGAGTACGGCATCGCGATCGGCTGCCACAATCACCCCAAGCCCTCGCGCTACGCGAACCCGGAAGCGGCGCTGGCGGCCGTGAAGGACCGGAGCAAGCGCCTGGGCGCCTGCGCCGACACCGGCCACTGGCTGCGCTCGGGCGTCGACCCCGTCGAGGCACTGCGCCTGCTCGAGGGGCGCATCCGCTCGCTGCACTTCAAGGACGTCGCGCCGGCTTCGCCGAAGGCCGAGGACAAGCCCTGGGGCACGGGCGAGTGCAAGGCGCGCGAGATGCTCGCCGAACTGCGCCGGCAGGGTTTCCGCGGCCTGTTCTCGATCGAGTACGAGTGGGGCAAGGGCAAGGAACTCGAGGCGAACGTCGCGCGCTGCATCGCGTTCTTCGACGCCGAAGCCAAGGCGCTGCACGCGAAACCCGCGACGCCCGGCGGCGCGGGCCAGCGCAAGTAGCCCCGGCAAACCACAGCGCGGCGGGCAGTTCCGCGCGGCCCGGAAAATCCGCGTGCGCCGGGCGGGAACTGGCTCTTCGGAAACGGTGTGGCCTGTCGTTCTCTTCGCCGCACCGTTCCCCAGGTAGTTCCCCAGGTACTCGCCCATGAAGCTCTCCATCCTGCTGATCGGCGCGCTGCCGTTCCTGGCCACCGCGCTGCCCTCCCAGACTCCCGACAACCTGATCGGCTTCACGCGGAACCTGCCCTTGCTGCGGCAGGTCGATCACGCCAACTGCAGCCGCCTGAGCCAGTGCGCCGTGCCCTGGCCCGGCATCACGATCACGCCGCCCTATGCGGGCGGCACCGGCTGGGACCCGAGGCGCCCCGGCGCGTGGATCAGCGACGGCCGGCTGCTCGGCAAGTACGCCGACGACTGCACGCCCCTGTGCACGCCGGCCATGCCGCCGACGCTCGCGCCGAACGCGTTCATCACCGGCCTCGAGGTCGTCCAGCGGCTGAACCAGATCGTCTTCGTCGACAGCCAGGGCTTCATCCACTTCTACACGAACACGTGTCCGCCGATCCCGGTGACCATGTGCTACACGGGCCTCGGGCCGACGGCGCTCGGCAACGTCACGACGGGCCTCGCGATCGACGAGGACCAGGATCTCGTCTTCGTCGCCTTCCCGATCTACCCCGTCGGCCCGAACTTCGTCGCGGTGTTGCGGCTCGGCAATCCGTGCCAGGTGATCTGCCAGCTGCTGGTGCCGCCGTGCCCGGCGGGCCCGATCGGCACCTTCACGGGCCTCGCGTGCGACTGGGGGCGGCGGATCCTCTACGGCACCGACGGCAACAACACGGTCGCGCTGCGCTACCAGCTGACGTCGTCGGTACCGTGCCCGTCGCTGCTGCTGCTGAGCTGCTGCCAGTTCGCGGCGGCCAATGATCCGTTCGTCGGCCTCGCGATCCGGCCGGGCGGCGCGACGCGCTTCGGCCATCCGTGCAACAACGGCCTGTGGGG
>VGXW01000424.1 GCA_016873195.1 Planctomycetota bacterium | reverse complement strand
GTGATCTGCGCGCTCGGGAACAGGCCGTAGAGATGGGAAACGTGCCGGTGGCTCTGCTCCCGCTGGTCCCAGTCCTCGAGCCACTCCTGGAGGTCCCCGCGGCGGCCGATGCGCATCGGCGCGAGCTTCGCCGTCGCCTCGGCAAGGCGCGCCCGCAGCTCCGGGTCGGTGCCGAGGATCGCGGCGGCCTTCACCACCGCGCCGAACACGTCGCGCACGATCTGCGTGTCGATGGTCGAACCCGCCACGAGCGCCGTGCCCGAGCTCATCGACCCGGTCACCTCGTCGAAGAACCGGTCGTTGCCCGGCGCCAGCGGGAAGTTCTCGGGCGACGTCGACGGACACGTCACGAGCCACCCGTAGGTCGGGTGCGGCACCAGCAGATCCAGCAGGAACTCCGCCGCGCCCTTCATCACCGGGTAGTTCTCGCGCAGGAACGCCGCGTCCCCGGTGAACAGCCAGTGCTCCCACAGGTGCGTCACGAGCCACCCGCCGCCCGTGGCGAACCCGCCCCAGTTCGGCCCGTCCATCGGCGCCGCCACGCGCCAGAGGTCGGTGTTCTGGTGGAAGGCCCAGCCGCGCGCGCCGTAGTGTTCGCGCGCGACCGCAGCACCCTGATCGGTCAGGTCGCGGATCATCGCGAAGAGGGGCTGCGCGCACTCGCCGAGATCGGCCACCTCCGCCGGCCAGTAGTTCATCTCGGTGTTGATGTTGGTCGTGTACTTCGAATCCCACATGGGATTCATGTCCTTGTTCCAGATGCCCTGCAGGTTCGCCGGCTGCGTGCCCGGACGCGACGACGAGATCAGCAGGTAGCGGCCGAACTGGAACAGCAGCGCCGGCAGCGCCGGGTCGTTCGCGCCGGCGAACGCCTTCAGTCGCTCGTCGGTGGGCCGGGCCGAGGCAGGCGTCGCGCCGAGGTCGATCCGCACGCGGCGAAACAGCCGCCGGTGCTCGGCGACGTGCGCTTCCCGCGCGGCGTCGTAGGTCTTGCCCGACGCGCGCGCCAGCGCCGCGTCGACCCGCGCCTCGGGATCGCCGGTGACGTCGCGGTAGTTCACGAAGTTCGTCGCCGCCGCAATCACCAGCGTCACTGCGCTGGCGCCCGCCACGCGCAATCGGTCGCCGTCGACGGTGATCGTGCCGTCCGGGCTCGTCGCGCGCAGCCGCACGACGTAGCGCAGCTTGCCGGCGACGCCCAGGTAGTCCGCCGACTTGCCGCGCACGACGAGGCCGCTGCCGCCTTCGCCGTCCATCCGGAAGTAGTCGGTCGCGTAGTTCGAGTGCGCCTGGTTCCGGTCCCCGCGCAACTGCGCCGTGAACGACAGCGCCCGTTCCGCAGCCGCGCCGAGCTGCACCACGAGCACCTGGTCGACCGGCGAACTGAACACTTCGCGCGTGAACCGGGCCCCGCCGCGTTCGTAGCTCGTCGTCACGACCGCACTGTCGAGGTCGAGCTGGTGGCGGTAGGCCGTGTGCGGCCCCGTGTCCGGGAACGTCAATACGAGGTTGCCGAGCGACTGGTACTTCTGCTGCTCGACCGGGTAGCCCATCAGGTGCCGGCCGAACAGTCTGTGCGCCTCGATCAGTTCCCCGGCGAACAGGAGCCGCCGGATCTCGGGCAGCGCCTTGGCCCCGCCGGGCACGGTGGTCGTGTACGGCCCTCCCGACCAGCAGGTGTCCTCGTTGAGCTGGATCGTCTCTTCGTCCGTGCGGCCGAACACCATCGCCCCGAGGCGGCCGTTGCCGACCGGCAGTGCATCCTGCCATTGCTCGGCGGGGTGTTCGTACCACAGCAGGGTCGTGGGGTCGTCCGCCGGCGCCTGCGCCGGAGTCGCGCGGGCCAACGTGGACCAGATCGACGAGACGAGCAGGACGGCGAGGGCGAATGCACGCATGGCAGGAGGATCCTCGGGATTGGAGGGCAACACATCGACGCAGGCCAGTGGGTCCGATCCACACGGTGGCCGGCGTGCTCCTCGTTCCGGCCTGCCCCGGCGCCGTGCCGACGCCTGCATCGCCCGGCGCGGCCCCCCCGCCCGGGTGCGGCAGTCCGCGGCTCAGTGCACCTGCGCGTGCACCGCGTTGCTGACCGCGGACTGGCTCGCGAACTCGACGGCCTGCTGCAGCAGGTCGACGTTCGCGAACGCGGGGTCGTTGGGGATCGGCAGCGTCCAGTGTGCGAGGCCCGCCGCCTGCGCCAGGAAGCCGGTGGCGACCGCGATCACGTGGGCCGTGCAGCCGGGACCGAAACCGAGGCCGAACGGCTGCAGCGGCAGGTTCTGCGGCTGGAAGCCGGTGACCATCGCGGCGAAACCGCCGGCGAGGTTGCTGACGTCGACCGCGTAGGTGCCGCCGAGCGCCGGCAGCGACACGAGCTGCAGGTCGGGCACGCCGTTGCCGCCCGCACAGCCGGCACCGATGGTCGTGAAGCCGGGCGGGGCCGTGGTGACCGAGTCGTTGTCGGCCGTCACCTGCGCGGTGGCAGGCGGCAACGAGAGACGCACGGTCACCGCGGCACCGGGCACGAACGCGCCGCAACAGAGGTTCACGGTCGCGACCTTCCGCTGGTAGTCGAGCGGGGCAGCGATCGCCGGCACGGGTGCCGTCGCGACGGAGAGGCCGTTCTGCACCAGCTCGACCACCACTCCGGTCGCGGGCGCACTGCCGAGGTTGTGCACCGTGACCGTCACCGTGCCGCCGGTGCCGAACGTCACGTCCTCGCGCGACAGCGCCGGATCGGGCAGGGCGGCCGGCGTGCTGCTGCCCGGCGCGAGCTGGCGGATCTCGATCTTCTGCAGCACCCCGGTGGGGAGCGCCGGCAGCAGCACCTGCGTGCCGGGCTGGGCCAGCGTGAACGGCACCACCGTGTGCGGCGGCCCGTCCATCGCATCGTCGTGGTTGGCATCGTTGCCGATGCGGGCCTCGTACTGGCCGGGCCGCAGGGCCCGCAAGAGGCGCAGCCCGAACGCACGCGGCGCGGCGCCGTAGTGGAACAGCAGGACGTCGAGGCCGGTCGGCTGCAGATCGTTGACCAGGGCCGCGAAGTCGAGTTCGCCGAGGTTCGGCTCGGGATCGAACCACGTCACCACCGACGGCGGCGCGAATCCCCAGGTGCTGGCGCCGGTCAGGCTGCCGAACAGCGTGGTCTGCGAACCGGAGGCGTTGTTGTGCCACGTCATCGCGTAGAGCCGGTCGGTGTAGGTGACCGCCGTGGTCGCGATCGGCCAGCACCAGCTGATCCACGTCGCCGCGCTGTCGAAGCCCTGCGTGAACGAGGCCTTCGACTTGGTGCCGGTCGCCGGCAGCGCGACGTGGCGCTCCATCGGCGAGGCGTAGGCCGCGATCACCGCGTCGATCTGCAACACCTGTGCTGGCGTGACGGCGAGGTTCGGGTCGCCCAGCATGAGCCCGCGGTTGATCGCGATCGCGTTCGCCATCGTGTTCTTCAGCAGGTTCGCCGTCCAGCCGGCGCTGCC
>VGXW01000423.1 GCA_016873195.1 Planctomycetota bacterium | reverse complement strand
TCCGTGCGCAGGGCACCCATGCGGCCGTCGCGGTAGCGGTCGAAGTACACGACGCACTCCGACCCCGTCCACAACACCGTCGGCCCCTCGACCCAGTCGGGCGAGAACGGCGGCCCCGGCGGTCCGAACGGCCCGAGCAGTCCCGCCGCCGGCAGCAGGCGCAGGTGCTTCCGCGGCGGCGACAGCGTCTCGTCCTTCAGCAGGAAGAACCGCTGCCCGTCGCGTCGCCGCGCGAACGTGCCGTCGATCGAGGAGAAACCCGGGTCGACCAGCAACTGCACCGGCGTGAACGCTGCCCAGTCGCGCGTCGTCGTCGCGTAGTGCCGGTGGTCGAAGCCGTCCTCGCTGCTGCCGTCGGTCGCGGGGAACCGCCCCGGGATCGTCGAGCTCCAGCACAGCACGAACCGCTGCGCGGCCTCGTCGTAGACCACCTCGGGCGCCCACACGTTGCGCACCGCGGGCTCGTGCGCCATCACCGGCAAGAAGCGCGGCGCCGTCCAGTGCACGAAGTCGCGCGTCGCCGCGTAGCCGATGCCCTGCTCGTGCCAACCGCAGGTCCACACGACGTGCCAGAGCCCGTCCGGGCCTCTCGCGGCGCACGGATCGCGCACGAGCTGCTCCTTGCCGACCATGGGCCGCAGCACGGGTTCGCCGCGCGCGAGCGGCTGCCAGCGGTAGCCGTCGAGCGAGCCGAGCAGGAAGAGCCCGTCCTCGCCGTTGCCGCGGAAGTGCAGGAACAGGAACGCCTCGGGCGGGATCGGGTCCGGCACCGGCGCCGCGCACGCCGCGAGCAGCGCAACCCACAGGCCAGCGAACGAGCCGGCGTTCATGCCAGGTCGCTGTCGCCGAGCATGTACCACCAGTCCTGCTGCAGCACCGGCAGCGTCAGCGGCGAGCCGGTGATCAGGTAGACGATCCGGCGCTCGAGCCAGTTCGACGACGGCGTCTTCACGAACCCCGCGCGTTCGCAGGTGCGCCACTCGGCGGACCACTCCGGACACACGACCATCAGCCGGACCTTCTTCTCCGCGGCGGCCCTCTGCGTGGCCACGTGCAGCAGCGCCGCCGCCCCCTCGTCGTGTTCGCTCGCGAGCCAGTCGGCGATCGTCGCCGCATCGGGCGCGAGCCCGCCGCCGGGCTTCAGCACGAGGAACCCCACGAGCCTGCCGTCCGCGGCGCGCCGCGCGGTCCACAGCTCGTAGTCGGCGCGGGCCGGGTTCTGCACGTAGCGCCAGTCGAGGTAGCGGTAGTCGCGCCGCAGCAGCAGGCGCTTCTCCGCGCGCACCAGGTCGTAGAGCGAGCCCACGTCGGGCGGGATCGCGGCCACGCGTTCGAGCCGCACGCCGGCCGGCGGGTCGAGCACGCCCGCCGCCACGTCGCGGATCAGGAAGTCGATCACGCGCAGGAAGTGGTACTCGAGGTAGCGCGCGCCGATGCGGAACGCGGCGTCGACCGGGAAGCCGTAGAGCACCGCGTCGCCGATGCGGCGGCTGTGCGCCGAGAACGGCAGGCCCGTGATCACGAAGATGCCGGGCCGCTTGAGCCCGGCACGCCACGCCGGGTGCGTCATCGAGTCGACGCAGTGCACGAACGTCTGTGCGCCGAACGGCGTGTCGGCGACGATCGGCACGCCCGCGTACTGCGACACCACCGTGCCGTCGGGCGCCACCGCGAGCGACATGCGGAGCCCCCACGGGTTCTGCAGGTACTGCCACCGCCACTGCTCGAGCGTGCGGTCGACGAAGCCCGGGCCGCAGACCTCGCGGAACACGAGGTTGAAGGTCTCGAGGATGCGTTCCTCGTCGCCGGGCCGGTACGGGCGGATCGTCAGGTCGGGCAGCGTCATGCGAGCCTGCGGCAGAACTCGGTCACGAGCCGGATCAAGGTCGCCGCGGCCGCCGCCCCCGCGGCGACCACTTCGTCGTGCGACAGCGGCGCGTCGGCGATGCCGGCGGCGAGGTTGCTGACCAGCGACAGGCCGGCGACCTCGGCGCCCATCGCGTTCAGCGCGATCGCCTCGTGCACGGTGCTCATGCCGACCGCATCGGCGCCGAGCGCCCGCAACATGCGCACTTCCGCCGGCGTCTCGTAGGACGGGCCCGGCAGCCCCGCGTAGACGCCTTGCCGAAGCCGCCCGGAGCACTGCTGCAGCAGCTGCCGCAGCCGCGGGCAGTAGACGCGCGTCTGGTCGGGGAAGCGCGGGCCGAACGCGGGCTCGTGCGGGCCGGTCAGCGGCGAACAGCCCGTGAGGTTCAGGTGGTCGGCGATCAACATCAGGTCGCCGGCCGCTAGGTCGTCGCCGATGCCGCCGGCGGCGTTGGTCAGCAGGAACGACGGCACGCCGAGCTGGCGCAGCGTGCGCACGGCGCGCACCACCTCGGCGGGCCGCCAGCCTTCGTACAGGTGCACGCGGCCGGTCAGGCACGCGACCTTCGTGCCGCCGGCGGTGCCGATCACGAGCGATCCGCCGTGGCCTTCGACCCTGGGCACGGGCCAGCCCGGCACGTCGCGGAACGGCACCTCGACGGGTTCGCGCAGCTCGCGCGCGAAGTCCTTGAGCCCGCTGCCGAGCACGATGGCACCGCGCAGCGCGGCGGCGGCGGCGCCGAGGCGCCGCTGCAGGAACGCCGCCGCGGCGGCCACGGTGGCGGCTTCGTCGTGCTCGCCGGCGCCGTTCATGCCGCGGCCTCGCTCGCGAGCACGCCCGCGACGCAGGCCGTCATGCAGGTCGCGATCGCACCGCCGAACATCGCACGCAGCCCGAGCCGCGCGAGTTCGCCGCGGCGCTCGGGGGCCAGCGCGCCGAGCCCGCCGACCTGGATCGCGACGCTGCCGATGTTCGCGAAGCCGCAGAGCGCGAAGCTCGCGATCATCGCCGTGCGCGGCGTGATCGTGTGCTGCGCCACCATCGGGCCGAGGTCGCTGTAGGCCATCAGTTCGGTCATCGCGATCTTGGTGCCGAGCAGTTGCGACAGCGTCGTGATCTCGCCGGTCTCCACGCCCATCACCGCCGCGATCGGCCAGAACAACCAGCCGAGGATCGTCTTGACCGACAGGCCCCACGGCAGGAAGGCCAGCAGCCAGTCGAGCACGGCGACGAGGCCGAGGAACGCGATCAGCATCGCCGCGACGTTCAGCGCGAGCTTGAGCCCGTCGCCGGCGCCGGCTGCCGCGGCCTCGACCAACCCCCACGTGGCCGTAGGCCTCGGCCTCGACCTTCTGCACGCGGCCCATCGTCTGGCTCTGCTCGGTCTCGGGCCACAGCATCTTCGTGCAGATCAGGCCGGCGGGCACCGCCATCACCGAGCCTACCATCAGGTGGCCCGGGTCGATGCCGAAGCCGACGTAGAGGGCGAACACGCCGCCGGCGATCGTCGCGAAACCGCCGACCATGATCGCGTGCAGTTCGCTCGTCGTCATGCCCTTCAGGAACGGCCGGATCAACAGCGGCGCCTCGGTCTGGCCGACGAACACGTTCGCGCAG
>VGXW01000422.1 GCA_016873195.1 Planctomycetota bacterium | reverse complement strand
CCCCTGCGGCGGCGCCCGCCGCCGCAGCGCCCGCGAAGGCCGCCGCGGCCGCCGCGGCACCGTCCGAGGAGCCGTGGATCGAGACCGAGCGCTGCTCGACCTGCAACGACTGCATCAACCTGAACCCGCTGATGTTCGCGTACAACGAGAACAAGCAGGCGAAGCTCGTGAACCCGAAGGCGGGCACCTACGCGCAGCTCGTGCAGGCGGCCGAGAAGTGCCCGGCGCGCTGCATCCACCCGGGCAAGCCGCTGAACCCGGCCGAACCGAACCTCGAGAAGCTGATCGCGCGCGCGGCGCCGTTCAACCGCTGAGGTCCCCGGCGGCGTCGCGCGGTCACTGCAGCACGAACGACAGGCAGTTGCTCATCGCCGTGCCCGTCGGCGGGCACAGGCCGATGCACTGCGACGCCATCGGCAGCCCGGCGAGCGACGGGTTCGCCGGCAGGGGCAACAGCCAGGTGGTCGACCCCGTGCAGCCGGCGCCGCCGACCGGGAACTGCATCGGCAGGGTCAGCGACGCGGCGCCGAGCGGCACCAGCAGCTGCCCGCACAGCGGCGGCACGGTGCCCTGCGGCGAGCACGAGCCGATGCCGACCAGGCACCAGGTCGGCATGCCGACCTGCGCGAGGTCGAGGCCGAGCTGCAGCGTCGTGCCGAGCAGCGGCGCGTTGCGCAGCACGTGCGACATCGGGCACGGCTGGCAGGCGCCGTTCGCGCAGGGCGCGCCCATCGGCACCGCCGGCGCCCACTGCATCGACAGGTCGGTCAGCGGATCGGGGAACGGCGCGGTCTGGATGCAGCAGGTGCCCGGCGCGAACGTCACCGTCGGCCCCGCCACCGTGTAGGTCCAGCGGAAGGTCCCGCGGCCGTTGGTCCAGTAGAGGGCGCTGTTCGCCGCGTCGCAGGCCATGCCGGTGATCAGGGTCTGGACGGTGAAGCAGTCCTGGACCGGCGTCACCTGGGTCCAGGCGCCCGGGTTGGCGAGCGGCGCCACGTAGATCCAGCCCTGGCCGAACTGGAAGTCACAGGTGCTGTAGAACACGAGGCCCCGCAGTTCGTCGATCGTGATCGCCGAGGTCGCCACGAACCCGACCGTGGTGAGCCCGGTGTTGTGCGCGTTCACGAAGGCGAGGCCGGGGTTGTTCTGGCTCCTGGTGATCCAGCCGTTGTTGTCGATCGTCCACAGCTCGTTCAGGGCGTCGTGCAGATCGAGGCCGGTGGCGACCGAGCCCGGCGAGCGCGGGCACGGCACCGGGCCGAAGTTCACGGCGCAGGTGGTCGGGGACTGCCGGGTCAACAGGGTGCCGGTCGTGGCCCAGGCCGAGTTGGTCGTGCCGTCCCAGGCCGTGCCGCCCGGCCAGTACCACAGGCTCGACGGCAAGAGCACCGTCTGGCAGGTGGTCAGCGTCGAGCAGGTGTTGTGCGAGACGCGGGCGATCAGCGCGTTGGTCGGGCTCGGGTTGAGAGTGATGCCGAGCAGGTTGGCGGGAGCCTGCGCGACGGCGACGGCCGCCGCGCAGAGCACGGTAGGGATGACGGGATGCATGGGGTTCTCGTTTGGCGGGCAGGGTTGTAGCACGAACCCGCGTTGCCGGGGGAAGGGCGGGGTGCCGGCGAACGCACGCACGCCCGTGCGGAATCCGCCGGGGCACGGCGGCGAACGGCGCGAGTCGTGCCGGCGGCGCACCTTCCGCGCCTGGAAAGGCCTTCCCGGCCCCGTATCCTCTGCGCCCGACCATGACCTACGACGTGCTCGTGATCGGCGCCGGCCCGGCCGGCTACGTCTGCGCGATCCGCTGTGCCCAGCTCGGCCTGAAGACGGCCGTCGTCGAGAAGGAGAACCTCGGCGGCGTCTGCCTCAACGTCGGCTGCATCCCGAGCAAGGCGCTGATCTCGGCCAGCAAGCTCGTCGACAAGATCCAGCACGCCGACGTGATGGGCATCCAGGCGAAGTACGAAGGCCTCGACCTGCAAGCCCTCGTCGCCTGGAAGGCCGGCATCGTCAACAAACTGACCTCGGGCGTCGGCGGGCTGCTGAAGAGCCACAAGGTCGACGTCGTGATGGGCGAGGCGAGGTTCCTCGCCGCCGGCAAGGTCGAGGTCGCGACGAAGGAGGGCAAGAAGGTGCTCGAGACGAAGAACGTCGTCGTCGCCAGCGGCAGCTCGCCGATCGAAGTGCCCGGCTTCGCCACGGACGGCGAACACGTCTGGTCGTCGACGCACGCGCTCGCGCCGAGGCACCTGCCCAGGCGTTTGCTCGTGATCGGCGGCGGTTACATCGGCCTCGAGCTCGGCCTCGTCTACCATCGCCTGGGCACGCAGATCCGCGTGGTCGAGTTCCTCGACCGCGTGCTGCCGGGCATGGAGGAGGAGCTGTCGAAGGAGATGGGCCGCTCGCTGAAGAAGAAGAAGATCGACGTGCACGTGAAGTCGAAGGCGACGGGCTACCAGAAGACGCCGAACGGGCTCGCCGTCAGCGTCGAGGTCGAGGGCAAGCCGCAGCAGTTCGAGTGCGACGTCGTGCTGTCGTGCGTCGGCCGCCGGCCGAACGGCAAGGGGCTCGGC
The DNA here is from genome assembly GCA_016873195.1 of Planctomycetota bacterium. Taxonomy (GTDB): domain Bacteria; phylum Planctomycetota; class UBA1135; order UBA1135; family UBA2386; genus VGXW01. Next base: position 923 of record VGXW01000422.1, on the reverse strand, counting down.
CTCGAGGCGATCGGGGTCAAGGTCGACGAACGCGGCTTCGTGCCGGTCGATGGCAAGCGTTCGACCAACGTGCCCGGCGTCTACGCGATCGGCGACGTTGCGGGGCAGCCGATGCTCGCGCACAAGGGCAGCCACGAGGGTCTCGTCGCCGCCGCCGCGATCGCCGGCGACCAGGGCGCTGCCTACGACCCGGCGTGCATCCCGGCGGTGATCTTCACCGACCCCGAGATCGCGTCGGTCGGCCTGTCCGCCGCGGAGGCGAAGCTGGCCGGCTTCGACCCCGTCGAGGGCAAGTTCCCGTTCGGCGCCTCGGGCCGCGCGATGTCGCTGAACGAGACCGAGGGCTGGGTCAAGGTGGTCGGCGACAGCAAGACCGACAAGCTGCTCGGCGTGCACATGATCGGCCCCGAGGTGACCGAACTCGTCGCCGAGGCAGCACTCGCGATCGAGATGGGGGCGACGGTGTCCGACGTGGCGCAGACGATCCACGCGCACCCGACGCTGCCCGAGGCGATCATGGAGGCCGCCGAGGCCGTGCACGGCATGGCGGTGCACATCTTCCAGGCGCCGAAGAAGCACTGAGGTGCCAGCGCCGCGACGCGGCGACCTGCAACGGGCCAGAGCACCACCTGGGCGCCGCTGCGGCGGTTTCTGCTGAGCCCATTGCACCCACCGTCGTCGGGGCGTGTCATCCCGTCCATGATGCGCCCGCTGCTGTCGTCCCTCCTGCTGCTGGCCCCGTTCGCCGCGGCGCAGGCTCCGCGCCCGCTGCCCGACCTCGCCGCCGCGACGCTCGTCTTCGACTCGGCCGCCGCGACCCCGATCGGCTGGCCCACGCTGCTCGACCGGCTCGCCCGGCTCGACGTCGTGTTCCTCGGCGAGACGCACGTCGACGACACGACGCACCGCGTCGAACTCGCCGT
>VGXW01000421.1 GCA_016873195.1 Planctomycetota bacterium | reverse complement strand
CCCCGGTCCCGCGATCTGGTTCCACGTGGCGCCCGCGTACTCCCAGAGGCTGGCCGAGTACGGGTTCGGGCCGTAATACGAGGATCGGTGCAGCACGACGGTGCCCCGCGAGGTCACGAACGTCATGTTGCCGAGGCCCGGCGGCGGTTGCGCCGCGAGTTGCATGGTCTGCCAGGCGAAACCGTCCCATTCGAGCGTCTGCACGCCAGCGGGATTGACGCCGTCCGTCACGGCGACGATGCGGCGGCGCAGCGGGTCGCTCGCGAGCGAAGTGTTGTGCGTCAGGAACGGCTGCCACCCCGCCGGTGTCCACGTGACTCCGTCGAACCGGCTCGCCCCCGGGTTGCCGGTCGCGGACGCGCCGCCGCACAGCAGCAGGGCGCCCTGTGCATGGTCGTATCCCATCCAGCCGTCGCACTGCGCTGGCGGCGACTGCGGGGGGGCGAGCTGTCGCCAGTCGATCCCGTCGAACTCCCAGGTATCGGCCAGCAGGGCTCCCGGCTGGTTGTAGTAGTAGCTCACGGTGCCGCCGAACAGCACGCACCGGCGCCGGACCGGGTCGCAGGCGAACGCGAAACGGTCGCGGGGCGGAGGTGTGGAGACCGTGCGCCGCAGCGACCACGCTTCGTCGACCCACTCCCACGTGCGCGACACGCGGCCGAAGCCACTGCTCTCGAACATCACCATGCGCTCGCGCGTCCTGTCGAAGTCGAGAGCGCGCGTGGACATGCTGGCGATCCCCGGCAGTCGCTGCCAGTCGGGCGTCTGGGCGATGCCGACGGCGGCCAGCAGCAGGGCGAAGGCGGCGAGGGCGAGACAACGCGTCATCGGAAGAGCGGATAGCCGAGGCGCCACCGCTGGTAACTCCCGGGGCCGGGCCTCGCCTACCCCATCACGTCGAACTCGCCACCGAGCACGCGCGCCCACTTGCCCGTGCGCCAGCCGCGCACGCGGTCGCGCACCTCGGGCGACGGCCCGCGGCGGTACCGCCGCACGATCGCCGGCGTCTGGCTCTGCACCGGCCCGAGGCACTGCCGCGCCAGCGCCACTTCCGCGGCGCCGCTCGCGGGCGTGCTCGGCTGCGCGACCACCGTCACGCGCACGCGGCCCGGCCGGCTGCGTTCGTCCTCGGCCTCGAGCACGTGCAGCCCCGCGTCGGGTGCGAGCACGGGCCAGGCCGCGAAGCCCGCGATCGCGACCAGCGTGGCCCCGCCGCCGTCCTCGAGCACGCGCCACTCCATGCCGCGCCGCTCCGCCCAGGCCCGGTACATGCCCACGAGTTCCCGCGCGAACGCCGCCGTCGCCGCCGCATCGCCGTGCGGGTCGTGCACCGGCGCCACCAGCACGTAGGCGTCCTGCGCTTCACCGCGCTCGAGCGCGCCGACCGACAGCTGCAGCAGCAGCGCCCGCGCCGCGAGCCGCCGCAGCGGTTCGGCCGCGACCTCACGCCCGCGGCCCGCGAACTCCGCCGCGCGCTCGGCGGCGTGACCGACTGCGTCCTCGATGCGGCTCATCAGCTCGGCGCTACCCAGCACTTCGTGCCGCCGGCTCGAAGTCCAGAAGTCCGCCCCGCCCATCGCCGCGTAGGCCGCCGCCTTGCGCTCCGCCCAGGCCGGCTCGTCGAGGTGTCCCTGCAGTTCCACCGGTTCCCGTTGCACGGCGGCGACCTCCTCGAGGCGGCCCTCGGCCTCGCGCGCGAGCGTGCCCAGGCTCGCGACCACCGCGACCACCGGGGCCGGCGCCTGCGCCGGCGGCCCGTCCGGATCGACGAACTCGACCTGCACCGAGCGGCCGTCGCTGCGCACGAACAGGAACTGGTCGCCCGCGGGCGTGCGGTCGCTGACGATCGCGGCGGCGAGCGGCGCCAGCACGTGCCGTTCGATCGCGCGCCGCAGCGGCCTCGCGCCGAGCGTCGGCGTGTAGCCCTGCGCGAGCAGGAACTGCAGCGCGCTCTCGTCCCACTCGACGGCCCACGGCCGCTGCCGCAGGCCGCGGCGCTGCAGCACGAGGTCGAGTTCCTTGTGCAGCACCTGCCGCAGCGTGTCCGGATCGAGCGAGCGGAACACGACGACGCGGTCGATGCGGTTCAGGAACTCGCGGCGGAACACCTCCTCGAGCGCCTTCTGCAGGTCGGGCGCCCGGTCGCCGAAACCGAGGCCCGCGCCCTCGAGCGTGCGCAGGCCGAGGTTGCTCGTCGCGATCACGATCGCGTGGCGGAAGTCGGCGACGCGGCCCTGGCGGTCGGTCAGGCGGCCCTCGTCGAACACCTGCAGGAACAGGTCGAACACCATCGGGTGCGCCTTCTCGATCTCGTCGAGCAGCACCACGGCGAACGGCTGCTCGCGGATCTGGTGCACGAGGGCTTTGCGGCCGTGCACGGCGTCGGCGTCGCCGAGCAGCCGGCCGAGCGACTCGGGGTGCTGGAACTCGCTCATGTCGAGCCGCAGCATGCGTTGCTCGCTGCCGAACAGGTACTCGGCGAGCGCGCGGCACAGCTCGGTCTTGCCGGTGCCGGTCGGGCCGGTGAACAGGAACACACCGATCGGGCGTTTGGGATCGTTGAGCCCTGCCTTCAGCATCGCCACGCGCTCGACGAGGCAGTCGACCGCCTCGGGCTGGCCCATCACGCGCGCGGTGAACGCGGCCCGCAGCCGCGAGAGGTCGAGGCCGTCGCGGTCGTCGAGCACCGCGGCCGGCAGGCCCGACAGGCGGCTCAGCAGCGCGATCGCGTCGTCGAGGGTAGCCGCGCGCGCGGGACCGTTGGCCAGCACGTGCTCGCGCAGCTGCCCGAGCAGGCGCAAGAGGCCGCCGGGCCGCGCTTCGTGCGCGAGGTGCTGCTGGCTGCGCTGGTAGAGCTCGACGAGCAGCGCATCGTCGCACAAGAGCGGGCCGGTGCCCTGCCGCTGCCGCAGCCACGCGCGCCCGAGCGCCAGCGTCTCGTCGGCCGGGCACTCGGGCAGGCGCACCGTCGCGGCGGCCGTGCGCAGTGCGGGCATCTCGCGCAGCAGCTGTTCCCACGCGGCGGGCGAGAGCGGCGCCAGCACGCGCAGGTCGCCGGCGACGAGGTGCGGCAGCAGCAGGTCGAGCATGCCCGCCCGCGAGTAGATGGTGCGCCCGGCGCCGACGAACTCGGCAAAGTCGGGCACGAGCCACAGCACCTTCGGCCGCTTGCCGGCCGCGCGCACGAGTTCCTGCACGCGCTGCTCGAGCTGGCCGACGAACGACTGGCCCGCGAGCAGCTGCGCGGCGGACGCGGTGAACACCACCCAGCCGTTCGCGAGCAGCTGGGCGACGAGTTGGTGCGCGACCGTGGTCTTGCCGGCGCCGGCCTCGCCGACCAGCAGCAGCGAGCGCGAGCCTTCGCGGAAGAGCGCCCGTTCCAGCTCCTGCAGGGCATCCTGCTGCGTCGGCGAGGGCAGGGCCGGGCCGCCCACGTCGGCGGGCTGCAGCACGCGCGCGAAACCCTGCAGCGCCGCGACGTCGACGTCGCCGGCAGCCTTGCCGCGCAGCTGCTCGAGCACGGCGCAGGCGCCCGGCGCGTCGACCGGCGCG
>VGXW01000420.1 GCA_016873195.1 Planctomycetota bacterium | reverse complement strand
TTTTCCGTTCCTGCACGCGCGGCACGTACCACAGCACGAGCTTCTGCTGCTCGCGCGCCTGTGCGCAGGCGCGGTCGACGAGGGCGCCGCGGTCGCCGGGCACCGCGAGCGGCCGGGGGTCGCGTTCGTAGAGGTCCTGGCCGTCGTCGAGCCAGTCGAGGTGGTCGAGCAGGCCCAGCGTCGCCGCCGGCGGCGTGGGCGGGGCCTGCGGGGGCACTTGCGCGGCGGCGGCCGCGGCGAGCAGCGCGGACAGGAACAGTCGGGGCATGGTCGGTCTCCTCGGATCGGGGGCTGCACGGGAGCCTACGGCTCGCCGGGTGCGGCGTCGCGCCGCAGCCGCTCGATCGCCGCGCGCGGGCCCAGCACGACGATGCGGCCGCCGGCCGGCAGCACGAGGTCCGGCGTGGCCGCGACCGGCTCGGGCGGATCGCCGGCCGGCGGCAGGGCCAGGACCACGATCGCGCCGCCGAGCATCTCCGGGCTCAGCGCCTCGACCGCGAGGCCCTGCCAGCTGTCGGGCACCGGCAGCGTCGCGAGTTCGTGGCCGGCCGGCAGCACGAGGTCGGGCCGGTCGCCGTCGAGGCGGACGCGCGTGGTGCGGCGCTGCGGGCCGAGCACCTCGCTGCCGAGCGTGCGGATGACGTCCCAGTGGCGCACGCGGCCGAGCAGCCGCGCCGGCCCCGCGGCGGGCACGACGGCGATCTCGCGCAGCTCCGGGTCGTCGAAGTGGCGCAGCAGCGCCGCGATCGAGTCGTCGGGCCGCGCGGTCACCGCCGGCCGCGTCAGGTCGGCGGCGATCACGACCGAGCTCAGGGTCGGGTCGTTCAGGAAGCACTTGACGTCCTGCAGCTCGATCCGGCCCACCAGGAGGCCGCCGCGGTCCTGCACGTAGACGGTGTCGCCGCGGTGGTCCCGCAGCAGGGCCATGACCTCCTCGAAGCCCGCGGTGTCGCGCACCACGAGGCAGTCCGGGCGCAGCACGTCGCGCACGTAGGTCGAGCGGATCGCCAGCTCCTCGATGCCGCGCGGCAGCGCCTCGCCCTGCGCGCGGATCGCGGCGGTGTAGTAGCTGTCCTCGTCGAGCAGGTTCGCCGTGATGCTCGCGACGATGCTGCACAGCATCACCGGCAGCGTCAGCTCGTAGTGGCCGGTCAGCTCGAACACGAGCACGACCGCGGTCACCGGCGCGTGCATCGTGCCGGCGCAGAGGCCGGCCATGCCGACGAACGCGAACGCCATGCGTTCGCCCGGGCTGACGTCGCCGACGAGGTCGAGGCCGAACGCGAACAGGCCGCCGAGCGCCGCGCCGGTGACCAGGTTCGGCGTGAAGATGCCGCCGAGCCCGCCGGAGCCGACCGTCGCGCAGGTGGCGAGCAGCTTCCACAGGAACAGCGTCAGCAACACGGCGAGCCCGGGCGTGCCGCCCGCGACGGTCTGGATCACCTCGAAGCCGTTGCCCCAGGCCTCGGGGGGGAACAGGCCGATCGCGCCGACGGCGAGCCCGCCGAGCGCCATCGCGACGGGCGGCGGCAGCCGCAGGCGCGCGAACAGGCGCCGGCTGCCCGCGAGCGAGTGGCGGAACAGGATCGCGCCGGCGCCGCACAAGAGGCCGAGCAGCACCGCGCTGAGGTCGAGGGTCCACGGCAGCTTCTCGATCTGGGCGGCGGCGTCGACGTAGATCGCCTGCTCGCTGAGCAGCCGGTTGCGCAGCATCGTCGCGAGCACCGCCGCGAGCACGATCGGCGCGAACACGTCCATCGCGAAGTTGCCGAGCACGACCTCCATCACGAAGATCGCGCCCGTGATCGGGGCGTTGTAGGAGGTCGCCATGCCCGCGGCGATGCCGCAGCCGACCAGCACCGCGCGCGGCCGCGAGGCCAGGGCCGTCCACCGTGCCAGCAGCGACGCGACGGTCGCCGCGATCTGCGAGTTCGCGCCTTCGCGGCCGATGCTGCCGCCCGAGCCGATCGTGCAGATCGACGAGGCGATCTGCACGAGGCTCTCGCGCAGCCGGATCGTGCGCTTGCGCAGCTGCACGAGCGCGACGAGGTCGGCGATGCCGAACGGCGGCCGCTGGCCGCGCAGCAGCAGCAAGAACAGGCCCGCGGCGAGGCCGCCGGCGGCCGGCAGCAGCAGCGTCTGCCACCAGACGAAGTTCGCGCGCACCGCCTCCGACAGCCGCTCGGGGTGGGCCGGGTCCGGGCCCGGGCCGACGAGCGCGTCCTGCAGCCAGCGCAGCCCGCCGAGGAAGGCCGAACCGAGCAGGCCGCCCGCGACCCCGACGATCGCCGCGAACAGGTAGATCGCGAACGCGCGCAGCGGGATGCCCTTCGGCCTGGCCATCGTCGGGCAGCAGGGTGTGGGCGGGGGCGCGTGGCGTCAAGCCTGCGCCGGCGGACCGGATGCGCGGGGCGGCCTCAGCCGGACCGGCCGCCGGCCGCGGCGGCGTCGGTGGCGATGCGGACCGGCAGGCACGCCTGCGCGGGGTCGATCGTCAGGATCTCCGGGTCGTGCTGGTCGAACTCGGGCAGCTCCGTGCAGCGTTCGTGCGTGCTGGCCGCGGCGATCCGGCGGACCACGCCGTCGCACGGCACACCGAGCGCCAGCAGGTCGGGCGCGCCGGCCGGCAGGCCGGCGCCGCCGGGTCCGGTCAGCAGGCGCACGATCGGCCGGTGGGGGGCCTCGCCCTGCCGGACCACCAGCGCGTCGGCGCCGTCGTCGAGCAGCACGCGCGAACCGGTCGGGAACAGGCCGACCACCTGCGCGAAACGCCGGAGCCAGTGCGCGTCGAAGTCGGCGGCGTTGCGGCACATCACCGCGAAGGCCTCGACCGGCAGCAACGCCCGCTTGTAGGGGCGCACCGAGGTCAGCGCCTCGAACACGTCGCAGACGCGGATCAGCCGGCTGGTCGCCGACGGCACCACGGGCACCGCGGTGACCGGATAGCCCGCGCCACCGGCACCCATGTGGTGGCAGAACGCCGCGCCGATCGCGCTCGGGTCGACGGCCTCGTGCTGCTCGAGCAGCACGTGCGCGCCGAGCCGCGGGTGCTGCGCCATCCACACCCACTCGTCCTCGTCCAGGCGGCCGCGCTTCCACAGGATCTCCTGCGGCACCTTCGACTTGCCGATGTCGTGCAGCAGCGCCGCGGTGCCGACGTGCACGAGCCGGGCGCGGTCGGCGCCGGCGGCGCGCGCCACCTGCAGCGCGAGCAGCGCCACGCGCACCGAGTGGCCGACCGTGAACCGGTCGACGTCGTCCTGCGCGGCCAGCGACAGCAGGAGGCTCGGCTCCTCGAGTTGTTCGAGCGTGCGCTCGACGACGCCCTGGACCTCCGCCACCGCGAGTTCCTGGTCGCGGTGCGCGCGCACGTGGTTCTGGTGCAGGCTCTCGGCGAGGTCCTGGTAGCTGTGCAGCGCCGCGCCCACCGGCACCGCGGCGCGGCGGTCGCCGGGATCGGCCGGCGTGCGCAGCGTGACGCCGACGCGGCGGATGCCGAGCGCGCGCAGCACCGCGTCGCGCCGGCCGCGCGCGAGCGCGTCGCGGTTCTGCGGCA
>VGXW01000419.1 GCA_016873195.1 Planctomycetota bacterium | reverse complement strand
ACCCGGCATCGCAGATACACATGCGCCATGACCGCTCCTGCGCCGCGCCGGGCGCTCACCGCGCGCACCGCCGACCGGCACGCGCTCTACACGGCGGCCGTGCAGGCACCGGCGCGCGACGCCGCGTTCTTCGCGCGCCACTACGAGAAGCTCGTCGGCGAACCGCTGCGCACGCTGCGCGAGGACTTCTGCGGCACCGCGGCGCTCGCCTGCAGCTTCGTGCGCCGGCACCGCGACAACCGCGCGATCGGCGTCGACGGCCACGCCCCGACGCTCGGCTGGGGCCTCTTGCACCACGCGCAGGCCTGGCTCGACGAGGGCCAGCAGCAGAGGCTCTCGCTGGTGTGCGCCGACGTGCGCGCCGTGCACCGGCCGCAGGTGCAGATGCTCGTCGCGACGAACTTCAGCTACATGGTGTTCCACACGCGGCCCGGACTGCTCGGTTGGCTGCGCAACTGCCACCGCTCGCTGCGGCGCGGCGGCGTCCTGCTGCTCGACGTGTGGGGCGGCGGGCTCGTGCAGCGCGCGCTGGTCGAACGGCACCGCGGGGCCGGCTTCGACTGGCTGTGGCAGCAGCGCGCGTTCGATCCGGTGAGCCACCGCATCGACTGCCGCATCCACTTCGTGTTCCGCGACGGCAGCATGCTGCGCGACGCGTTCGTCTACGACTGGCGGCTGTGGACGCTGCCGGAGCTGCGCGAACTGCTCGCCGAGGCGGGGTTCACCGGCGTGCAGGTGCTGTTCGAGCAGGCGCGGCGGCCGGGCCGCCGCCGGTTCGTGGCCCGCGCGGTCGGCCGCGCCGACCCGGCGTGGTACGCCTACGTGGTCGGCCGGAAGGCGGGCTCGGCGCGATAGGGCCCGGTTAGAGTCGCCGTGCGCGGCGCCGGCTGACGACGTGCCGCGAGGTGATCGCATGCACCGTGTCCTGTCCGCCGGTCTCCGCATCCTGATGGTCTTCGGTTCGCTGCTCGCGGTGGTGCCGGCCCAGGCGCCCGCCATCGCGCTTGCCGTGAAGGGACTGCCGGGCGGGGCGCCGCTGGCCGTGACTGCGAGCCACGACGGCAGCGCGCTCGTCGTGCAGGTCGAACTCGAAGAGGGATGGCACCTCTACGCGCGAGACGTCGGCGGCGGCCAGCCGGTCGCCGTGCGCATCGACGGCGGTGCGTTCGCGGCCGCGGGCAAGCTCGTGACGCCCGCCGGCGAGGACGGCCTGATCGAGGGCAAGGCCGAGCTGCGGCTGCCGCTGCGGCGGCTGGCCGAGGGCGACGAACTGCGCGCGACGATGACGTTCATGGCCTGCGACGCGCTGCAGTGCCTGCCGCCGATGGAGGTGCAGCTCGTCGCGCCGGCCGCGCTGGAGCCGGGGCCGCCGGCGAAGCCGTTCCCCGTGCTGCTGGTCGCGGTCGACGAGGGCGAACGCACGCAGCGCGTTGCATCGTTCCTGCGGGAGCGCGGCTTCGTGCCCTCGGTGGCGACCTACACCGCGGTCACCGCGGCGCAGTGCGACGCGCACGAAGTCGTGGTCGCGGACTCGCCGACCTTCGGCCAGCTGCGCGGCAAGGGCGTGGACGCACGCACCTTCCCGGCCACCGCGTCGCCCGTCGTCGCGGTCGGTTTCCTCGGCACGCAGCTGCTCGAGGCGCAGAAGGTCACGATGGCCTGCGGCTACGTCTGAATCTGCATGGACCATCAGGGCCACGGGCTGGCCCTGGACCACCCGATCTTCCGCACGCCGAACGCCGTCTCCTTCCCGGGGGTGCCGGTGCCGCGCCAGAAGAACCACGTGGGGGCCAGCAGCGTGCTCTATCCGGAGGGCGTCGGCGAGACGTTGACGCTGGTCGCCTTCGAGCGCAGCGCGCCGAAGGACGACTGGAACCCGACGCTCGTGAACCACGAGGGTTTCTTCACCGACGTGCCGGGCTTCGAGAACCTCGCCGAGGGCCACTCCGCGAAGTGCCTCGGCAGCCTGTCGCTCGCGCGCCAGGGCCGCTGGTTCTACTGGGGCTACTCGATCGATCCCGAGCGGCTCACCGAGCCCGCGAAGGCGACGTTCGTGAACGTGCTGCACTACATGCGCGGCAAGCGGCACGCGCGCACCGTGGCGTTCACGAACGTCACGCGGCAGATCTTCACCGTCTACCTCGACCTGTTCGCGGAGAGCGGCTACCGGCGCGGCATCGAGGAGCACATGCCGAACCAGTTGGTGCCGCAGTGGCGCGAGAGCTACACCGACCGCACGCCCGAGGGCGCGCGCGCGTGGCTCGACCGGCACCGACCCTACCTGTTCTCGGGCAAAGGGCCGCAGCACCGGAGCGAACGTTACAAGCAGCTGTTCGAGGTCGACGCCGACGCGATGGCGCTCGGCACGCCGAACCACCTGCGCGCGAGCCTGCTGCGCTGGATCGAGCTGGCGGGGGGGGCCGCAGGCGACGATCGGGAGCGCGCGCTGCGGTGCCTGCAACGCTACGTGCATCCGGAGGTCGCGCCGCAGGACGATGATTGGCGGCTGTGGTATGCGTGGCAGCGGGACCGCATCGTGTTCGTCGAGTCGACGGGCTTCTGGTGGCAGGTCGATCCGCGCGTGCTCGAGCGCGAGGACGCGGTCCGGGGGAGTCGGTAGAGCGAGCGGCACGCCCGCTGGCGGGGGATGGGTGAAACAAGCTGCGATTCCGGCCGCGCAGCGCGAAGGGCATGGCGGAACGGGGCGCAGGCCGTGGACGCGCGCGAGGAGCGTGGCGGCCGTCGCGGCCTGTCCCGGGTGGTCCGGGGCGCAGCCTGAACCTCCTTGACCCGACGCCGAACTCGCCGGCGCGATCCGTTGTCTGCACCTTGCGCCGCTGGAGGTTCGCCGGACGTGGCCGGTGAGCCCGCGCACCCTACCATGCGCCCACCATGAAGCTGGCGCCCCGGACCACGGCGATCGCCGGATCGCTCCTGCTGCTCGCCTTCCTGACCGGGTGCGCGGCGCCCCCCGACGGCGAGACCTACGACCACCTCCGCGCCGGCTTCCGCGATCCGCCGGCACAGGCCCGGCCCGGCCCGTTCTGGACCTGGCTCAACGGCCACGCCGACCCGGCGCGCATCACCGCCGAGATGGAGGCGTTCGCCGCCGCGGGCTTCTCGCGGCTGCAGGTCTGGGACGTCAAGGCGCTGCAGGATCCGGAGAAGGTGGTCCCGGTCGGGCCACCGTTCCTCAGCGACGCGTGGCTCGCGAACCTCACCCACGCCGACCGCGAGGCCAAGCGTCTCGGGCTCGAACTCGGTTTGCTCGCCTCCAGCGGGTGGAACGCGGGCGGCACCTGGGTCACTCCGGAGCACGCGGGGATCGGGCTCTACGCGTCCGCGCAGGAAGTTCGGGGACCCGCCGCGCTGGCGCTGCAGCTCGCATTCCCTTCGGTCCCTGAGCACAGTCCGCGCGGCGCCGACGGGCGGCCGGCCTACTGGCGGACCGTGGCCGTGCAGGCTTCACCGACGGCGGGGCCCTTGGCACCCGAGCAGGTCCTCGACCTGACCGCGGGCCTCGGCGCCGACGGCGTCCTGCGCGCGGACCTGCCCGCGGGGGA
>VGXW01000418.1 GCA_016873195.1 Planctomycetota bacterium | reverse complement strand
GCAGCAGGATCTCCTTCTTCGCCGCCCTGGCCTGGGCGAGCACGGCCCCCGCTTCGGCGATCAGGTCCTTCTCGACGAGCGACTTGCCGACCTTCCTGCCGAGCTGCGCCAGGAACGTGTAGGCCATCGCGCCGCCGATGATCAGCTTGTCGACCTTCGGCAGCAGGTTCTGGATCACGGGCAGCTTGTCGCTGACCTTGGCGCCGCCGAGGATCGCGACGAACGGCCGGTCGGGCTTGCTGAGCACCTTGCCGAAAGCGTCGAGCTCCTTCTGCATCAGGAAGCCGGCGGCCGCGGGCAGGTGCTTGCAGACGACGCTGACCGAGGCGTGCGCGCGGTGCGCGGTGCCGAACGCGTCGTTGACGTAGACGTCGCCGTTCTTCGCCAGCGCCGCGGCGAACGCCGCGTCGCCATCCTCCTCGGCGTTCCGGAAGCGCAGGTTCTCGAGCAGGAGGCAGCTGCCCGCCGGCAGCGCCTTCGACGCGGCCTCGGCCTCGGGGCCGATGCAGTCCTTGACGCACTGCACCGGCGAGCCCAGCAACTCGGCGAGCCGCTTGCCGACCGGCGCCATGCGCATCGACTCGACGACCTTGCCCTTGGGCCGGCCGAGGTGCGACATCAGCACCGGGCGGCCGCCCGCCTTCAGGATCGCCTGGATGGTCTTCAGGCTCTCGCGGATGCGGGCATCGCTCGTGACGTTGCCCTTGTCGTCGAGTGGTACGTTGAAGTCGACGCGCACGAGCACGCGCTTGCCCTTGAGATCGAGGTCGGTGAGCTTCTTGGCCATGGTGGTATCGGGGGTTCCGCGCCGCATCTTGCCCGGCCCGCCCGTTGCGCGCCACCGCACTCCGGCACGCCGGGCCGGGGAACGCGAGCCCGCGGAAGTGGTCCGAGTGCGGTGGCATTGAGCCGGCGACCGCCCGGTTGCATCCTGCACGCGCCCCCCGCGAGGTGCCCATGTTCCGACTCCCTGCGTTCGCCGCCCTGTCCGCCACGCTGGCGCTCGCCCAGCAGCAGTATCCCGAGGGGTTGCCGATCCCGCGCAGCCTCACGCCCGCCGAAGCCGCCTGGCTGCAGAACCACCCGCTGCGCGCCGGCCTTCCCGACCTGCCCGCACCGCCGCCCACGGGTCCGCTGCACTGCGCGGCCGAGTACGAACCCAACGACGGTCTCGTCGTCGCGTGGGAGGGTTCGTCGGGGCACCTCGGCGTGCTGCAGCAGGTCGCGCTGCACGCGACCACGGTCGGGCAGGCGAGGATCTGGTGCTACGTCGACACGGTGAGCGAACGCACGACCGCGCAGAACACGCTCACCGCGATCGGCTGCGACATGAGCCGCGTCGAGTTCCTGGTGCGCACGACGGACACGATCTGGACGCGCGACTACGGGCCGCGCTACGTGTTCGAGGGCGACTGCCGCGTCATCGTCGACCACGTCTACAACCGGCCGCGGCCCAACGACGACACGGTGCCCCTGCACTTCGGCGCGCACAAGGGCCACCGCGTCTACGCGCTGCCGCTCGTGCACGGCGGCGGCAACTTCCACCTGGACGCGCTCGGCAGCGGCCACGCCACCTTGCTGATCGCGAACGAGAACCCGGGCCTCACGCAGTCGCAGATCCGCGACCTCTGGCGCGACTACCAGAACCTCGACGTGACGCTCCACACGCCGTTCCCGACCTCCGTCGACGGCACGCAGCACGTTGACATGTGGATGCAGGTGTTCGGCGACCGGCAGGTGATGCTCAGCGACTGGCCGCTGCAGCCGGGCTCGGTGCAGGACCAGATCTGCGACGGGGCCGCGGCTTCGCTCGCGGCGACGGGCTGGGCGGTGCACCGGATCCCGGCGTGCTCGGTGTCGGGCGTGCACTACACGTTCACGAACATGGTGCTGTGCAACGACCTGGCACTGGTGCCGAGCTACACGAACAGCACCGCGGCGAACTACAACGCGCCGGCACTCGCGGCCTGGCAGGCGGCCCTGCCCGGCAAGACGGTGCTCGCGGTGCCCTGCCAGGCGATCGTCACCGCGGCCGGCGTGATGCACTGCATCGTCATGCACGTGCCGAAGCACCGCGGCGGCCAGGCGCCGACCGCGCACGTGCAGGCGCCGAACGGCGGGCAGACCCTGCTGCCGAACCAGACCGTGACGATCGAGTGGCTCGCCGACGACGACGTCATGGTCACCGGCATCGACCTGCAGCTGTCGGCGAACGGCGGTGCGTCGTTCCCGTACACGCTGGCGGCCAACCTGCCGCACACGGGATCGTGGACCTGGACGGTGCCCGACCTCTGCATTGCGCACGCGCGGCTCCGGGTCGTCGCGCGCGACGCGCAGGGCCGCACCGGCGGCGACGCGAGCGACGCCGACTTCGCGATCGCGGGCACCGGCTGCCGCGCCGAAGCGCTGGTCTACGGCGCGGGCAAGCCGGGGCAGTTCGGCGTACCGGGGCTCGGTGCGGGTACGCCGGTGCTCGGCGCCGTGTTCGCGGTGCAGCTGCAGCAGGCGCTGCCCTCGGCGGTGTTCCTGCTGCTGCTGGGCGACCAGGTCGCGGCCGTGCCGTTCGACGGCGGCACGATCCTCAACAACGCGTCGAGCGGCCTCGTCGGGACGACGGATCCAGCGGGGTCCTGGGTGCTGCAGGTGCCGCTGCCCGACGAGCCGGCACTGTGCGGTGCGGTGGTCTACGCGCAGGCCTGGGTGCCGGGCGATCCGGGGGCGGCGGGTGCCGGCTGGGCGGCGTCGAACGGGCTGCGCATCGCGCTCGGGCACTGAGCATCGCGGCGCGGTCACGCCCTACGGCAGCAGCACGATCGCGCCCGTGCTCTGCCGGCTCTCGAGCCGCCGGTGCGCGTCCGCGGCCTGCGCCAGCGGCAGCGTGCGGTCGAGCCGCGGCCGCAGCACGGAGCCGACGACGAGCTTCCACAGCACCTCGGCCGCGTTCACGAGTTCCTGCCGCGTCGCCGTGTAGTCGCCCAGCACCGGCCGCGTGAGGAACAACGAACCCGCGTCCTGCAGTTCGCCGAGCCCGACCGCCTGCGGCCGGCCCGAGGCGTTGCCGAACGACACGAGCAGCCCGCGCCGCCGCAGGCACTGCATCGAGCCGCGCAGCGTGTCGGCGCCGGTGCCGTCGTAGACGACGTCGACGCCCTTCGCCTTGGTGAACTCGCGCACCGCGGCGACGAAGTCCTGCTGCGAGCCGTCGATCACGTGCTGGCAGCCGTTGGCGAACGCGGCCTCGACCTTCGCGGGCGACGACACCACGCCGATCACGGTGGCACCGAGGTGCCGCAGCCACTGGCACAGGAGCGAACCGGTGCCGCCCGCGGCCGCGTGCACGAGCACGCGGTGGCCCGGGCCGATCCGGAACACGCGCCGCGCCAGGTACTCGGCGGTGAGCCCCTTCAGCAGCACCGCCGCGGCGGCGACGTCGTCGACGGAGTCGGGAACGCGCACGAGCCGCCAGGCGGGCACCGCGCGCGCGGTCGCGTAGGCGCCGGGCGGGATCCCGCCCGCGTAGCCGACGCGGTCGCCGATCGCGAGGCCCGACACGCCCTCGCCGAGGGG
>VGXW01000417.1 GCA_016873195.1 Planctomycetota bacterium | reverse complement strand
CGGGTCGAACGCGCCGACGAACCGGCTGACCTCGAGGTTGACGTTGAGTCGCAGGTAGTTGTTCGGCGAGATCGTCGGCGAGATCTCCATCGTGATGCCGGCGTTGCGCGGCGCGCCCGACGAGGTCGTCGTCGTCGACGTGCTGGCGTTGCTCTGCAGCGTCGGGCGCTCCTCCTCGGTCTTGACGATCGCGGCCTCGTTGTTGTTCACGAGCACGCTCGGCAGCGACAGGATGTTCGCCCGGTTGTCGGTCGACAGCGCGTTGATCAACAGCGGCACCGCGTTTTCGCCGCCGCTGATGATGCCGCCGGTGAGGCCCTGCAGCGGGTTGTCGAAGTCGGGCAGGCGCGTGTCGGGCAGCCCGTCGTCGTCGGTGTCCTGGAACGCCGACTGGCCGAAGTGCGAGAAGCCGAACGGCCGCGTGAAGTCGCCGCTGCCCTTGATGTCGATCGCGCCGAGTTCGATGCCGAAACGGTCGAGGTCGCCGGTCGTCAGCTCGACGAGCGCGGCCTCGATCAGCACCTGCGGCTGCTTGCGGTCCAGGTGGTCGATCAGCGCGAGCAGCTGCTTGTACTTGGTCTGCGCCGCGGAGATCAGCAGGCTGTTGCTCTCCTTGTGGTCCTGGATCACCGTGCGGCGCGTGCGGCGCGCCTGCTGCGTGCCCGGCCCCTGGCCCTGCTGCGCCTGCTGCTCGGCCTGGTTGTCCTCCTGCATGAACGTGTGCAGGGTGTCGCGCAGGTCCTCGGCCAGCACGTTCTTGAGCCGGATCACGCTCGCGGTGCCCTCGATCGGCTGGCCCGGCACGTCCAGGCGCGCGATCAGGTCGAGCGCCTCGCGCACCTGGTCCTGCGTGCCGCTGAGCACCAGCGCGCGCTGCGGCGCGTTGACGACGACCTTCAGCTGCGGCTGCCCCGACGCGCCCGCCACGGGGCCGCCCTGCGTGGCGCCCTGCTCCTGCAGCACCTGCTGGCGGATCCTGCTCCGGCTCTCGAGCACCTCGGTCAGGATCGGCTCGACCTCCTCGGGCGCGGCGGACTCGAGCGGCACCACCTGCACGACGAGGTTCGGCTGTTCGACCGGCACGTCGACGAGCTTCAGCAGTTCGACGGCGGCGTAGACCTGCGGGCCGAAGCCCTGCAGCAGCATCGCGGTGTTGTTGCCGACGGTGCCGAGCGTCAGGGCGCCGCCGCCGCCCGGCGAGCCCGTCTGCGCGAAGAACGGCCGCAGCGCGTTCGTCGCGATCGGCGCGTTGATGTTCTTCAGCGGCACCGTCGTCAGGATCGGCACGCCGGTCTGGTTGCGGTAGGTGGCGATCTCGTCGGGCGTCACGTAGCGCGCGCCGTTCGTCACCTCGCGGTTGCGCGGACCGTTCAGGCTCACGATCTCGAGGATCTCGAGCGGGCCCTCGCCGCGCGGCACCAGCGCGAAACCGCGGATGAAGAGCATCGTCTGGAAGAACCAGAAGAACTCCTCGCGGAACCGGTCGCGCTTGAACCGCAGCGTGCCGAGGAAGCTCACGCGGTTGCCGCCCTGCGCCGTGCCCTGCAGTTCCTGCTCGCTGAACGTGAAGACGCGGCCGGTCACCTCGCAGGCCCACTTGATGAACTCCGGCAGTTCCATGCCGTTCGTCTCGTTCATCGAGAAGGTGATCGAGTTGGTTGCCTCGTCGAGGACCATGCGCGGAGCGTTGCCCGGACCTTGGGGAGACTGCGCCCCGGGTTGCTGCGCCCCGGGCTGCTGGGTCCCGGGCTGCTGCGCCCCGGGGTTCTGGGTGCCCGGCTGCGGGCCCGGCGGGTTCTGTTCGGCGGGCGCGCCCGCCGGAGCTTTCGCGGCCCCCTCGTCGCCGGTCGGGTTCTGCGCGAGCCCGGTTCCGCCGAGCCAGAGGCAACTCAGCGCGGCGCTGTGCAGCGCGGCGCGCTGCAGCAGGGCGCGCACGCCGGTCGGCGGGGGCAGGGGTCGGCCAGAGGTTGCACCACGGAGGACTTGGTCAGCCATCATCGCTTGCTCGAACTGGGCTTCGCCCACGGAGGGACGGTGACCCGCCTCCGACCGGCGCGCGCTGGTTTTTATTTCCGGCGCGCGACGCAAGGAAGGCGCAAGTCCCTGTTTCCGACTTTCCGATTGCACCGTTTCGGCTGCGTCGGTTGCATTCCCTCCGCTGCTGGCGGGGTGACTTGCGCGGCGGCCCGAGCCCATGAAGCTCTCCGACCTGATCACGCGCGACCTCGTCGAGGTGCCGCTCGACGCGGCCGACAAGTGGCAGGCCCTGGCGACGATCGCCCGGGTGCCCGCGCGCGCCGGGCGTTACCCCGCGTCCCTGGTGCCCGCGGTCGAACAGGCGCTGGTGCTGCGCGAACGCAGCATGACGACCGGCATGGAGCACGGCATCGCGATCCCGCACGCCGCGATCGACGGCGTCGAGGACCTGACCGCGGTGCTCGGTCTCAACCCGGTCGGGATCCCGTTCGAGACGCTCGACGGCGCGCCGGCGCGCATCGTGATCGGGCTCATCATCCCGCGCAGCAAGAAGCTGCTGCACATCAAGACGCTGGCCGAGATCGCGAAGCTGCTGTCGCGCGCCGAGGTGCGCGACCGGCTGCTGCGCTGCAGCGACGCCGACGCGGCGGTGCACGCGCTCGCCGAGCTGCAGGCGGCCGTGCGCTGACATCGGCGTTTCCCGCCGCGCGCCGAGCGGCGCCGCGGCGCCTCGCGCCGCGGGTATCCTGCGCGGATGGTGCGCACGGAACCGGCGAACGGAACGGCGCCGCCCGCGGGCGGCGGCTGCGCCGCGCCAGCCGGGCAGGGCGCGGCGCTCGCCGTGCTGCGCGGGGTGGCCGCGGGCTGGCTCGCATCGTTCGGGACCGTCGCCGCGGTGGCCGCGCGGCGGGAACTGACCGGTCTGTCGATCGCGCGCTGGACCGACGCGGCGCCGCCGCTCCTGCTCGGCTTCGCCGGGGCCTGCATCGCGCACCGGCTCGCGGCCGGGGCCCGGGCCGGCGCGGGGCTCGCCACCTCGCTGGCGCTCGGCGCCGCGGCAGCCAGCGCCATCGGCGGTGCGGCGGCGGGTGCACAGACCGTGCTCGGCCCGCTCGCGCTGGCCTGCGGGCTGGCGCTCGGGCTGCTCGGCGGGCCTTCGCGTTCCCGCCTCGGCGCAGCGGCGCAGGCCCTCGGCGCGGCTGCGGGCGCCGTTGCCGCCGGGTCCGCCGCGCTGCGCATGGTCGACGCGCTCGGCGCCGCCCCGACGCTCGCGCTGTTTGGCGGGCAGGTGCTCGCCGTCGCCGCGGGCGCTGCGGGCGCGCGGCCCGGACCGGCACCGGGCGGCTGGGCGCGACCGGTGCTGGGTGCGTCGATGGTCGCGTGCGCGGGCTTCCTGGCGCCGCGCAGCCTCTGGCCGGGTGTGCCCTCGGCGGCAGGGCTGCTGTTCCTCGCGTCGGTGGGGGCCGCGCTCGCGGCGGGCCGCGCGCGGTCGCCGCTGCTGGCGCCGCTGTGCCTGTTGCCGGCCCTGCTGGTCCGGGCCTGGGACGGGCACCCGCCGGTCGATCCCGCGCGCGAACGGCACCTCGCCCAGTGCGGCGCTGCGCG
>VGXW01000416.1 GCA_016873195.1 Planctomycetota bacterium | reverse complement strand
GGGGGAACCGCGGGCTCGACGGCTGCCACTTTCGGCGCGGTGGCGACCACGTCCGGGCGGTCCGCCGCGGACGAGCCTGCAGGCGTCACCGAACCGGCCAGGGCCGCGGCCACGTCCCGCTGCTGCACGGCCCCGCCCCGGGCCATCACCATCGCGCGGAAGACCGTGTTGCGCAGTTCGCGGATGTTGCCGGGCCAGTCGTGGCGGAACAGTTCGTCCATCGCGTCCGGCGAGATCGCCGTGGCGTGGCTCTGCCCGGCCTCGACGACCTCCTGCCGGAAGTGCTCGACGAGCCCGGGCAGCTCCGCCTTGCGCTCGCGCAGCGCCGGCACCCGCACGACCATGCCCTGCAGCCGGTAGTAGAGATCCTCGCGGAACCGGCCTTCGGCGACCAGCTTGCTGATGTCGCGGTTCGTCGCCGCGATCACGCGCACGTCGACCTTGATCGGCTCGGTGCCGCCGACGCGGTCGACCTCGCGCTCCTGCAGCACGCGCAGCAGCTCCCCCTGCACGTCGGGCGGGATGTCGCCGACCTCGTCGAGGAACAAGGTGCCGCCGTCGGCCTGTTCGAAGCGCCCGATCTTGCGCCGCTCGGCGCCCGTGAACGCGCCCTTCTCGTGCCCGAACAGTTCGCTGGCCAGCAAGGTCTCGGTCAGCGCCGCACAGTGCACCTTGACGAGCGGGCCGCCGGCGCGGCGGCTCCAGCTGTGCACGAGGTTCGTCAGCACTTCCTTGCCGACGCCGGTCTCGCCTTCGAGCAGGATCGGCAGGTCGGTCGGCGCGACGCGGCGCAGCGTCGTGTAGACCTCGCGCATCGCCGGGCTGATCGCCGTGACGCCGGCGCGCTGCAGGCTCTCGTCCGACTCCATCGCCGAGGCGCCCGGCGTGTGCACGGCGGCGAGGCGCTCGCGCAGCGCGTCGAACAGCAGTTCGCTGGACGGCGCCTCGTCGGGGAACTGCACGACGACGCCGACCGGCGGCTTGTCCTCGACCTCGTTCTCCGGCAGCTGGTGCACGAGCTCGCCCCAGGCGGCGAACGCGCGTTCGAGCAGCGATTCGGCGACGGCGCGGCCGAGACCGGGCAGCACGGCCTGCACGCGGCCGGCCCCTTCGTGGCACAGCACCGCACTCGACGGCAGCGCCTCGCGCAGTTTCGCGACGAAGCGCCGCAGCCCGCGCGGGCGCCGATCGCCGTCGCCGAGCGCAACCGCGACCATCGACAGCGGCACGCCGCGCTGCTGCGCGAGCGACACCTCGTCGACCGCGCGGCGGCGGAAGTACTCGGGCGTGTAGGCGCCGGTGACCGGATCCTGCACGGCCAGCCGGTGCAGCTGCGCGCGTTCCAGCGCGATCGCCGCCTGCGCGACCACGGTGCCCAGCAGCTCGAGGTCCGCGGGCAGCGGCTGCAGGCGAGCGAAACCGAGCAGCACGACGCCGCGGGTCCGGCCGGCGAAGGCGATCGGCAGGCCGACCAGGGAGCGCGCGTCCGGCAACACCTCCTTCCAGGGCGAGCCCAGCGACCCGCGCAGCGCCGCCGCGGAGAAGGCGCCCACGATGCGATCGAGGATCCGGCCCACGCCGGGCACGGTCAGCGCCGCAGGCTCCGCGCCCGTGTGCAGCACGACGCGGTCCACCTCGGTGCCCACCAGCACCACGCGGACCGAGTCCGCCGCCGTGTGCCCCGCGCAGAACGTGCGCAGCACGTCGAGCGTCGTCGGCTCGGAGGCCTGCGCGGAGAGGTCGCGCATCGTGCGGTTCAGCGCCTGCAGGTCCTGCATGCGGCCCTGCAGCTCCTCGGCCATCTGGTTGAAGGTCCGCGTCAGGCTGCCGATCTGGCCGCCTTCCTCGAGGGCGACGCGGGTGTCGAGCACGCCGCGCGACAGGGCCCGCGCGCCGTGTTCGAGGCGTTCGATCGGCCGGGTGATGCGGCTGCTGACCACGAACGACAGGAACGCTGCGAGCACGACCAGCGAGCCGGCGGCCAGCAGGAAGAACGCGCGCACCGGGATCCTGCCGATCGGCAGGTCGAGCGTCGCCCGCTGGTCGGCCTGTTCGACCACCAGGAGGCCGCGCGGCGTGTCCTGCAGATCGCGCAGCACCTCGCTGCCCTGCACGACGGCGCCGCGGCCCGCTGCGACGCGCGCGACGACGGGCTTGCGTTCCTCGGTCCCGCGGCCCAGGGCGCGCTCGCGCTCCGCCATGACCGCGGGGTCCATCGCCTGGGCGAGCACCTGCTCGGCGTCGGCGCGCGCGGCGCTGGCGGCGATCGGGTAGCCGCGCGCGTCGGTCAGCAGCACGACCTGCCCGGGCGCCAGGGCGCCGAGCAGGTTGCCGTCGATCGGCCGGCCCGCCGTGAGGCCGAAGGTGCCGCCGCGCACGGTCTGTTCGGTGCGCACGCCGATCCACATCACGCCCCACTGCAGGGACACGCCGGGGTCGAGGCGTGCCGGCGTCTCGACGTTGGCCATGCGCCCGTCGCCGACGATGACCACGGGGGGCTCGGCCGTCGCGTCGCCGAGTGCGGGCTGCCATTCGAGGCGCAGGAACCCGCCGCGCCACTCCGGCGGCAGCTGGCCAGCCATCAGCTTCTGCAGTTCGCCGGCGACGGCCGGCACGGTGCCGGCGAACTGCGCCTCGGCGACCTTCTCGAACCGCTGCGCGGCGAGCTGCGCGAGGTCGTGCAGCCACCGCTGCGCCGAACCGCGCAGCTTCTCCTTCTGGTCGTCGAGCTGGCCGATCGCGCTCTGCACGGTCGCGCGCATGCCCTCCTGCACGGTGGACGCGTGCCCGCCCTCGAGCACGCGCACGAGCACGAGCGACAGCACCCCGAGCGGCGCGAGCGACGCGACCGACAACACCGCCATCAGGCGGAACCGCAGGTTCGTGGCGACGGCCAGCAGTTCGCTGAGCAGCACGAGCAGGAACGGAGTGCCGAGCAGGCACAGCACGAACCCGAGCCGGCTGTGCCACTGCCGCGCCGCGGCCCATTCCACATCGGCCGAGGCCACCGCGAGCACCGCCCCGTCCCAGCCGTCGCCGGACAGCGGCGCGTAGAGCGCCACGCGGCGGCTGCCGTCCGCGCCGGTCCGCTCGATCGAGGAGACGCCCGCGCCGGACACGGCGCGCGGCAGCGCGAGCAGCTCCTTCTGCTGTTCGACGGGCACCGTCGCCTCGCTGAGCCGGTTGCCGCGGTAGACGAGCACCGGCACGTCGCGGAACTGCTGCAGCAGGTCCGCGGGCAGCCAGCGCTCGGGACCCTCGCGCTGCAACGGCGAGTCCGGCGGGTCCTGCGGCGCGGCCATGCGTTCGTTGCCGAACACCACGGACCGGAACCGCATCTTGTACTCGGCGAGGTTGCGGAACTCGATCGACTCGAGTTCGGCCCCGGCCGGCAGGTCGGGCACCGGGTAGCCGAGGTTCACGTGCCGCTCGAGGCTCTCGTCGACCCAGCTCAGCGCGATCGCCGCCGGCGAGCCCTCCGGCGGCTCGTCGCACGTGTTGTTGCGCGCCATCTCGTAGAACATGCTGACCTGGTGCTCGAGGACGAGGCTGCGCCTGGGCTCGCCGTTCCGGAAGTGCAGCACGAT
>VGXW01000415.1 GCA_016873195.1 Planctomycetota bacterium | reverse complement strand
AGCGTCGCAGATCGGCGGATCGACGGGTTTGCCATCGGCGAACCGGTGCAGCACCTGGTTGCCGTCGGCGGCGGTCAGCACCACGGTCGCCTCGTGGCCGCCGGGCAGCCACAGGACGCGCGGCAGCGGCGCCTGCAGTGCCTGGCCGCGCGCGAGCACGGTCGCGAGCGACAGCGTCTCGGGCGCCTGGGCGGCGAGCGGCGCGAGCAGCAGCAGCAGGAACGGTCGGGCGGCGCGAGCGGGCACGATCATGGACGGCCGGCATCATCGGCCGGCGGAGGGCCTGATGCCACCGTTGCGGCAGTCCCGGCGATCAGAAGTCGAAGCCGATGCTGACCTCGGCGAAGAAGCCCTGGTCGAGCGCGCCTTCGACGCGGTTGTAGCCCGCGGCACCCGTCGTCAGGTCGTAGTCGCCGGCCAGCACCGCGCCGGCGCGCGCGGTGAACGAGAAGTAGTCGTTGAAGCGGTGCACGAGGCCCAGGTAGCCGATCACTTCCTGGATGTGCACGTCGTCGCGCTGGTTGCCCGTCGCCGCGGACGTGCGCACGTGGTACTCGGCGCCCTGGATCTCCGCGCCGAGCAACCAGCCCGTGACGCCGGAGGACCAGTAGGACAGTTCAACGTGCTCGGGCAGCAGCACGTCGAGCCGCCAGCCGCCGAGGTCGGCTTCGACGGAGGCCGAGGGCGCCGTCCCGCTGATGTCCCAGCTGAAGCCGAGCAGCGGCAGCCAAGGTGCATCCTCGTAGACCTGGTTGTAGCGCGCGCCGACCTTGACGAAGACGTTGTCGACGGCGCGGTAGGTGACCAGCGCGTGGCTCGGGAAGTCGAAGTCCTCGTGGTGCAGCCCGCCGTCGGCGTCGGTGAAGGCACCCGGGTGGGTCTCGACCTGGATCAGCCAGTTGTCGTCGAGGAAGGCGCCGAACCCGAGCTTGATGCCCGCCGCGACGAGCGTCTCGTCGCCGAGGGTGCCGCCAGGGCCCATCTCGACGAAGTTGTAGCGGCGGCCGTGGTAGTAGGCGCCGAACAGCAGGTAGCCGTCGGTCGACACGTTCCACGGCAGGTTCACGTCGGCGAAGTAGCCGAACTGGTCGTAGTGGCCCGCCTCGTGGTTGACCCGCTGGTTGGGCAGCAGCGTGCCGCCGAGCGAGATCATCGGCTCGTAGCGCTCCATGCGGTTCATGAAGTCGCCGTGGACCTCCTGGAAGATCGAGCGTCGCTCGTACGGATCCTGTTCCTGCGGTTCGGCGGCCGCGAGACTCGGAGTGAACCGGCCGACGCCGAAGCCCGTGGGCTCGTAACCGACCGGGTTGGGACCGCCGGAGGTGCCCTGCGCCGCTGCCGCCGCGGCGAAGAGGCACGCCGTGAGAACGACGCGTGCGTGTTGGTAGCGCATACTCCCTGTCTGACCGTTGTTGGACCGGCCCGAATCCTTGCCGCCGGGGCCCGGGAATCAAGCCCCAAGGTCACCGCTGGAAGATCGGGAGGTACTGCCGGGGCATCTGCAGCAGGATGCACGCGACCGCCGTGCTCCAGTCGTGCCCCGGTCCCGTGCGGTTCTCCCAGCTGCCGTCCTGGCGCTGGCCGGCCAGGAGGTCGGCGGCGAGGCGGCTGTAGTAGGCGCGCAGGGCCGGCCCGCCGTGCTGGTAGAAGGCCTGGGCCGCGTAGTAGTTGCCGTACCAGAAGAAGTAGTGGTCGCCGTGGTCGCCCGCGACGGCCGGGTAGTCGTCGAGCAGGAAGCGCAGCACCGGTTCGGCGAGGTCCTCGTCGTGGACGCCGGCGCTGGTCAGCGCGGTCAGGGCCGCGGCGTTGATCGCGAACTCGCTCGGCTTGTCGTAGGCGCCGCGGCCGTGGATCTTGTAGTAGAAGAGCCCCGCGTGGCGGCCGGCGGGCACGCGGCTTTTGGCCACGTAGTCGACCGCGCGGTCGATCGTCTCGGCGGGCACGCGGATGCCGATGTTGCGCGCGGCGCGCAGCGCCTGCACCTGGCAGACCGTGACCGAGAGGTCGGTCTCGCGGTCGAACGGGTTGTAGCGCCAGCCGCCGTGCTGGTTCTGGCTGTCGACGATCAGGTTCACGGCGCGCTCGAGCACCAGCTTGCCGGAACTCGTCCCGGCCATGCCGTGGACCTCGGCCAGGAACGAGGTCGCGAACGCGTGGCTGTACATGCGCGTGCCGGAGTCGGCGACGAGCCCGGTCTCGAGCGAGCGGGCGCACAGGTAGTCGTGCGCCTTTCGCACCACGGCGCCGTAGCGGCCGCGGTCGGGCAGGTGCCCGCCGGCGAGGAACGCCATGCCGCAGAACGCGGTGACGCCCGGGTGGCCGTGCCCGGTGCGCAGTTGCTGCTCCACCGGCAGGGCCGCTGGCAGCTCGACGTAGTCGGCGTTCAGCTTGTGGCCGACGATGCCGGTCCAGCAGCCGGTCGCGGACTGCTGCCGCGCGAGCCAGGCGAGGCCGCGTTCGGCGGCCGCGGTGCACGCGGCCGCGAGTTCCTTTGCGACCCAGGGCGTCGGGTCGTCGGGTGCCGGTGCCCGGGCCGCGGCCGGGGCGGGGCGCGGTGCAGGGGGCTCCTGGGGAGCCAGCGCGAACAGGCAGCAGCACAGCAGCATGGGCCGGGGCGGACGGGGTGGCGCACATTGTGGCCCCGGCCGGCCGGGAGGCCAGTGGAGGGTGGGCCGGGGGGGGCGGGTCGGGGAACGCTTGCGCACGCCGTGCCATGTGCTATGCCCCGCCCACACGAGAACCCAGGAACCCAAGCGATGCTCGCCTTCTTCTTCCCGAACCTCGACCCCGTCTACTGGATCGTGCTCGGCGTCGGGCTCGTGCTGAGCCTGATCGCCTCGGCCCGCGTCAAGAGCACGTTCGCGCGCTACTCGCAGGTCCCGTCCAGCAGCGGCTTCACCGGCGCGCAGGTCGCGCGCGCGATCCTGCAGGCGCACGGCATCCACGACGTCGCGGTGGAGCCGGTCCCGGGCCAGCTCAGCGACCACTACGACCCTTCGTCGAAGACCCTGCGCCTGTCGGAGCCGGTGTTCCACAGCCACAGCGTCGCCGCGCTCGGCGTCGCCGCGCACGAGGTGGGCCACGCGATCCAGCACGCGACGCGCTACGCGGCGCTGCAGTTCCGTTCCGCGTGGGTGCCGGTCGCGAACATCGGCAGCAGCCTCGGCCTGTGGGTCACCGTGATCGGGCTGGGGCTCGGGACCGCCGGCGGCTCGCTGCTGATGGCCTGGATCGGCGTCGCGATGTTCGCGGCGACCACCTTGTTCACGCTGGTCACGCTGCCGGTCGAGTTCGACGCGAGCCGGCGCGCGCTCGCGACGCTGCAGCAGAGCCGCGTGCTGGTCGGCGACGAGGTCGACGGGGCGCGCGCGGTGCTGAACGCCGCGGCGCTGACCTACGTGGCGGCGGCGGCCGCGTCGCTGCTGCAGCTGCTCTACTGGCTGATGCAGATCCTCGCCGTGCAGGGTCGCCGCGAAGAGTAGGGTCGCCGCGAAGAGTAGGGTCGCCGCGAAGAGTAGGGTCGCCGCGAGGAGTAGGGTCGCCGCGCGGCGAGGCGGCCGCCGGTCACCACTGGTCCGCGCGCCACAG
>VGXW01000414.1 GCA_016873195.1 Planctomycetota bacterium | reverse complement strand
GCCTCTTGCTGCACGAGAAGCGCGCGCACCTGTCGCTCCTCAACGCGATCGGCGAGCTGTGCGCACAGTTCCGGCCCGGCATCCTGGCGGCGATCCGCAACCTCGGCGCCGAGCAGGCGATCGAGACCGTCGAGCAGTACCACCAGCGCGACCGGCAGGCCGGCAGCAGCTGCTGGTTCCCCGACACGTTCGCGGCGATCGGCCAGCCCTCGTGGCAGCAGCTCTACGTCAACGCCGAACACGACGGCAAGGTCGGGGTCATCTCGATCGGCCGCGAGAGCTACAACGCGCACGTCGACGCCGAGCTGAACCGCGCGATCGACTGGCTGGTGGCGGCCGGCATCCAGAGCGCGATCGTGACCGGCGACTTCCACCTGTCGACGCAGATGGTCGGCGCCGACACCAGCGACTTCTACCCGGCGATGGAGAACCAGGAGTTCGGCACCAGGCTGAGCAGCGACTGGTCGCGCACGGCGCGGCGGCTCGAGACCGCGTTCAGGACTTCGGTCGCGTTCGTGCACGGCAAGCGCTGCCTCGGTGGCTGCCTCGAGTTGCTCGTGCACTGCCACTACCTCGTCGCCGTCGAGGACGCGCAGTTCGGCATGCCCGAGGTGACGCTGCCCGTCGTGCCCGGCATGGAGGGCTGCCACTGGACGTTCCGCAAGGCGGCGAAGTCCGACTGGCCGAAGCTCGTGCAGATGCTGCTCACGGGGCGGCCCGTGCGCGCGACCGAGGCGCAGGGTTGGCTCTGCGATCTCGCGGCACCGCTGGAGCAGGCGCTGGCAACCGCATGGCAGGTCGCCAGCGGCGGCGACCACCGCCTGAGCCGTCGCAAGGTCGAGACGGGCGCGCTGCAGGGCGTGCCGGCTGCGGTCGCGGGGCTGCCGGCGGCCGATGGCCAGGCGCAGGAGACCGCGCGCCAGGCGATCATGGCCGCCGTGCAGGCGTCCTGCTCCGTGCCGCTCGCCGACGCGCTCGCGGTGCAGGCCAGGCACTCGGGCGCGTTCATGGTCACCGAGGCCTGCCTCGGCGGAGTCGTCGGCGCCGACTTCCAGAAGACCATGAAGGTCTGATCGGGCGCCCGGTGGTCACCGACCGACGCCGGTGATCCGCCCGATGCCGAGCCACGCCGTGGCCGGTGCCAGGGCGTCGGCGTGGAAGTCCTGCCAGCGCAGCGGCGGCCCGGTTCGGCTTCGACAACCGACGGGCCGAGGCCGCCGGCCGGAACGGCCGGTCACGAGGGGCCCGGCAGTTCGTCGGCCTGTGCAGTCACCAGCAGCTTGTCGACGCGGTGGCCGTCCAGGTCGACGACCTCGATCCGGTGGCCCTGCCACACGATCGACTCGCCCTCGTCCGGGAAATGCCCCAGCATCGTGGTCACCAATCCGCCCACGGTGCTGACGTCCGGCGACGCCGCCTCGGCCTCGGCCGACAGGTTCAGGCCCAGCACCAGTTCGTGCAGCGGCAACCGGCCGTCGACGAGCCACGAGTGCTCGTCGCGCCTGTGCATGCTCGGGTAGCCGGCGTCCCCGGTCCGGCTCACTTCGCCGACGATGGCGCGGGTCACGTCGTTCAGCGTCAACAGGCCCTGGATCGAGCCGTACTCGTCGACCACCATCGCGACGTGGTTGCGGGCGCCCTGGAACTGATCGAGCAACCGCAACGCCGGCATCGACTCGGGCACGAACAGCGGCTTGTGCGCCACGACGCCGACCTTGAAGTTCTCGCCGGTCGCCAGGCCGTAGGCGACCAGGTCCCTGATGTGCACGACGCCGACGAGCTGGTCGAGGTCGCCGTTGCACACCGGGAAGTGCGAGTGCGGGCTCGTGCCGACCAGCACGCGCACCCCTTCCATGTCCTGCCCGGCGTCGATCCAGACCACGTCGGTGCGCGGCACCATGAGGTCGCGGACGACGAGGTCGCCGGCCCGCATCGTGCGCTGGAACACCTTGAGTTCCTGGGGCGTGAACACCCCGGTGCTGGCGGCGCTCGCGATCATCGACCGGACGTCGTCCTCGCTGACGTCGGCGAGGCTCGGCGGCCGGACGCGCAGCGCGCGCAGCAGCAGGTCGGTCGAAGCGGACAGCAGCCGCACCGGCCAGGCGGCCACCACCGACAGCGCGTGCAGGGGGCGCGCGATCGCCGACGCCGCTGCCTCCGGATGCGCCAGCGCCACGCGCTTGGGCACCAGTTCGCCGAACACCAGCCAGCAGTAGGTGATCGCGATCACGACGATGCCGAGCGCGATCTCGCCGGCGGCCGGCGCCAGCAGCGGCACGCTCGCGACGAGCGGTTCCAGGTGGCCGGACAGCGCCTTCTCGCCGTAGGCGCCGGCCAGGACGCCGATCAGCGTGATGCCGACCTGCACGGTCGACAGGAACCGGGTCGGCTCGCGCGCGAGGCGCAGGGCCGCGGCTGCCCCCTTGCCGCCGGCGCGGGCGGCCTGCTGCAGGCGGCCGTGGCGGCTCGTCATCACCGCCAGTTCGGACAGCGCGAACAGCCCGTTGAGCAGCAGCAGGAAGGCGAGCAGCAGCAGCGGCGCGAGCATGGTTCCCCGCATGCTACCGGCGGCCGCGCCGGGCCCGGAGGACTACGGCAGCACGGTGAACGCCGCGGGCGACAGGCCGACGCCGCCCGGGGCCCCGGCGTCGAGCGCGGCGAGCTGCCCGTAGAGCGACAGTCCGTGCAGGCCCGCGTCGAACGGCAGCGGCAGCGCCAGCGCCGCCACGCCCGCGCCGTCGGCCAGCGCGAACGTGCTCGCCGCCGGCACCAGCAGCAACTGCCCGCCGAACAGCGGCGTGTTCGCCGGCTGGAAGCCGAGCAGCCAGACGAGCGGCGCCTGCGGCGGCAGCTGGTTGCCCTGCCAGCGCAGCAGGCCACCGACACAGGCCCGGCCCAGCAGCGAGATCCGGAGCCCACCGGCGCTGCCCGGCGTGCCGCTGCCAGCGACCTGCATCGGCCCGGACGAGAAGCGCGAGCGCAGCAGCGCCACCGCGTCGGCCGCCACGGACTGACCCGGCGCGCCGCGCACCTGCACGACCGCGTTGCCGAGCGGCAGCCAGCAGGTGCCGAGTTCCTGCCAGCCGAGGTTCGCGGCGAGGGCCTGGTTCCAGAACTGCAGCTCGGTGCCGCCGCCGTGCGCGGCGACGTGCGGGGCCGCGGTCGCGAGGCCCGCCGTGGCCGGCACGTGCACGAGCAGCGACCACAGCCCCGCCTCGCTGGCCGGCAGCGTGAAGGTCACGGCGTCGGCCGCCGTGGCCGCCGGCAGCGACAGACGCGCCTGGCCACCGCTCGCCGCAGCCATCGAACCGAGCGGGAAACCAGCCGTCGCCGTGGTCGTCGGGTGGTTCTCCTCGCGCACGATCGGGGCCGGCCGCCAGCCCGCGGGCCGCTGCGGGATCGCCGCGGGCGCCTGGAAGTAGTTCGCCTGCAGCGCCGGCAGGTCGTCGTAGAGGCCTTCCGCGTACCAGAACACGTGGCCCGGCAGGCTGCGCGCGCGGTTCGCGGCGACCATGGCGAGCACCTCGTTGGTCGGCGTGCCCGAGATCGCGCGGATGCCCGGCGCCACCTTCGCGCGGTCCACGGCGCGGATCGCCGCGAGCTGCTGGTCGAGCGTC
>VGXW01000413.1 GCA_016873195.1 Planctomycetota bacterium | reverse complement strand
TGTTGCGCGACCACCATCTGATGGCGCTGTTCTGCGGGCCGAGTTCGGTGCGCTTCCGCCTGCCGTTCGTGATGAGCGGGCGCGAGGTGAACGAAGCGGTCGCGCGCGTCGCGGCGGCCGCGGACAACGCGCCGCCGAGGGGCTGATCCGCGGCTGGCCCCGGCCGGGTCCGGAGCACGGCCGTCACGAGAACCGCCGCACGATCGGCCCACTGTGCAGCAGTGCCGAGTCGCGGCGCAGGATCGCCGGCACGAACACGAGCTCGCCAGCCGGCAGCGCCGCGACGCCGAGTTCGCCCGTGTAGCGCCAAGACTGCGCCGGTTCACGCCGCAGCTCGAGCGGGTACCAGCGGCGGGACGCGTCGCGCAGGAACAGGTACGGCATCAGCACGTCGGCGGCGGCGAACGTGACATCGAGCTGCAGGCGCACGACGTCGCCATCGCGTCCGACGGCGGCACCTACGAGCCAGTCGTTCGCGCGCGGCGGACAGCGCGCGATCGGCACGTCGTCCTGCCGCAGGATCTCGTAGCCCGGCGGCGGCGTCCCCGCGACCAGGGCATCGACGAGCGCGGGCGCCCGGGCCCGCGCGATGACGACCAAGTCGGTCGCCATCTCCTTCGCCGTCCGGTCGACGTGCTGCCAGACCGCCGCCGGGGACCGCTCTCCGGACGCGGGCAGCGGCGGCTGCAGCGTGATGTAGGCCGAGACCGCGAACGGGTCCATCAGCACGATCGACTGCACGTTGCAGAGCCCTTGGTGCTCGTCGGCGAGTTCCTTGATCGCCACCATCTCCCTCTGACCGCGCTGCTGCACGCACCGCGCCAGGACCGCCGGCGCCGAGGGCACGCGAGCGAGCGCCGCGTCGTGGCCCCGCGGCGAGCAGCGCCAACGCACCCGGTGCCGCGAACGCGCTCGGGAACCGGAACCCCATCGCGACGCCGGCGCACACTCCCCCGAGGAACACGAGGCGGAGCTGCCCGCCGTCGCGGCGCGCCGCCGCCACCCAGCAGGCGAACGCGAGCGCGAGGACGCCGGCGGCCGGCACGTCGGAGCAGGCCAGGGTCGCGTGCTCGAACACGATGCCGTTCGCGCCGAGCGCGAGCGCGGCCGCGAGTGCGGTCAGCGGACCGGTCCAGCAGCGCGCGATGCCGTAGGTCGCGCCGACGAGCGCCGCGCCGGCGAGTGCGGAGACGAGGCGGCCCGCGACGAAGGCCTCGAGGCCGAGCGAATGCAGGCCGGCGAGCAACAGCGGCAATCCGTACGGATGGCAGGGGTGGTAGCCGAGTCCGCCGGCGGCGAGTTCGCGCGCGCGCAGCACGTAGCCGTCCCACTCCGGCCCGGGACCAGAAACGGGTGGCAGAGCGCACCGAGCACGGCGTAGCCCACGGCGGTCGTGAGCGCGAGCACGGCGACGACGAACCGATCGCGGCGGGTCCATGGCGGGGCTCCGGTGGTGTGGCCCGTCGCGACCGGCGGCAGAGTGGTCATGTCGCGACAGAGGAATACCACGCAGCTGGCGACGCTGCACGGCCAGCAGGGTGCAGACGCTCCGAGCCGGGTTCCCACCGCCGCAACGCGGCGACCTGGCCGCTGACGGGCCTTTCAGTCCGGCCGCCTCACCAACTCCAGCACCTGCCGATCGCTGCGCCGGTACACCGCTCTTCGGCACGAGCCGCGCCGCGATGACGATCACGCCGCGCCCGCCGAGCGGCGCCGAGCACGGCCACTCTGCGAGGTCGATGCCGAAGTCGACCACCGGCACGCGTTCGTCGGGCAGGGCCGGCAGGCTCGGCAGCTCGCGCAGCCGCGCGCGGCAGAACGCGACACGACGCGGAAGAAGCGCGCGTACGGGAACTCGAAGTCGACGTAGGACGAGATCGACAAGGGGACGCCGAGCAGGTGCGCCGCGCCGAGTGCCACGTTCGCCGGGAAGGTCGAGCTGTAGACGTGCAGTTCACGCTGTCGCAGCGGCGCCAGCAGGTCCGCGAGCCGGAAGGCGTTGCCCGGGTGGCGCGGATCGCGCAGCGGGTTCTTGCCGAGCAGGTCGCCAGCATTTCCGCACGGTTGCGCGCGGTAGAGCGCGAACAGCTCGCGGCCGCGCGCCGTGAAGAGCCAACGCAGGAGCCGCAGCGCCCGCGCCGCCACGCCCTCGCGCGGCACGAACATCGGCCTGGGGTCGCGCCGACCCGCAGGCGCTGGGCGAGCTGCGGGTCGCGGCAGCCGACGGCTCCCTGGTGGCCCTGGCCGAGCTCGGCCGCTTCGTGACGGTCCGGCGCGAGGGCACCATCCACCGCAAGAACCTGGAGCGCGTCGCCTACGTGATGGCCGAGGCGGCGGGCAGGCCGCCGGCCGAGATCATCCTCGACCCGCAGCCGGCCGCAGGGCCCCTGCCCGCGGCGAGCCCGGTGCCGCTGCACCAGCGCAACATGCTCGCCTTGGGCGGCGGCGTGCCCTGGACCCTGCCGGCGGGCTTCACCGCCGACTGACGCGGTGAGGGCGAGTGGAAGATCACGCTCGACGCCTTCCGCGACCTGGGCCTCGCCTTCCTGGCGGCGATCCTCGGCATCTACGTCCTGCTGGTGCACGAGACCCGCAGCTACGGCATGCCGCTGGTGCTGATGATGTCGATCCCGTTCACCGTCCTCGGCATCCTGCCGGGCTTCTGGCTGCTCAACGCGCTGCTGGACCAGCCGGTGGCCGGGGTGGCCAACCCGGTGTTCTTCACCGCCACGGCGATGATCGGCATGATCGCCCTGTCGGGCATCGCGGTGCGCAACTCGATCCTGCTGATCGACTTCATCGAGGGCGCCATCCGGCGGGGGCTGCCGCTCGAGCAGGCGATCCTGCAGAGCGGCGCGGTGCGGTTCCGGCCGATCGTGCTGACCGCCGGCGCGGCGATCCTCGCCTCGGGGCCGATCACCCTGGACCCGATCTTCAGCGGGCTGGCCTGGGCGCTGATCTTCGGCCTGCTGGTCTCCAGCGCCTTCACCCTGGTGCTGGTGCCGGTGGTGTACTTCCTGCTGCACCGCCGGCAGGCGGCTCGACCAGCCGTGCCACCGCCCGCCGACCCGGCTATCCTGTCGCCGTGAACCCGTCGGGCTCGCCCCTGCGCAAGGGCAACAAGGAACTCCTGGTGGTCGGCGACCGCGTGCTGGTCGAGCCGCTCAAGGCCGAGAACCGCACCAAGGTCGGCCTGCTGCTGCCGGCCGGCGTGGCGGAGAAGGAGGAGGTGCGCAGCGGGCTGGTGGTCGCCATCGGCCCCGGCACGCCGCTGCCGCCCCCGGGCGACGAGCAGGAACCGTGGAAGGAGAACTACCGCGCGCCCGCTACCTGCCGCTCCAGGTCGAACTCGGCGACTCGGTGATGTTCTACTGCAAGGCGGCGCTGGAGATCTCGTCTGCCGACGAGACCTACCTGGTGGTGCCATAGGGGGCGATCCTGATCCTGGTGCGCAACCAGGGCGTGCCGGACCAGCTGCCGGACAGCCTATGAGCGCGACATGGCGGTGGACGCTGGCTCGCGACCGGGCTACAAGGAGTCGGACACATGCCAGGACTCGAAGACAATCGCAGGACCTGGACCGTCTACGACTGGAAAGGCGACGGCGGCGAGGAATGGTCGTCGGCATGGGGCGGCTCGCAGATGGG
>VGXW01000412.1 GCA_016873195.1 Planctomycetota bacterium | reverse complement strand
GCGCGTGCTGCGCCCCCCGTGGTTCCAACCCCGGCGCCCGACGCGAGCAGTTCCCCTCCGCGCCCCGGCTAGACTGCGCCGCGGCCACCCGCCCAGCCCGAGCATGTCCAAAGCCGTCCGCCCGGTCTTCGCCTTCGTCCTGCCGCTCGCGATGGCACTCGCCCAGACCGAACCGCCTGCCGCCCCCGCCCCGGCCTCCGCGTGGCTGCCCGGCTACGAGCAAAACCTCGCCGGCGTCACGATCGACTACGACTCCGCGTTGCCGGCGATCACCTCGGCGCTGCTCGTGCGGTCGCGGCGCGAGGAGCACCGCATCGCGTGGGCGACCGCGCCCGTGCCCGAAGGCCATCGCGGCGACGCGACGTTCGTCTGGCTCTACGGCATGGACGCCGAGCCCGAGGCGCACACCTTCACGCTGCGCTGCGGCGAGCGCACGTTGCGCTTCCGGAACCCCGCGACGTCGTCGCTCGAGCCGGCCGAAGTGAACGAACAGGGACTCGCCCTGCGCTTGCGCCCGACGCGCATCGACCGCCACGGCGACGTGTTCGGCTTCGCGACGCTGCGCGTGCCGCCGGACCTGCTCGCCCCCGGCCGGCCGCTCGAACTCGAGGTGCGCGGCGACGACTCCGGCAGCCGCATCTGGTGCATGACGTTCCGCGGCGCGGTGCGCGAGGAAGCCACGCTGGAGCCGCTGCCCGCCGTGCGCGAGGGCGAGCCCCCGTTCCAGCCGGTCTGGCTGCACGTGGCGCACCTCGGCGAGCCGACCCGGGCCGTGGCCGGCGGCGACCTCGTGCCCGAACACACGATCGAGCTGCAGTTCGGCAGCAACCGCACCGAGCTGCGCTATCCGCCCGTGGACCGGCCCACCGAACGCGAAGTGCGCGTGCGCCGCGGCGCGCAGACGCTGACGGCGCGCTGCGTGCAGCAGCCCGTGCGGCCCTGGACCGTGCACCTCGTGCAGCACACGCACACCGACATCGGCTACACGCGGCCGCAGACCGAGATCCTGCCCGAGCACCTGCGCTACCTCGACTGCGCGCTCGACTACTGCGACCAGACCGACGGTTTCCCCGACGACGCGCGCTTCCGCTGGAGCTGCGAAGCCGCGTGGCCGGTGCGGGAATGGCTTCGCGCGCGCCCGCCCGGGCAGTTGGACCGCCTGCGCCGCCGCGTCGCCGAGGGCCGCATCGAGGTCACGGCGATGGCGGGCAACCTGTCGGAACTGCTCGACCGGCGCTCGTGCGAAGCGTCGCTGCTGCCGCTGCGGGCGCTGCACGACGCGCAGTTGCCCGTGGTCACGGCGATGCAGAACGACGTCAACGGCGTGCCCTGGCCGTTCGCCGACCTGCTGCCGGAACTCGGCGTGCGCTACCTCACGATGGGCGAGAACGGCCACCGCGCGCTGGTGCCGTTTCCGGTGCCGACCGCGTTCTGGTGGGAATCCCCGGCGGGCCGCCGCCTGCTCGCGTTCCGCGCCGACCACTACCTGACCGGCAACCTGTGGTCGCTGCACCAGGGGCGCGAGGACCGCGTGGCGCCGGAGCTGTTCCGCTACCTCGAGGACCTGCAGCGGAAGGGCTACCCGTTCGATCGCATCGCCGTGCAGTACTCGGGCACGATCCTCGACAACTCGCCGCCGGCCGTGCTGCCCAGCGAGTTCGTGCGCGAGTGGAACGAACGCCATCTCTGGCCACGACTGCGCTCGTCGCTCGTGAGCGAGTTCCTGCAATGGGTCGAACGCGAACACGGCGAGCGGCTGCCCGTGCACCGGCAGGCCTGGCCCGACTGGTGGTCGGACGGCCTCGGCTCGGCGCCGCGCGAGGTGGCGGCGGCGCGCGCGGCGCAGGACCAGCTGCGCTCGGTCGAGGCGGTGCTCGGCATCGCGTTGCTGGGCGGTGCAGCCCTGCCCGACGGCACGATGGCGGAGATCGAGCGGACGCGCGACCGGCTCGTGATGTACGGCGAACACACCTACGGCGCGGCCGAGTCGATCACCGAGCCCGACCGCCACAACACGCGCGTGCAGTGGGCGCAGAAGTCCGCGTGGGTCTGGCAGGCGGCGCAGGACGCAGCCCTGCTGCAGGAACGCGCGCTGGGCCTCTTGCAGTCGTTGCTGCCGCGCGCGGACGTGCCGACGATCGCCGTCTGCAACCCGCGCGGTCAAGAGCTGTCGGGCATGGTGCGCTTCTACGCCGACCACGCGCTGCTGCCGCCAGACCGGGGGTTCCGCGTCGTCGACGCGAGCGGCGCCGAGGTGCCGCACCAACGCCTGCACGGCAATCCCGACGGCACGTGGTGGGGTCTCGCGGTGCGCGGCGTGCCGCCGTTCGGCATCGCGAGCTTTCACGTGCTGAGCGGCGGCGAAGTGGGGCGTGCGGCGGCGACTGCGGCGGACGCGGACCTCGAACTCGCGAGCCCGTACTACCGCGTACGCATCGACCGGGAGACCGGCGGCATCGCGAGCCTGTTCGACCTGCAGCTGCAGCGCGAACTCGTCGACGCGGCGGCTCCTTGCGGCTTCGGCCAGCTCGTGCACGAGGTGCTCGGCGACCGGGCCCAGCTCGAACGCCTGCGGCTCGAACGCTGCGAACGCACGGCGCTGCGCGCGACCGCGATCGAGCGCACGGCCGAGGGGCCGCTGTTCACGAGCGTCACCGTGCGCGGCGCGGGCGCGATCTGCCCGGGTGGCTTCGCGTGCGAGGTGCGGCTGTTCCAGTTGCAGAAGCGGATCGAGCTGCACTACCGCGTGCACAAGCGGCCGAGCACCGACCCCGAGGCGCTCTACGCGGCGTTCCCGTTCGCGCTGCCGGACGCGCGGATCGCCTACGACCTCGGCGGGGCGATGGTCGACCCGGAACGCGGTTCGCTGCCGGGCACGTCGTCGGACTGGCACGCGGCCCAGGGCGGGGTGCTGCTGCGCGCGGCCGAAGCGAGCGTGCTGCTCGGCAGCCGCGAGACCCTGCTGTGGCAGTTCGGCGGCCTGCACGTCGGCCGCTTCCAGCCGGTGGCGGTGATCGAACGGCCGCACGCCTACGCGTGGCTCACGAACAACTACTGGACCACGAACTTCCTCGCCGACGAGCCCGGCGAGCTGCGCTGGAGCTTCGCGATCACGTCGCGCGGCAAGGCGGCGGGTGACGGGGATCCGGATCGGGTGTTCGCGGACTGGGCGCTCGCGGACTGGGCGCTCGCAGAGGCCACGCCCGCGCTGTGCCGGGTGTTGCCGGGATTGCCGGGGCAGCCGGGGCGCCCGCAGGAACTCCCGCCAGGGCTCGAACTCGACGCGCCGAACGTGATCGTGCACTCGCTGCGGCCCGACCGGGTGGGGACCGGCCTCGTGCTGCACGTGCAGGCCGGGGCCTCCGGGCAAGCACGCGTCGCGGTGGCGGTGCCGCGGAGCACGCGGTTGCAGCGGGTCACGGGTCTCGACGAACCGCTCGGCGAACCGGGCCCGGCCGTGCAGCTCGGCGCCGGCGAGCATGCGTTCCTGCGGCTGTGCCGGTGACGCACCACGCAATCGGGCGCACACCAATGCAACTCGCGACAGCTGTCGCCGCCGTGACCGGCCGTGGGCGGAAGGCGCACCTTCCCGGTTGTCGCGCGCGTCGTCGTGGAGGCGTGGCGAGCAGCCTTCAGAACCGCCTGTCCGA
>VGXW01000411.1 GCA_016873195.1 Planctomycetota bacterium | reverse complement strand
TCGTCGCCGGGGTCGCGGTCGGTCACGAACTCGAACACGGCGAACTCCTGGGCCGGGCCGACCGCGTGCTGCTCGATGCCGAGCGCGCGCCGCACCGTCGAGGCGTGGCCGTCGGCGCCCACGACGAACGGGAAGCGCAGGCGCGTCGTCTTCGCCACGACCCACTCGGTGTGCTGCACCGAGTAGCCGACCGTGTCCTGGCTCAGCCGGTCGATCGCGACCTCGACGGCGTCGGCCTCTTGCTGCAGCGCCGCGACCTGGTGGTTCCAGAACACCTTGACGCCGCGGCCGCGCAGCTCGTCGGCCATCAACTCCTCGAGCACCTCCTGCGGCAGCACGGCGACGAACGAGAAGTCCTCGCCGATGTCGCCGATCCGCA
Organism: Planctomycetota bacterium; assembly: GCA_016873195.1. Lineage (GTDB taxonomy): Bacteria > Planctomycetota > UBA1135 > UBA1135 > UBA2386 > VGXW01. The sequence goes on along the minus strand of VGXW01000411.1, from coordinate 3,281 downwards.
GCGCGCCGCGGCGTGCTCCGCCCTCGTAGAGGCCGACGGCCCGCACCCGGTGCGAACGTTCGAGCACCGGCATCAGCAGGCCCAGCGGCTCGAACAGGCGCAGCGTCTCGGGGTGCAGCGCCAGCGCGTAGCTGCGCATCGTCGCGCGGCTGCCGGCCTCGACGATCTGCACGGCGATGCCGCGCGAACTGAGGACCAGGGCCGTGAACAGGCCGACCGGGCCGGCGCCGACGACCAGGACTTCGGGCTTCTTGCGGGCGAACATGCGATCTCGGGGTTGGCTCGCGGCGGCACCTGCCGAGGGGCGAGCGCTCGGGTTGTGGAGGATTCCGGGAGTGGCCTGCGCCGGGCCGGCACCGCGCGATGCGCGTGCGGGGCACACCGTACCAGAACGAGGCTCTCGGCCCAACAGCGCAGGCGCGGCACCGCGCGCGCGCCCGGGGCGCCGTTCAGTTCGCGATCAGGAAGTAGCAGACGTCGCCGTCGCGCAGCACGTAGTCCTTGCCCTCGAGCCGCAGCTTGCCGTGCTCGCGCAGCGCCTTCTCGCTCTGCCACTGCATCAGGTCGGGGACCTGGAAGACCTCGGCGCGCACGAACTTCTTCGTGAAGTCGGTGTGGATCGTGCCCGCTCCCACCAACGCGGTGTCGCCCTTGTGGATCACCCACGCGCGGATCTGCTTCTCGCCGGCGGTGAAGAAGGTCTGCAGCCCGAGCAGGTCGAACGTGGTGTGGATGATGCGCGACAGGCCCGACTCGGCGAAGCCGTATTCGGCCATGAACGGCGCGCGTTCGTCGGGCGTCATCACGGCGAACTCGGCCTCGAGGTCGCCGCACAGGTGCGCGACCATGGCCCCGGTGCGCTCGGCGTAGGCGCGCAGCGCCGCGACGTGCGCGCTGTGGCCATGGCGGTCCTCCTCGCCGACGTTGGCGAGGAACAGCACCGGCTTCTGGGTCATCAGGAACAGCGGCTGCAGCAGCTTCTTCTCGGGCAGCGTGAACTCCGCCTGCCGCAGCATCGTGCCGGCCTCGACCACGGCGATCGCCTTCTCGAAACACGCGAGCTGCACGCGGCACTCGGCGTCGCCGGCCTTCGCCTTCTTGCCGACCCGCTCGACGTTGCGCTGCAGCGTCGCGCGGTCCGTGTGCGCGAGTTCGAGTTCGACGATCTCCGCGTCGGCAGCCGGGTCGATGCTGCCGCTGCTGTTCTGCACCGCGGGGTTCTCGAAGCAGCGCACCACGTGCAGCAGCGCGTCGCTCTCCTTGATCGCGCCGAGGAAACCCACGCCCATGCCCGCACCCTCGCTCGAGCCGTGCACGAGGGCCGGGATGTCCGTCACGTGCATCTGCGCCGGCACGATCTTCTTGGTCGCAACGTGCTGCGCGATCTGCTGCAGGCGCGGGTCGGGCACGTCGACGACGCCCGGCACCGGCGCCGTGGTCGAGAACATGTTCGCGTGGCGCGTCGCGGCGGGCACGCCGGTGATCGCCTGGAAGACGGTCGTCTTGCCGACGTTCGGCAGACCGACGATGCCAGCGGAGAGGGTCATGGACTGCTCGCGGGGGCGGTTCTGGGGGCGAACGTACTACCGGGCCGGTGCAGGCAACACAACGGAGCTGGTGGCTCGAGCGGGCGCGGCGAGCCGCTCCCCCACCGTCGGCGATCGGGACGCGGCATCCCGCGGAGAAACCGCGCGGTGGCCCCGGACCTGGACCCTACGCTCGGCGGCCTTCCCGGCGCAGGCTGCGGCAACGAGGTGACGACCATGACGACGAACGACGGAACGACGGAGTGCACGCGGCGGCAATGGCTGCAAGGAGCAGCGGTGGCCGGGGCGGGCCTCTCGCTCGCGGCCTGCGCCGCCGGCCCGGAGGCCGCGGCCACCCCGGGCCGCCGCGTGGGTCCCAACGACAAGATCCGGCTCGGCATGATCGGCTGCGGCAGCATGGGCACGGCCAACCTGAACGCCTGCGCCGCGCAGCCCGACGTCGTCGTCACGGCGCTGTGCGACGTGTGGTCGGCGCGGCTGCAGCCGCTCGCGGCGCGCTTCCCGGCGGCGAAGACCTTCCGCGACCACCGCGACCTGCTCGCCGCCGGGATCGTCGACGCGGTGATCGTCGCGACGCCGCCGCACTGGCACACGATCCAGGCGATCGACGCCTGCCGCGCCGGGGTCGACCTCTACCTGCAGAAGCCGATGACGCTCCATCCCGACGAGTGCCTCGCCGTGCGCAACGCGGTGCGCCGCCACGGCCGCATCTGCCAGGTCGGCACGCAGATCCACGCCAGCGCGAACTTCCGGCGTGTCGTCGAGACCCTGCGCTCGGGCCGGCTCGGCAAGGTCACCGTGGCGCGCACGTTCCACGTCATGAACCAGGGCCCCGAGGGCATCGGCAATCCGCCCGCGGGTCCGGTGCCCGAGGGCCTCGACTGGGATCGTTGGGTCGGGCCGGCGCCGATGCGGCCGTTCCACGAACTCATCGTGCGCGACGCCTACTACCACTGTTCGTTCTGGGACTTCAGCGGCGGCTGGACGCCCGGCATGGCGCCGCACCTGCTCGACCTGCCGCACTGGGCGCTCGGCCTCGGCATGCCGACCCTGGCCGCGTGCACCGGCGGCCGCTTCGTGCTGCGCGACGCCGGCGACGTGCCCGACGTGCAGGAGATGACCTGGCAGCACCCGGGCTGCACGGTGACCTGGTCGACGTCGCTGGTGAACAGCTTCGGCTTCGACTTCGGGCGCGGCAGCCGCGACCGGCGCCTGGGCGTCTACTTCCACGGCGTGCGCGGCACCTTGTTCAGCGACTACGGCCGGCACGAGGTCGTGGCCGAGGGCGACCTGCTGGGTCCCGCCGGGCCGGCCGAGGCGCTGCCGCCGTCGCCCGGGCACGAACGCGAGTGGCTCGACTGCGTGCGTTCGCGCAAGCAACCGAGCTGCAACCCCGACTACCACGCCGGCATCGACATGGCGATCGCGCTCGGCAACCTGTCCTACCGGCTCGGCCGCGCGGTGCGCTTCGACCCGGCGACCGAACGCGTGGTCGGCGACCCGGAGGCCGCGGCGTTGGCGCGGCCGCAGTACCGGGCGCCGTGGCGGTTCCCGGCCGAGTACCTCGCGCCGGCCTGAGGCGCGCCGCGGCGCGCATCCGTCACTGGTTGTTCAGCAGCGACTGCAGCCCGTTCGAACTGATCACGCCGGCCGGGTTGGCGCCCGGCGCGAGTTCGAAGGCCTGCAGGTAGAGGCTCACGCCGATCCAGGCGGGGCCGGTCGGCACCGAGACAA
>VGXW01000410.1 GCA_016873195.1 Planctomycetota bacterium | reverse complement strand
GGTGCGGTAGCGGTGCGGTAGCCCGCGCGCCGCGGCGCGGCTCACGCCAACGCCTTGCCGATCACGCTGCGCCCGCGCAGGTAGGGCTGCAGCGCCGCCGGCACCCGCACGGTGCCGTCGGGCTGCTGGTGCATCTCGAGCAGCGGGATCAGGATGCGCGGGCTCGCGACGACGGTGTTGTTCAGCGTGTGGCAGAACAGCGGCTTGCCGCCGTCCTTGGGCCGGTAGCGCAGCACGAGCCGCCGCGCCTGGTAGTCGTAGAACCGCGACGCCGAGTGCGTCTCGCCGTAGCCCTTGCGCGACGGCATCCAGGCCTCGATGTCGTACTTCATCGCCTGCGGCACGCCGAGGTCGCCGCCGCAGACGGCGACCACGCGGTAGGGCAGTTCGAACGCCTGCAGCAGCGCCTCCGCGTTGTCGACGATGTGCGCGTGGTGCCGGATCGAACGCTCGCGGTCGGCGACGTCGACGATCACCTGCTCGACCTTCTGGAACTGGTGCACGCGGTAGAGCCCGCGCGTGTCCTTGCCGTAGGTGCCGGCCTCGCGGCGGAAGCAGCCCGAGCGCGCGACGAACCGCTTCGGCAGGTCCTCCTCGGCGAGCATCTCGCCGCCGTGCAGCGACGTGACCGGCACCTCGGCGGTGCCGATCAGGTTCAGGCCGTCCTTCTCGCAGCGGTAGGTCTGCTCCTCGCCGCCCGGAAAGAAGCCGGTGCCGTACATCGCCTTGTCGCGCACGAGCACCGGCGGATCGACGGGCACGAAGCCGCGGTCGACCATCAGGTCGATCGCGAACCGCAGCACGGCGTCGTGCAGCAGCGCGAGGTCGCCGAACAGGAAGTAGTTGCGCGAGCCGGACATGTCGGACGCGCGCTGCTGGTCGAGCCAGCCCTGCGCCTCGGCCAGTTCGTCGTGCGGGCGCACCGGGAAGCCGAAGTCGCGCACTTCGCCCCAGCGCCGGACCTCGACGTTCTCCGTGTCGTCCTTGCCCTCGGGCACCTCGGGGTCGGGAACGTTCGGCACCAGCGCGAGCTGGGCCTCGAGGTCGGCGCGCAGCTGCTTCTCGCGCTCCTCGAGCACGGCGACCTCGGCCTTGACCTGCTTCTGCTGCTGCAGGTGCTGCTCGCGCTCGGCCGGCGACAGCTTGCCGAGCGCCTTGCTGGCCTGCTTCTGGCCGCTGCGCAGGGCGTCGAGGCTGGGCAGCAGCGCCCGGAGTTCGGCGTCGAGCTGCAGGGCCCGGTCGACCGCGGCGGCCCGGTCCGGCAGACGCTTCTTCAATGCCCCGGCGCGTACGGCTCCGGGGTCGTCACGCAGCACTTTGATGTCCAACATGCTGCGCGCAGTCTAGCGGCGCATCCGGCCCGAGGCACGCGCGCCGTGGGGCGGCCCCGCGGTCCTACTTGAAGGGAGAGTTGATCACGCCGAACAGCGCGTGCTTGCGCACCACGAGGCCGACCTTCCAGCCTGCACCGGGCATCTGCACCTTGAGCACCATCGCGCCCTCCTTGTAGCCCTGCGGCATCGGGAACGTCGCGCACAGGAGGCCCAGCTTCGGGTGCGTGGCCGCGGCCTTGTTCAGCAGCTCCGCGTCGGCGAAGTGCACGAACTTGCCGACCACCTTCTGGCCCTTGCCGTCCTCGGCCTTCGCCGCGAGCACCTCGGGGGCCAGGCCGAGCCCGTGCATGTCGGTGAACACGCAACCGCTCGCTTCCTGCAGCAGGATCTTCAGCGCGTCGATCGTCGCGACCTCGTCGCCGGTGCGGTCGAAGCGCAGCGAGAACGGCGCCCCCATCCTGAGATCGAACGTCTTGCCGGCCTCGACGGCGAAGCCCTTGCTGGTGCCCTCGTAGAGGGCCGCGCTCTGCGCGCGTGCGCCCTTGCCGACCAGCACGCGGCCGAAGATCACCCGGTAGCTGCCGGCCGGCACCTCGACCTCCTTGCCGGCGGCGAGGTCGAAGAACGCCGTCTTGTAGTCGCCGGCCCCCTGGATCACGAGCTGCACGGGCGCGCTGGGCTTGGGCCCGGTCCACGTGAGCTTGACCTTGCCGGTCTTGAAGTACTCGGGGTTCAGCGGCCGCAGGATCATCGTCTCCTTGTCGCGGTGCAGGTGGAACCAGCCGGCGGCGAGCTTGACGAACTCGGAGTAGGGCACGCGCGGGCCCTTGCCCAGGCGCATCGAGTCGAGCAGCGGCACCTGCGTGCCGTCGCCCGCGTGCTCGCCGAGCGTCGCGACCTTCAGCGGCGGGTCCCAGACCTCGTTGTCGCACGGGTAGCCGTTGGCGCCGTCGTCGTAGACCACCAGCGACTCGCCGCCGATCGTGCACTTCCACGACGAAGCGCTGCGGTAGTAGATGTTGGCGCTCTCGGTCGTCGACATCAGGTTGCTCTCGGCGTCGCCGACGCGCTCCTTGTCGGAGCCCTCCCAGAAGAACATCGCGTAGGGGACCTTCTTGTCGGGATCGAGCCAGAACGTGCTCGGCTTGCCCTTGCCGCCGACCTCGACCTCGAAGACCTTCTTCGCGGCCTCGTCGAGCGCGACGCCGTACTTGTTGGCGCCCAGGCGCGCGAAGTGGACCGGCTGTCTGCGGAACCACGCCATCAGGGCCACCTTGCCCGCGCCGCCGACGACGACGTTCCACCACAGCGGCGGCACCGGCCCGTTCTTGGGCCCGTAGTCGAGGTCGTTCTCCCAGGCCGTCAGCATCTCGAAGGCGAGCGGCTGCGCTTCGCCCTTGGCGCCCGGCATCACCAGGGACTCGACGCCGCGCGCGTTCGCGTCGTAGCCCTCGGCCCGGCGTTTCGCGCTGGCCTTCTCCGCATCGGCGATGCGCAGCTTCTCCGCCTTCAGCCACTGGTCGTTCTGCACGTACCAACCGTCGAACGTGAACTCCCAGGTCTTGCGGGCGGCCAGGAACTTCTCGGCCAGCAGCACGACCTCCTTGCGGTCCTCGATCGTCTGGTCGGGAACCTTGCTGCCGACCACGATCGCCAGGCAGTAGTTCTCGGCCGCCTCGAAGTAGTGGCCGAACTGCTCGGCGGTCTGGCCCAGCGTCGCGAAGTTGCGCATGACCTTGAGGACCTCCTCGCGGTTGGCGTCCTTGGTGGTCGTGTAGAAGTTCCAGGTCTTGGCGGCGTTCTCCCGGCCGCGCTGCACCGAGTCGTAGGTCGACGCCTGCGTGCCCTCGACCCAGCGCTGCAGCCGGTCGAGCGTGCCGCTCTTCTCGAAGCAGCGCCCCCACGACGCGCGCATCGCCTCGACCTTCGGGGCGACCTCCTTGCGGCCGGCCACCAGGTCGACGCAGAGTTCCTCGAAGTAGGTGGCGGCCAGCGTCGCGGCGCGGTCCTTGCGCATGGCCTGGTCCATCATCTTCTGGTCGCCGAGTTCGAACGCCTTGTTGAACTCGGCGCGGAACTGCTCCCGGGTGACCTGGGCGCGCAGCGCGTTCGGCAGGACCAGGGACAGGGAGAGGGAGAGAACGGCGAGGAGAACGCGGCGCATCGGCGGTGGATCCGTGGCGGTTGGTCCGTGGACAGTGGCCATGCTATCGGGGAGCGCCCCCCGCCGCAGCTACACCACAGTGCGGTGTCGGCCCGGTCAGTCGTCCCGCCGCGCCAGCTCGCTCTGCCGCTCGAGGAACCGCCGCTCCGGGGCGCTCAGCGACGGC
>VGXW01000409.1 GCA_016873195.1 Planctomycetota bacterium | reverse complement strand
CAGCGAGTAGATCGCCGCGTAGAGGAAGTGCTTGCCCTTGCGCGTGCGCAGCGCCAGCGTGAGCCAGGCCGTCCACGCGAAGCAGGGCACGGCGTGCAGGATGGTCCACTGCAGCTTGCTCCACGGCCAGGGCAGCTTGCTCTTGGTCCACGCCGGCGTGAATCCCGCCAGCGGATCGGGCCGGTCCTCGGCGGGTTCGGGCTCCGGGGGGACCTCGTGCGGGATCGGCGGCGGCGTGACCGCGTGCGGGATCGGCGGCGGTTGCCGGACCGGGGCCACGGGGGCCACCGGCACCACCGGCGGCGCCGCCGGCCGGCCGCCGCCCGCGGCCTTCTCCATCGCCTGCAGGAACTCCGCCACGTTGCGAAGGCGCCGCGACGGATGGCTGTGCAGCGCCTTCTCGAAGAACGGATCGAGCGCCGGCGGCAGCGCCGGGCGCACCTTGCCCGGCAGTTCCCAGCGCCCGCGCGGCGGGATGCCGAGCAGGATCTCGTAGAAGATCACCGCGGCCGAGTAGAGGTCGGCCTCGGGCCCGGCGGTGTCCGCGCCGGTCTCCTGTTCGGGCGCCATGTAGATCGGCGTGCCCATCGCCGCGCCCGCGACGGTCAGGTTCTCCTTGCTGCGCAGCGCGCGCGCGATGCCGAAGTCGAGGATCTTGACGCGCAGCGGGTCGCCGGCGGGATCGCCGAGCAGCATCACGTTCTCGGGCTTGAGGTCGCGGTGGATCACGCCCGCCTCGTGCGCGGCGGAGAGCCCGGCGAGCACGGGGCGCAGGATGCGGCAGGCTTCGGCGAGCGGCACTTCGCGTTTGCTGCGCAGGTTCTCGAACAGGTACTTGCGCAGGCTCGTGCCCTCGAGCAGCTCCATCGAGAGGTAGTAGATCCCGTCGGCGCAGTTGACGTCGTAGACGGAGACGATGTTCGCGTGGCGCAGGTCGCGTGCGAGCTTGCCTTCGCGCAGGAAGCGCCGCGAGAGGTCCTCGGAGTCCACCAGCGAAGGCAGGATGACCTTCAGCACGACGCGGTCGCCGGTCACGTCGTCGTGGACGCAGTAGACCACGCCCATGCCGCCGCGGCCGAGCACGTTCTCGATGCGGTAGCGGCCGTGGAACACGGCGCCCGGCTCGAGCAGCGCCTGGTTGCTGCCCGGCCCGGCCAGCGTCTGGCCGCCGCTGAAGGTCTGCTGCGCCGCAGGCGGCGTGCGCGCCGGCGTGGGCGACGCGGGCGTCGGGCGCGGCGTGGCACCCGTCGCGAGCCCAGTGCCGCAGCCGGGGCAGAAGCGGGCGTCGGCGGCGGCGGGCTGACCACAGTTGGGGCAGAACATGGGGATTCCTATCCTCGGCGCTCCAGCACGATCCGCTCGACGGTCGGACCCCGCGCGTGCATCGCCACGGCGATCTGCGGCACGGCGGTCGCCGGCTCGAGCACCGCGATCCGGTCGCCCGGCTGCAGCACGACCTCGGTTCCCGCCGGCAGCGCCGCATCGCCGTGCCAGGTGCCGTGGCGTCCGAGCGCGCGCAGCACGAGGCGGTCGTTCTGCAGGAACAGCTCGAAGTGCCGGCCCGAGATGCGCCCGGTGCGCTCGGCGTCGACGGCGGACCCGGTGCCGCGGTAGATCCGCAGCGCGAGGTCGTTCGGCGTGGGGTTGTCCGCGCGGGCCTTGCGGCCGTTGCGGCCGGCGGCGAAGCGCGCTCCGCCCGCGAACGGGCGGCCAGCGGGCGGCGCGTCGTCGGCGCGGAACCCGCGGCACTCGAGTTCGACGGTGCTCGGGACGCGGCAGCCCTCGTCGCGGTAGCCGCGGATGCCGTGACGCAGTTCGAAGGCTTCGGCGCGCTCGAGCGCGAGCGGTGCCGGCGCGTCGCCCGGTCCGCCGTCCGCCGGCTTCCAGCTCTCGTGCACGGACGGGCCCGTCTGCACGACGGCCGAGGCCCCCGCGGCGAAGCTGCCGCCCTCGACGCGGATGTTCTGCACGATCTGCTTCGTCTCGTCGCGGCGCACGCGCAGCAGGATCTCGGTGGCGAAGGCGTAGTCCTCGTCGACGCCGCCGAGGCTCGTCGCGAGCACCAGCACGAGGCTGACGCGGCTCGTGCCGCCGGCCTCCAGCACGCCGGTCTCGACCGTGAACGAACGTTCTTCGCCGGGACGCACGGTTTCCCACAGCGGCGTCAGCTCCTCGGGCTCCTGGCCGGGCAGCATGCGCAAGAGGCGCCGCAGCCGCAGTTCGCCGCCGGCGCCCGAAGCGTTGGCGAGCACCAGCGGCAGGGTGATGCGATCGCCGAGGTTCGCCGCGAGTACGGCGCCCCGCTGCAGCTGAAGGCGCGGCGCGACGTGGATCGGGCACGCTTCGAGCGGACCGAGCAGCGCGCGGCAGCCGGCGAACGAGCGGCAGCGCAGCAGCACCTGCCCGCAGTCCGGGCAGATCCGCGCTGCGCCGTCGAGGGCGCGCACGCGACAGCAGGGCTGGTATCCCTTCCACTCCATCGCGGTTCCAAGGAAACGCCGCAGCGGCGTCGAAGGTGTGTTTCGTCGGTTGGTGGGACGCCGCGTTGCGGCGCACGGTAGCTCAGGTCCGCATCTGGTGACCGCAGTTCTTGCAGAAGCGGTCGCCGACCGGGACCTTGAAGTGGCACTTCGGGCACTCGGCTCCGCCGAGGATCGGCCCGGGCCCGCCGGGCACGTCGACGCCGGCCTTCGCCGCGCCGACCTGGGCCAGCCGGTCGACCGCGCGCTGGAACATGGCCTCGGCCTGCGCCGCCGATTCGACCTTCGCCTCCTTGCTCATCGCGAGCATCTCGCGCAGCAGGGCCTCGCGGTCGGCGCCGCCGGCCTTCGCCTTCTCGGCGAACACGGCGGCGATCGCGGGCGACAGCCCGGCCTGGATCGCGAGGATCTGGTCCGGCGTCATCGCGGCCTGCAGCTGCATCTTCTCGAGCTCGGCGCGGCTCGCCTGCTGCTTTGCCTGCAGCTCCGCCTGGTGCTGCGTCAGGAACTCGTCCTTCTTCAGGCCGTGCAGCGCCTTGGTCTTCTCGAGCTCGAGGTCCTGCAGGCCGCCGAGCTTCTTCATCTGCAGCGCGTGGCCGGCCTCGGCCACCTCGAGTTCGGCGAGCTGTTCGAGCTTCTTCATCTCGAGCAGAAGGCGCCGCGCCTCCGCGTCGAACGTGATCTCGAGCTTCTTCCGTTCGATCTCGATCTTCTTGCGCTCGAGTTCGTTGGTCTCGTCGCCGAGCCGGGCGTCGTAGCCGGCGAGGCGGCGGTCCTTGGCCGTTTCGAGGTCGTGCTGCAGGGCCTTGCGGGCGACGAGGCGCTGGCCGGTGGCGCGCGCGTCCTCGATCGCGAACTGGTTGCCGAGCAGCAGCTGCGCGAGTTCCTGCTCACCGGCCGCCTTCAGCTTCTGCACGTCGACGTCGCTGCGCAGGCGGAACGTCGTCGCCGCGGCTTCACGTTCGAGCTCGCGCCGGGCGCGTTCGTAGTCGAAGTCGCGCAGCTCCTCCGCGCGGCGCCGATTGCGCAGCTCCATCGCCTGGGCCTCGTCGTCGTTCAGGCCCCAGTTGACCGAGACGGCGCGCACCAGGAGGCCGAGGTCGCCGGCGATCCGCTGCACCTCGCGCATCGCGTCGGCCTGGAAGCGGTCCTGCAGCCCGCGGTTCGCGCGCAGCGCGGCGGCCTCGTGCTGC
>VGXW01000408.1 GCA_016873195.1 Planctomycetota bacterium | reverse complement strand
GGGGACGGGCGGAGCAGCCACGCGGCGGCGCCGGCGAGGGCGAGCAGGGGCACGGCGATGCGGAGCAGCTTCGGGATCATGGGCCGGGGCGGATTCTAGCGGGGTCGCGCCGGGGCCGGCTTCAGCCCAAGGTCGCAAGCGGGAGCGATCGGGGGACGCGGCCGGACCGCCGCCGCCCTACCACCGCATGCGGCAGCCGCGCAGTTCGTCGACGATGCCGATCGCCCACCCGAGGTTGACCGGGATCGCCTGATAGACCTCGTAGAGCGGCACCAGCAGCAGCAGGCGCCGTTGTTCGCCGTGGATCAGTGCATAGAGCCAGACGGCCAACGCGGTGAACAGCTGGAAGCCGCCCAGCACCACCAGCGCCGCCGTGACGTCGACGCCGGTCAGCATCATCGTGCACAGGAAGCCGAGCGCCATCGCGACCAGAACGGGCTGGATCAGCAGGTAGAACAGGTAGGCAGCGGCGACCCACAGCATGACCCAGCCCCGGCGCAGCGAGGGGTCGCGCCACGCCCGCAGCGCGTACTTGCGCAGCACCTGCAGCGAGCCGCGCGCCCAGCGGTAGCGCTGGCTCAGCAGCGGGAACATCCACTCCGGCGCCCGCGTGTGGGCCACGGCGCGGGGTTCGTAGGCGATGCGCCCTCCCGAGTAGAGCACGGCCAGCGACAGGTCGAAGTCCTCGGCGAACGTGTCGGGCTCGTAGGGCCCCGCCACCCAGCCCGGCGCCCGCGCGGCGTGGGGCCGTCCGTACCGCAGGTAGATCTCCTCGAGCGCGCTGCGCCGATAGAGGCCGAGCGGGCCCGGCACGACGAGCACGGTCTCGGTCCAGCTCTGCGCCATGCGGATGGCCCCGTTGCTGAGCAGGTACTCGAGCGCCTGCAGCCGCGTCAGCAACCGGTCGCGGTTGCGCACGCGGACCTGCCCCGTGACCGCGGTGAGCTGCGGGTCGGCGAGCCGGCCGACCAGGATGCGCAGCGCCCGCCGGTCGAGGTGGGAGTCGGTATCGACGCAGAGCACGAGCTCGCCGGTCGAGTGCTGGAAGGCGAGGTTCAGGGCGCTCCACTTGCCGCCGTTCGGCTTGCTGTGGACCAGGACCTTCGGCGCCGTGCCGCCCGCGTAGCGCCGCACCCTCTGCAAGGTGTCGTCGGTGGAGCCGTCGTCGACGAACACGACCTCGTAGTGCGGGTAGTCGAGCGTCAGCAGGGACAACATCGCGCGGTCGATGTTGGGCCCCTCGTTGAACGCAGGCACCAGGATCGACACGGACGGCAGCGGCCCGTCCGCCGGCGGCGCTGTGCGTTGCCGCAGATGCTCGCGGAAGGAGCAGACGTAGACGAGCAGCCACCGCGCCGTGGCCAGCAGGGTGCAGAACGCCAGGAAGAGGGGGCCCGCCGTGACGAACCACGAACGGTCGCGCGCCACCAGTTCGTCGGCCCAGCGCACGAAGTCCAGGGGCGCCCGGGCGGCGAGCGCGACGGCGAGCAGGAGCCCGGCGCCGAACAGCGCGGTCACCGCGAGCCGCGGCGGCGGAGCCGGGGGCTCCACGGGCCTATTCGCCCGCCGCGGGGAGTTGGCGTGCGCGGTGTGGCCGTTCCACCACGCGCGGATCGGGACGGAGCCGCAGCTCGGTCACGGTCGCCGGGAAGAGCACCCGCACGAGCCGCGTGAGCCGCTCGGCCAGATGTCCCACCGGGTGGCCGTTGCCCCCGTCCGGCGGCTGGCTCGCCGCCAGGGCAGCGAGCGTCGTCGTGACGAGCCCGTGCAGGTCGTCGGCCTTGCCGAGCACCCGGCGCAGCACCGCCACCGCGCGTTCGTGGTGGCGGTCCATCGCCCACTCGAGGGCCGTGAGCTGCGGGTCGTCGACCGCGGCCCGGCGCAGCCCTTCGAGCAGCCGCATGCCCTGCAGTTCGATCACGCCCTCCATCTCGGACCAGGCCAGGGCAGCGGGTGCCGCGCCCGCCGCGGCCGCGCGCGAGCCGCCGCCGACGAAGAGCCGGAACAGGGCCAGCAAGAGACCGAGCAGGCAGAACAGACCACCCACCTGACCCAGGGGGAGGCGGTGCAGCGGCGCGCGCCAGGCCAGTTCCACCGCGACCGACTCGTCGCGGGCCAGCGCCCGGATGCACTCGTCCGGCGGCGAGCAGAGCAGTTCCACCTCGACCCTGTCGTCCACTCCGGCGAGCGGCCGCGCGCGCAGGAACCGCGCCGGGAAGCGCCAGTCCGGGGACGGTGCGCGCAGCGCGAGCTCGATGCGCTCGGCCTCGGCGAGCAGCGCCGCCTCCTCGCGCGGCAGCGGCAAGAGGGCGCGGAACCCCTCGTCGCGCGCCACCACGAGCAGCGGTGCCGGGCGATAGGCCGTGCGCGGCGAAGGCTCGCGGAACACGACGCGGCCGGCGAACGGCGCGCGGACGGTGAGGATCTCCTCGATGCCCTCGGCCTCGGCCTCGCAGGCCCTGACCTGCAGGTCGAGCTGGGCCATGCGCTCGCGCTGCAGCCGCTCGGCCCGCGCGCGATCGGCGGCCAGCGCGCTGCTGTGGTCGCGTTCCTGCTCGGCCGCCTGGGGCGTAGCGGGCCCGGATCTGCTCCTCCTCGCGCGCGAACAGCTCGGCCTGCGCCTGCGCCAGTTCGTCGAAGCGCCGCAGGGCGTCCTCGACCTGCTGCCGTTCGCGACCGAGGAACACGATCCGCTCGTCCGCCTTGTCCACCTCCTCGGCGGCCACCTTGCGGTCCGCTTCGGTCGCGGCCTGGTCCTTCTCCGAGGCCATCGCGGACTGCGACAGCCGTTCGATCTGCCCGGCCAGCTTCTCGAGGTAGGCGAGGCGCGCCGCAGCCTGTTTGCGCCGCCGTTGCTCGGCGGCCAGTTCGCTGTCCAGCTCCCGCAGGCGCTGCTCGCGGCCGAGGCGGGCGTGCAGCGCCTCGCGCCGCACGGCCTCCTTCGCCGGCAGGATCTGGTCGAGCGAGCCGCGCAGGATCTGCATGTCGAGCGCGGCGCGCTGGTGATTGCGCACGAGCTCGGGGTCCAGTGCTGGCGGTTCGGCGCGCACGACCTCCTGCTCGCGCCGCCAGCGCTCCTGATCGAGGGTCAACACGCGGAGGCGGGACCGCCGCTCGGGCGACACGAAGCGGGCCGCCACGGCGCCCTCGGCCACCTCGTCCGCGGCGACGAGCTCGATCGGTTCGAGCCCTTCCTGGGCGCGCACGGTCAACAGCGAGTCGGTGCGCAGCACGCCTTGCCGGCCGTCGACCTCGCGCCGGATCGCGACCGCGGCCAGCAGGCCACCGCCGGCGACGACCAGGGTCCACGCGATCGTGCCGAGCAGGCGGCCGGAGCGCGCCGGCGCCTGCGTCGCCCGGTTGCGCGACCGCCAGACGGCGATCGCGTAGGACAGGCAGAACGCGCCGACGCCGGCGACGACAGCGAGGGCCAGGATCGAGAAGGTCTGGGCGTTGTCCATGCAGAGGTGCGGAGCAAGGCGGACGGGAACAGGCACCGCGGCCCGCGCTACAGCGGCACGCCGTTCTCGTCGACCGGGCCGGCCTCGTGCGGCGTCGTGACGATCGCCTGGATCTGCGCCGGCGTCAGGACCAGGCCCGTGTAGATCACGCCGTAGCCTTCGAGTTGGCCGTAGAACGAGCGCATGTGGTTGCGCGAGCCGCGCGCGAGGTACCC
>VGXW01000407.1 GCA_016873195.1 Planctomycetota bacterium | reverse complement strand
GGCGCCGAGCCCGGGCCCCGCCCGGTCTCCCGATCCACCGCACCCGGGCCCCGCCCGATCAGCCGCGCTGCTTGGGCGGCTCGCGGAAGCCCTTCGGCGCGCGGCGCATCTGCCCCATCGCCTGCGGCGGCCGCTCGAGGCCGAGCGCGTACCACTGCATGTCGAAGCCCTGCATCGTCATGCGCGTGCGGTTCTGCAGCCGCAGCAGGTTCTCCTTGCTCGGTCCGTTGTTCGGGTCGCGCTTCAGGTAGGCGGCCAGCACGGCCTGCGCCTCGTCGCCGCGTTCGCTCTTGTGCAGCATCCACGCGTAGGTGTTGTGCAGCAGCGCGTGCTTCTTGTTGATCGCCGCGGCGAGCCTGAGGATCTCGATCGCGCGCTTGCTGTCGCCCTGCCGGTAGTGGATGCAGCCGAGCACGAGCCGCGCGTCGGGCGAGCGCAGCGAGGCGCCCCCGAGCAGCGTGATCGCCTTCGGTTGATCGCCCTGGAAGTTCGCGAGCATGCCCATCTGCGCGAGCAGTTGCCCCTTCAGCAGCGGCACCCAGCGGCAGATCGGCAGCATCGACTCGAGGCCCTGCATCGCGCCGTCGAGGTTGCCGTCCTGGGTCAGCCGCTGCACGCGCGCGAGCGGCGGCTGCAGCCGCTTGGCGAACCAGCGCGTCAGCAGCACCCACGCCACGGCGAAGGCGAGCACCGAGAACAGGATCGCCCAGGCCCAGTGCCACCAGTCGAGCAGGGTGCCGGAGAAGCCCAGGACCAGGGCGATCGCACTGCAGAGGAGGAGGGAGTACACGCGTCGGGATCCGGGTCGGGGGGCGGACAGCCTACGGTCCCGTGCGGCCGAATGCGCGCCCCGAGGGGCCTTCCCGGCCGGCGCGCCGCCTCAGCTCTCGGTCCACGTGCCGACGAACCGGCACGCGACGTAGTTCAGGAAGCGCGTCGGCGCGAGCATCGTCATCTCCCAGCCGTGCAGCGAGCCGTCGTGCTGCTGCACGTGCTCGGCGTAGTGGCGCAGATCCGCGACCGTCGTGCGGTCGCTCGTGTCGTAGATCGCGTCGACGGCCCAGACGGTCGCGCCGGAGTGCACCGAGATCAGCTGCGTGCGCATGCCGAGGTGCGGCGGCTGGTAGGCGCGCCACTTCGTGACGGTGCCGACGAACACGCCGTCGAGCGCGTAGCGGTTGCACAGGCGCACCATCGCCTCGGTCGACAGCCGGCCGCGGTGGATCGACCGGTTCAGCACGTCGTCCTCCTGCGCGTCGACGGGCAGCGGCACGACCTCGAACCGGCGCAGCTTCTGCAGTTCGGCGACGAACGCGTCGCGTACCTGCTGGCAGTCGGCCTGCACGCCGTCCTCCTGCGTGAACGGCAGCACCATGATGCGGCGCACGTTGGCAAGGTCGGCGCGCTCGGCGAGGTAGCAGTTGACCACCTTGGGCTCGGGCGCCCGCGCGAACTGGCAACCGGCCAGCCAGAGGCAGCCGAGCCAGAGCAGCGCGCGGCTCATTGGCGCCCCGGCGGCGCGGCCGCGGGTTCGGCGCTCTTCGGCGCGGACTGCTGGTTCGACTGGGGATTCGACTGGGGGTTCGACTGCGCGAGCGACTGCTCGAGCGCGTCGATGCGGCTCAGCAGGTTCTGCTGCTCGAGCTTGGCCTTCTCGATGCGCAGGCTCAGCACCGTCGCCTCGAGTTCGCGCTGCTTCTGCTGCCGCAGCTCGAGCTGCGCCTCGCTCTGCACGCGCTGCGTCTTCTCGCGCTGCGCGACTTCGTTCGCGCCGTTGAGCTGCGTCTTCAGGTTCTGGTTCTCGGCGAGCGCCTCGTCGAGCCGCTTCTGCAGCCGCGCCTGTTCCTCCTTGAGCGTCTTGTACTGGCTGAGCAGCAGGTTCTGCTTGGGGCCCCAGTCCATCTCGGTGTTGATGCCGGCCTCGGCGAGGCTGCCCTCGTAGCCGTCGAGGCGGTCCTGCGGCTTCGGTTCGTAGAGCAGGTCCGTGGCGCTCTGGCAGGCGGCGAGCAGCAGCAGCGCGAACAGGAACGGGCGGCGCGCGCGCGGGGGGTTCATCTGGGCTCTCCGGGGGGGTAGATGCATTCGACGAGCGCGGTGGCGCCGCAGCTGCAGCGGATCTCGAAGCCGGCGACGGCCTCGCCGTCGAGCAGCGGCACGACGGCGATCGGGCCCTGGCCCGCGCCCGGCCCGCCGCCGCAGGCGACGAGGGCCGGCTGCGGCACGAGCCGCACGGCGTCGCGGCGGATCACGCGCTGGGTCGTCTTCGGGTCCGTCATGGCAATACGGGGGCGGCTGTCACGCGAGCACGTCGACGTGATGGGAAGTCGCCGCACCGTCCTTTCGGCCGATCCCGGGCCGCGGCTGAAGCGCCGGTCGCACCGGCCGGTCCGTCGCCTCGTCCTCGCCGCCCTGCTGCTGCAGCGCCCGGCGGAACGCCTCGGCGTTCGCCTTGTTGCCGCCGGGATTGCGTTCCTGCACGGGCACGACGCCGGGCACCGCGGGCAGACCTCGCAGAGCGTCCATGGCTCATTCCTCCACCTTGAGCTTCCAGCGCAGCCGTTCGATCGCGCGCGTCAGGATCTGGCTCACGCGCGACTCCGTCACGCCGAGGATCTGGCCGATCTCCTTCAGGTAGAGCTGCTCGTGGTAGTAGAGCACGACGACGTGGCGGTCGGTCTCGGGCAGCTCGGCGATGGCCTTCGCGAGCCGATCGCGGTTCTCGCGGTCGTCCGCGTTGTGGCCCGGGTCGGCGACGGCCGCGGCGATCTGGCTGCCGAGCGTGCCGCCGTCCTCGTCGCCGCCGCGGCCCTCGTCGAGCGACAGCGTGCGGCTCGTATGCAGCGCCTGCAGGTCCTCGTCGAGTTCGCCCTCGGTGCAGCCGAGCACCTTGGCCAGTTCCGCCAGCGTGGGTTCGCGGTCGAGTTCGGCGTGCAGTGCAGCGCTCGCGCGCTCCATCTTGCGCAGCCGGTCGCGCCGGTTGCGCGGCACGGGGTCGTGCTTGCGCAGTTCGTCGAGGATCGCGCCGCGCACCGCGGTGTAGGCGAACGTCTTGAACGACGCCCCGCGCGCGGGGTCGAAGGTCGCCGCGGCGTGCATCAAGCCCATCACGCCGACCGAGTAGAAGTCGTCGCGGTCCAGCGACGCGGGCATCGTGACCGGCAGCCGCGCGACGACGTAGCGCACGAGGGGCAGGTACTGCTCGACCAGGCGGTCGCGCTCGGCGCCGCTGCGCAGCAGCTTGCTGCCGCCGCTCCTCACGCCTCGTCCTCCTTGGCCCGGTCGGCGGCGCGTTTCGCCTCGTCGCGCGCGATCGCGGTCAGCACCACGTCGACGACGGGGGGCGCCAGCAGCCAGCCCGCGACGAAGGCGATGCCCGCCACGGTCGTGGCGCGCAACAGCGCGGTCACGCCGTCGACGCCGCGCAGCGACGCGACGAGGAAGGTCAGCCCGAACGCGAAGCTGGCGATGTAGGCCGTTGCGATTCGCGTCAGTTCGTGGGTGCCGTTTCCCGACTTCATTCCTTGCCGGCAACTCATCGGCATGCGCGGCGGCGGGGGTTGAGGCGGGGCGGCGGAAGCGGCGGTGCGGACGGATCTTCCGGGTTGCCCGGCCTCGAGGGCGCGCGGCCGACGCGGTCCTTCGGCCCGGCCGCCGGCCATCGGGCCGTCCTGGCCCGCGATCCGGCGGCGCGATATGAC
>VGXW01000406.1 GCA_016873195.1 Planctomycetota bacterium | reverse complement strand
TTCGAGACGAACAGCAGCGTGCGCCCGTCGGGCGAGAAGCACGGATCGGTGTCACCGTGGTGGCCGGTCGTCATCTGCCGCAGCCCGCTGCCGTCGCCGGCGCACAGCCACAGCTCCGACCAGCTCCTGCCGGCCTCGAGCTCGGTGTGGCGCACGGCGAAGGCGATGCGCGCGCCGCCGGGGGCCACCGCGGGATTGCCGACGCCGAGCACGCGGTAGATGTCGGCGATCTCGCAGGCGCGGCGCGCCGCGGCGGCGGGTGGGGCCTGGGCGAGAGCGAGCGGGACGAACGCGGCGGACGAGCCGGCGCGCAGGAAGCAGCGGAAGCGGAGGAGGTACGGGTTCGGGAGCATTCGTGTTCCTGGAAGAGCGCCGGGCATGCTACCGGGCGCGACCGGGAGGCTCGCGGTGGACGCCGGAGGCGACGACGACGGAAGCTCGTCGAACTGCATGGCCGGAACATCTCGGGTTCGCATGTGCGGCGCCTCGCCAACGTGCAGATGCGCGACGGCCTGACCGCCGGTCTCGCGACCCTCCGGCGCCTCGGCCGGCTGGGATCGCCAACCGAGCGGACGTCGCGATCAGACCACGACCATCACCTCGTCGAGCGGCCGCCGTTCGCACGCGAACGCCGGCACCACGCAGTCGTCGGCCGGATGGCCGACCGGGATCAGCAGGAACGGCCGCTCGTGCGCCGGCCTGGCGAGGATCTCACCGAGGAACGCCATCGGGCTCGGCGTGTGCGTCAACGTCGCGAGCCCGGCGTGGTGCGCGGCGGCCAGGAACAGGCCGCAGGCGAGCCCGACCGATTCCTTCAGGTAGTAGACCTGCCCGCCGCCGTCGGTGTGCGTGAGCTGGAACACGACGACGAGCCACGGGGCCGTGGTCAGGAACTCCTTGTGCTCGTCGGTGCCGAGCGGCTCGAGGTCGCGCAGCCACTCGGCGTTGGCGCGGCGACCGTAGAACTCGCGTTCCTCGGCTTCGGCGCCGGCGCGGATCCTCGCCTTCACGGCGGGGTCCTGCACGCAGACGAAGCGCCACGGCTGCTTGTTGGCGCCGCTCGGCGCGCTGTGCGCGGCGCGCACGCACCACTCGATCGTCGCCCGCGACACGGGGCGGTCGCTGAACATGCGCACGCTGCGGCGCCTCTGCATCACCGAGCAGAACGCGGCGGCGGCGCGTTCGGGTGGCTCGGCGGGCTCATGGCGGTCGCGATACGGAACGAACTGCGGGGTGGTCACCGCGCCAGTGCAGCCCGCAGGCGGAGGTTCTGCAAGCGCGACCGACCCGCGTCGCGCTGCGCGACCCAGGCGACTTCGGACCGCCCGGCGCAGCCGATCCGGCCGCTGCGACCCGCGCGGCATCGGCCGTGCCGGCCCGGGCCGAGGGCGCGGTGCCGGGCAACCGACCCGCGGGCCGGCGTTGCGGTCCGCACCCGTTCCGGCTCTCCTCCCCGCACGCGGTGGCCGGTGCGCAGCCGCGACGTCCCGATGATCCGCAGCGACGACTATCCCGGCACGGTGCGCGACGACGGCCCACGCCGGCACGACTTCGCGTGCGGCACCGTGGTCGAGCACGGCCCGGCCCACCTGCTCGCCGACCATGCGACGCAGTTCATCCTCGACCACCTGCGCGTCGAGCCGGGCTCAGTGGTCGCCGAACCCGCGTGCGGCACCGCGCTGATGAGCCTGTTCGCCGCGCGCGCCGGCGCCGCCCTCGTCCACGGCACCGACGTCGACCCCGTGGCGGTCGCGATCGCGCGCCACAATGCGGCCGTCAACGGCCTCGCCAACGTGCGCATCCTCGCCGGCAGCCTGCTCGAGCCGGTGCAGGGCCCGCTCGACCTCGTCGTGGCCCTGCTGCCGCACAAACCCGGCCCGCGCCCGTTCGACCCGCGCTACGACGGCGGCCCCGACGGCACGCGCTGGACCTTGCCGCTGCTCGCGCAGAGCGCCGCACGGCTGCGGGCCGGCGGCCGGCTCGTCTTCTACCACCACGGCATCGCCAACCCGCGCCGCATGCTCAGGGCGTTCGGCGAACACTTCGACGTGACGGTGCTCGGCGAGAAGCGGCGCTGCTTCACGCGCGCGGAGTTCGACGCGCTTGCACCCGGCATGGCCGAGCACCTGTGGGCGATGCGCGCGCGCGGCGAGGCCGAGTTCACCGACGGTCCCGATGGCTGCTGGTTTCCCGGCCGCGTCTACGAGGGCGTGCGGCGATGACGGCCAGGTTGATCGTCACCGCCGACGACTACGGCCTCGCGCGCGAAGTGGACGACGGCATCGTCGATCTGGTCGCCGCCGGGTGCGTGACCGCCGTGTCCGTGCTCGTGAACAGGCCGTGCGCGCCCGACCTGTCGCGGCTCGGCGGCGTGGCCCCGGGCCTGCACCTGGACCTCACGCTCGGCCAACCGGCGAGCAGCGTTCCCGTGCCGTCGCTCGTCGGCGGTGACGGCGCCTTCCGCGGCGACGCCGGGGCCCAGCTCGAAGCGCTCGACCTCGCCGACGTCGCGCGCGAGTGGCGGGCCCAGCTCGCGGCCTTCCAGGCACTCGCGGGCCGCGCACCAGCACATCTCGACGTGCACAAACACCTGCACGCGCGCGACGGCCGACTGCTCGAGCTCGTGCTCGAGCTCGCGCGGCCTCACCGCATCCCCGTGCGTTCGCTCGACGCCGGCATGCGCACGCGCTGCCGGGCCGCGGGCGTGCCGGCCGCGGATCACTTCCTCGGCGGCGTGGAGCCCGGTCCCTACTGGACCCCGGCCCGGCTCTGCGCCGCGCTCGCGCGTTTGCCGGACGGCATCACCGAGCTCATGTGCCACCCCGGCCGCGGCGTCGTCGCCCTGCCGGGCCTCGCCTACGCCAGCGAACGCAACGCCGAACGCGACGCGTTCCTGCACGAGGACGTCGGCGCGGCGCTGGCGCGGTGCGAACTCGCCGGCTTCGCCGCGGCCTTCGCGCAAAGGAAGGCAAGCCCGTGAAGACCGCGCTGCTCGACTACAGCGTGCACGGCAATCCGGTGGACGAGGCCAGCGACCAACTGCTCGCGGGCGCGTTCGCCGCGCGCGGGGTGCCGATGGCGATCGTGCCGCTGCACCGGGTCGAGCCCCTGCCCGCGCTGCCCGAGCACGTCGTGTTCCGCTTCGACCTGCGCACCGACGACGACTGGGCGTTCGTGGGTGCGACCGCGCGCGCGCTCGCCGCCGCCGGCCACCGGCTGGTTCCGGATCCGGACCAGCTGCTGGCCGCCGAGGACAAGTGGCACACGGCCGAAACGTTCCGCCGCGCCGGCGTGCCAGCACCGCCGACCTGGCTCGCGACCGCGGTGCCCGCGGTGCCGACGCTCGACGGGCCCGTGATCGTGAAGCCGCGCGTCGGCTGGGGCGGACGGGGTGCCGCCGTGCTCGACGGCCGAGGCCAGCTCGCCGCGCGCGACGACCTGCGCACCGACCGCCACGTCGTGCAACCGTTCCTCGATCACCAGGCGACCTGGATCGCGGCCGTGGCGCAGGACAGCTGCTTCGCGCTGCTCGAGGATCCGGGCCGGCTCACCGGCGATGCGCGGCGGCCGCGCGTGCTCGCGCCCGATGCGGCGGCCGCCGAACTCGCTTTGCGCGCGCTGCGCGCGACCGGGCTGCCGTGCGGCACCGTGGACCTGCTGCCGGGGCGCGACGCCGTGCTCGTGCTCGAAGTGAACGCGGCGCCGCGCCTCT
>VGXW01000405.1 GCA_016873195.1 Planctomycetota bacterium | reverse complement strand
CCCCAGGATCGTCTCCCCGGCGCGCAGCGCGGCGCGGATCCGCGCGACGGCCTTCGGCATGTCCCGGAAGGCGAACGGATCGTGCAGTGCGCCGAGGTCCGGGCGCAGGAAGCCGCGCGCGCGGTCGGGGTCGCCGAGGCCGCGCGCGAGCAGCACGCGCGCGACGAGGTCGGGCAGGCCCAGCGTCTTCGCCAGCGCGTGCTCCCGCGGGTCGGGACCGGGCTTGGGTGCGGCGCTCGGCATGGGGGGCCGGTATGGTAGCGGCCGCTCCGACGATGCCCAGACCCGAACCCGAACGCGCCGCGGCCCTGCGTTGCCTGCCGTCCGTCGACGAACTCGTGCGCGCGCCGGCACTCGCGGACGTGCCGCGCGCCGTGCTGGTCGCGGTGGCCCGCGGCCTGCTCGAGGAACTGCGCGGACAGGTGCTCGCGGGGGAACTCGACGGGCCGGCCGTCGCGGCGCGCTGCCGCCCCGAGGCGGCGGCGCCGCTGCTGCTGCAGCGCTGCGCCGAGGCGCTGCGGCCGCGCCACGCGCGCGTGCTCAACGCGACCGGCGTGGTGCTGCACACGGGGCTCGGCCGGGCGCCGCTGCCGCGCGCGGCGGTCGACGCGCTGGTCGCGGCCGCCGGCTACGCGATCGTCGAGGTCGACCCGCGCACCGGCGAGCGCGACCAGCGCGAACGCGGCGTCGCGGCGCTGCTGCGCTCGCTGGCGGGCGCCGAGGGCGCGCTGGTGGTCAACAACAACGCGGCGGCGACCACGCTCGTGCTCGCGGCGCTGTGCGCGGGGACCGAGGTCGTGGTCTCGCGCGGCGAACTCGTCGAGATCGGCGGCGGCTTCCGCGTGCCCGACGTGATGCGCCGCGCCGGCTGCACGATGGTCGAGGTCGGCACGACCAACAAGACCCACCTGCACGACTACGCGGCGGCGACGACCGAGCGCACCGGCGCGTTCCTGAAGGTGCACACCAGCAACTTCCGCATCGAGGGCTTCGCGAGCACGCCGTCGGTCGCCGACCTCGCGACGCTCGCGGCGGGCCGGTCCGTGCTCGTGCTGCACGACCTCGGCTCGGGCCTCTTGTGGAACCAGCCGATCGCCGGCCTCGAGCACGAGCCGCGGATCGCCGACAGTCTCGGTGCCGGCGCCCACGTGACGTGCTGCTCGGGCGACAAGCTGCTGGGCGGGCCGCAGTGCGGCATCCTGCTCGGCGGCGCCGCGCCGATCGCGCGCTGCCGCGCGCACCCGCTCTACCGCGCGCTGCGCTGCGACAAGCTGACGCTCGGCGCGCTCGAGGCGACGCTGCGCATCTACGCGGCGGGCGACCCGCTGCGCGACGTGCCGACGCTGCGGTTGCTGGCGGCAGCACCCGCGGAACTGCGCGAGCGCAGCGAACGGCTGGCCGCGCTGCTGCCCGGGCTGCCCGCGACCGTCGTGCCGAGCGAGTCCTACGCCGGGTCCGGCGCCAACCCGGCGCGGCCGTTGCCGAGTTTCGCCGTGGCGCTGCCCGGCGGCGACGCCGCAGCCGCGGCGCTGCGCGCGGCGCGGCCGTGCGGCGTGTTCGCGCGGCTGCAGGGCGGCGCCCTGCTGCTCGACGCGCGCACGCTCCTGCTCGAAGACCTCGAGGCGGTCGCCGCCGCCGTGCGGACCGCCTTCCGCTGAACGACCGCACGCCGATGTCCACCGCACCCGACAAGCGCCTGACCCGCTACGCCTCCGGCTCGGGTTGAGCCGCCAAGCTGCCGCCGGGGAGCCTCGGGCAGGTTCTCCAGAAGCTCGGTCCGATCGACCATCCCGACCTGCTCGCGGGACACCGCGGCTTCGAGGACGCGGGCGTGTTCCGCCTCGACGCCGAGCGCGCGCTGGTGCAGACGGTCGACTTCTTCCCGCCGATGGTCGACGACCCGCGCTGGTTCGGCCGCATCACCGCGGCGAACGCGCTGTCGGACGTCTACGCGATGGGCGGCTGCGCGCTGACCGCGATGAACCTGGTCGGCTGGCCGCGCGACCTCGACCTCGAGATCCTCGGCGAAGTGCTCGCGGGCGGCCTCGAGAAGGTGCAGGAGGCGGGGGCGGTGCTGTGCGGCGGCCACTCGATCGTCGACCAGGAGATCAA
Organism: Planctomycetota bacterium; assembly: GCA_016873195.1. Taxonomy (GTDB): domain Bacteria; phylum Planctomycetota; class UBA1135; order UBA1135; family UBA2386; genus VGXW01. Next base: position 1,602 of record VGXW01000405.1, on the reverse strand, counting down.
GTACGGGCTCGCGGTGACCGGGCTCGTGCACCCCGGCCGGTTCTGGCGCAACGGCGGCGCGCGCGCGGGCGACGTGCTCGTGCTCAGCAAACCGCTCGGGGTCGGGCCCGTGTCGACCGCGATCAAACGCGAGCGGGCCGACGGTGCGGTGGCGGCGGCGGCGATGGCGCAGATGGCGACGCTGAACCGCGCCGCGTGCGAGGCCGTGCGCGACCTCGACGTGCACGGCGCCACCGACGTGACGGGTTTCGGCTTCGTCGGCCATGCCGTGGAGATGGCCGACGGTGCCGGGCTGCAGCTGGGCGTGCGCGCGGCCGATCTGCCGGTGCTGGCAGGCGCCCTCGAACTCGTGCGCGACGGCGTGCTGTCGGGGGGCTGCAGGCGCGGCAAGGAACACTACGGCCCGCTGGTGCAGATCGGCGCCGGCGTCGAGCCGGCCCTGGTCGACCTGATCCACGACGCGGAGACGTCGGGCGGGCTCTTGCTCGCGGTGCCCGAGGCGCTCGCGGCGACCGTCGTGCGGCGGTGGCGCGACGCCGGCACGCCGTGCCAGGCCGTGGTCGGTACGTTCCGCCCGCGGCAGGCGGACGCGCCGTTCCTCGTGCTGGCCTGATCCGTGCCGCAGCGGGCCTACAACCGCGCGGTCAGAGCCTCAGCAGCTTCTTCGTCGCGTCGTCGAGGGCGATCGCCGGCGGCGCGCCGTGCTCGGTCAGCCGCACGGTGTAGTCGACGACGGCCATCTTCCGGCGCGGCCGCAGCGGCAGGCCGTTCTCGTAGCGCAGCGGTTCACCCGGCTTCGCTTCGCCCTCGGCCGGTTCCTCGCCCTCGTCCGGCGGCTGCCCGGCGATCTGCACGCCGGCGGCGACGCGCACCACCGCGACGCCGCCGCGGGCGCCGAACTGGCGCACGGTGCCGTCCTGCTTCGACCAGGAGCGGAAGTGCAGGCGCTGCACGAGGTCGGTGGCCGGATCGAACGCGACGGCGAGGTCGACCACCGCGTCGGGCGGGGGCGGCGCCGGCCGCGCGCCGCGCCGGCCGCCGACGACCTGGAAGACCATCGCGCCGAAGCCGCCGGACTGGCCCGCCAGCGCGGGCGGCAGGAGGCCGATGTAGAGCGCCTCGGCGACCTGGTCGGGGCTCAGCGTCACGGTGACCGTCTCGACCGGGCGATCGTCGAGCGAGCCGACCTCGCGGTGCACCACGGCGAGGTCCCACGTCGCGAGCTGCTCGAGCAGCAGCGCCGGATCGGGCAGGAAGTCGACCACGGTGCCGTCGGCGAACCGGCCGGCGCGCAGGGTCCAGGCCGTGCCGGCGTCGCGCGCGATCGTGCGCCCGCCGGCGCTCAGCAGTTCGTCCGCGTTGTCGTCGAACAGGCAGTGGCGCAGGCCGGGCCGCCACGAGCCCGCGAGTCTGCCCGCGGCGGGCGCGCCGAACACGAAGTCGTCGGCGGCGTCCTGCTTCTTCTCCGGGCCCCACTGTGCAGCGAACGCCGCTCCGGGCAGCGCGGCGGTCTTGTCGAGCGCCTTGTGCAGCCTGGTCTTGGCGGCGGTGAAGGCGTCCGGCGCGGGTCTCGGATCCTGGGCGGGGACGAGGCTCAGCAGG
>VGXW01000404.1 GCA_016873195.1 Planctomycetota bacterium | reverse complement strand
CCCCCGACGACGGGCACCGGGCAGTGCTCGAGCCCGGCGGGCAGCGGTTCCTGGTCCGGCCAGTAGAGCAGCAGCAGGTCGGGCCGGAAGCCCGCGGGCAGCGAAGCCGCGAGTTCGCCCCAGCTGCCGCAGGCGGGATCGAACGCCACGTCGAACGGGAAGTGCACGCCGTCGACGTCCATGCGCGAGGGCGGCCCGTAGGTCACCAGCTCGATGCCGCGCATGGCGGCCCGTTCGTCGAAGCACTCGAGCGGCAGGTTGCAGAGGATGCGCACGGGCACCTCAGGCGGTCGCCAGCGCCGCGAGGTTGCAGCGCGCGTCGCCGTGCCCGGGCTCGAGCTGCAGCGCCTGTTCGAAGCTGGTGCGCGCGCCGCGCAGGTCGCCGGCCTGGTAGAGCACCACGCCGAGTCGGTTGCACGCGTCGGCCGTGCGCGGGCCCGCCGCCAGCGCCGCCTGGAATGCCCCCGCCGCCTCGGCCACGCGGCCGAGCGCGTGCAGCGCCGCGCCGCGGACCGTGTGCGTGGTCGCGCCATCGGCGCCGCGCGCGTCCGCCGCCGCGCAGGCTGCGAGGGCCCCGGCCGCATCGCCGCAGCGCAGTTTCGCCTCGGCGAGCCGCAGCCGGGTCTCGGCATGCTCGGGCGCGAGCAGCGCCGCTGCTTCGAGACAGCGCGAAGCGAGTTCGGGCTGCTCCTGGGCCAGCAGCGCCTCGGCCTCGCAGCACAGCTGCTGCTGCAGCGCCGCCAGTCCCTGGTCCGCGACCGCAGGACCTTGCCCCGTGCCCGGCGGTGCTGCGCCGGAGGCCGCCGCGGGCACGAACCCGCGCAGCGCCGCCTCGAGCGCGGCCGCGTGGCGTTCGCCCGTGTAGCGGGCCGCCACGCGCAGCCCCGCGGCCCGCAGCGCCCTCCGCACGTTGGTCACGCCGCCCGCGACGACCAGCGCCTCGGCCATCGCCGCGGGATCCTGCGGCGGCACGAACAGCGCGTAGGGCTCGTCGTCCGGGCCCTGCGCGTGGCTGCGGAAGCACGGAACGTCGGTCAGCACCGTGGGCACGCCGCACGCCATCGCCTCGACCGCGGGCAGGAAGAAGCCCTCCTCCGCGCCGCGGCTCGTGCCGAGCAGCACGTCGAGCGAGCGGTAGAAGTCGCCCATGCGCGCGGGTGGCAGTTGCTGGTGCCATTCGACCGGGAACGGCGCGTCGCGCTCGGCCGGGTCGGGCGCGGTGTTCGTCGCCCGTACCAGCACGAACTGCTGGCCCGCCGCATGCGCGAGCCGGCACGCTGCGTAGCCGGTCGCGAGGTCCTTCCAGGCGATCTGGAACGGGCCGACGAGGCCGACCCGCAGCGGCCGGCCCGGCGCGCGTTCGGGGCCCGGGAAGTGCACGCCGTGGTCGATCACGTAGGGGATCTGCACGCTGTCGAGGCCGAACCGCTGTCGCAGCGTCTGCGTCAGGTTCGACGAGATCGTCACGTGGCGCACGCCGGGCAGCCGGTAGACCGCCTCGATGCGGTCGCGCAGCGCCGCGTTCTCGGGATTGTCGCCCTCGTACCCCTGGCAGTAGTGCACGGGCACGCCCTTGCCCGGGCCCGCGCTCGCGGCCCACGGCACCGTGGTCCAGAACGTGCCGATCACGACGTCACCGTCCGGCAGGTGCTCGGGATGGAAGTCCTGCACGCGCCGGAACGCGCACTCGAGCTGCATCCAGGCCGGCGGCTCCGACCGGCTCAGCACCGTGACCTGATGGCCGCGCCGGTGCAGCGCGTTCGCGTCCTCGAGTGCGACCTTGACGCCGCCCCAGAGCTGGTCGGCGGCTTCCAGCAACCACGTGATGCGCATGCTTCCTTTCCTGCGCCGGTCTCATCGGTCCGATGGCATGGGCCGACTTGAGGCGGAAGCACAGGGCGCCGTGGCAGCCGGAGGCTCGGTGGAGCCGTCGGGCCGCGCGTAGCATCCGGACGTGAGCCAGATCATCCAGTCCATCGAGATCGAGGACTACCGCGGCATCCGGAAGGGCGAACTGCACGACCTGCCGCGGATCGCCGTGCTGACGGGACCGAACGGGTGCGGCAAGAGCTCGGTGCTGGAGGCGCTGCAGCTCGGCAGCGGCCCAGATGGCCAGATCACGAACGTGATGGAGCGTTGGGGCAACCTCCCGGGGCAGCGTCGATGGCTCACATACCGAGGCGAGTACGGGCGGGCTTCATTCCAGATCACCTGGACGGATGGTGCCTCGTTGCACACGAAGCTCGAGTCTGCTCCTGGGGGCTCGGGCATCGTGGGACAGGCGGCCTCGTGCGCTGAGGCGCAGCGCAGAGCTGCCTCCTTCCTCGAGCAACGTCAGGGAAGGCCGCGGCTCTCGCTGCACCAGCTCTTCACCGATGCACGGCGAAGGAAGGGCGCGATCGACGCCGCGCGCAAGCTGCTCGCCGAGGTCGACCCGTCGATCCGCGGGCTCGAGATCCTGACCGAAGGCGACACGCCGGTGCTGCACATCGCCTACGAGGATCGCGTGGTGCCTGCGGTCCTCGCCGGCGACGGCATGGAGTCCCTGGTCCGCCTCGCGCTCGAACTGAGCCAACGCGCGGAGGGCACGTTCCTGATCGAGGAGCCCGAAGCCCACCAGCACAGTGCCGCGATCCTGCGCAGCGCGCGCGTCATCGTCGCCGCGGCGAGGCTCGGTTCTCAGGTCGTCATGTCGACGCACAGCCTGGAGTTGCTCGACGACGTCCTCTCAGCGCTCCGAGACGACGAACTCGACCTGCTCGCGGTCTACCGGCTGCGGCTCGTGCAGGGCGAGCTGAAGGTGCAGCGCCTTGCGGGCAATGAGGTCAACGCCGCGCGCACGCAGATCGAGGACGATCTGCGATGACGCGCGATTCCTACGTGCTCTGCGAAGGGATGCACGACCGCGACTTCCTCTCCGGGTGGTTCGAAACCGTCGCCGGCTGGCAGGACCCGACGGCGGGTGGGAAGAGGCCTGCTCCGGAGTTCGCCAACGAGAGGTTGCCCAGAGGCGCACACCTGTTCACGCGGGGCGACAGCCGAGTCTGCATCGTGCCGTGCGGCGGCCGCGAGCAGCTGCGGAAGCTGCTGGGCAAGTGGCTCGAGGAAGTGAGCCGGCTCGGCCGCCTCGGCTACGACGGGATCGTTGTCGTGGCCGACGGCGACCAGACCCCGGCAGCGCGGCGGCGCCCGCCGTCGACCTGGTTCGCCAGGAGTTCGCGCGGTTCGGTGCGCCGCCGGCCGGGATGCCGCCGTGGACGCACTGCGGCATCACGATCGAGGTCGTCCCGATGCAGGCAGGAGACTGTGGCGACCTGTGCGATCTGCCGGATCGCGAGAACCTCGAACGCGTCGATTGCGCCGCGTTCGCGCGCACGCACCCGCTCCGGCACCGCGCGGTGGCCGCATGGCTGCGCGATCGTCCCGAGCCCGCGGGGAAGCCTGCCAAGGCCATGAACTGGTCGATCATGGCCAGTTGGTTCGCCGACGGCGGCTGTGCCGAGTTCCTGCGTCACGCAGTCTGGCGCGATCAGGCGATGTGCGGGCAGCTGCGCACGGGACTCATGCCGAGCGGCCTCGCTGCGGTCGAGGCTCGTCTGCGTGGCGCCTGACCTCCGCGCCACAGCGCGATGTAGACGCTCACCGCGTTCGACCACGACAGCCCGCCCTGCACCGGCTCGAAGCAACCGTGCTGCACGTGGAAGACCGCGCCGGCGGCG
>VGXW01000403.1 GCA_016873195.1 Planctomycetota bacterium | reverse complement strand
CAACGACGTAGAGGTCCACGAAGTCGGGATGCTCCTTGGCCCACTTCTGCATCCACTGCTCGATCTCGATGCTTGTGTGGTAGTGCTTGAAGTCCATCTGGCCGGCGACGAGCGGCTTCACCTGCTCGTAGTTCGTGAGCGGGAAGGCGCTCTGGCCGGTGCGGACGCCAGGCACGACGTGCACCTTGGGCGGAATGGAAGGCCCTTGGGGTTGCTGGGCGCCGCGCTGAGCCGCGGCGGACGAAGCCGCGACACACAGGGCGGCGAGGAATCCGAGAGAACGCAGGGTCATGGACGAAACCCGGGTCAGGGTGATCACCGAAGCGGCGCGCGGGCCGCCACGGGTGCTACGCAAACAAACGTCGTATCGCTGGCCGGTCACGGCGAGACGAACAGCCGCACTGTCACCGCGGACAGCGGGTCAATTATCTCATCGACGACCAGTCGCACGCGTCTGACGGGCGGCGCCAACTCCACGCGGTCCAGCTTGCAGTACCCGATGGTCTGCCCCGTCGCGAGCGGGCGCCAGAGGCCATCGCCGGAGTCGCCCTCCAGACGATAGCGCGCCACCCGCTGCCCGTGTTCGATCTCCTCCGCGAGTCGGACGACGCCGATGCTCGCCGGAGCGGGCAGGACAGCGATCCCCTCGAGCCGCGGCCCGGCCGTCGCGCGCCAGTTCCACGCGAGCGGCGGAAGCTCGCGCGCGAAGAGCGCGTCCCGCGCGGCGCGGAACTCCTGCAAGCGGCCTACGTCGGCGTCGGCGAGCAGGCCATCGCGGTTGGGCGGCACGTTGAGCAGCAGCTTGCTGTTGCGCCCCACCGACTGGAACCAGATGCGCATCAACGCGTCCACGGACTTCACCTTCGCGTCTTCCGCCGGATGGCAAAACCACCCAGGTCGGATCGACACGTCGGTCTCGCCCGGACGCCAGACCGTGCCGTCGCGATCGCCATGCTGCAGCGATCGAATGATTTCCGGACCATCAACACCCGGCGCCGTGACGATCGCGGGGTTCACGGTGGACCAGTTCGGGTCGCCCGCCGAGCCGGTCTCGTTGCCGATCCAGCGAACGTCAGGCCCGGCGTCGGAGAAGATCACCGCCTCGGGCTGCAAGCGGCGCACCGTTCCCCAGATGCGCGGCCAGTCGTAGACTTGCCGCTTTCCGTTCGGTCCCTCGCCGTTGGCGCCGTCGAACCAGACTTCGGCGATCTCACCGTACTGCGTAAGCAGCTCGGTGAGCTGGGCGACGTACATGTCGTTGTAGCGCGGCGAGTCGCCATAGGCCGGCGCGTTGCGGTCCCACGGCGAGCAGTAGAGACCGACGCGCAGGCCGAACTCGCGCGCCGCGTCCACGCACTCGCGCACGACGTCGCCGCGCCCGGCGCGCCAGGGACTGCTCGCCACCGAGTGGCGCGTGGTCGCGGTCGGCCACAGGCAGAAACCGTCGTGGTGCTTCGCCGTCAGGATCAGCGCGCGCGCGCCGGCATCGCGCGCCACGCGCGCCCACTGCCGGGCGTCGAGCGCGCGGGGGGTGAAGATCGCGGGGTCTTCCCTTCCGTCGCCCCACTCGCGGTCGGTGAAGGTGTTGACGCCAAAATGGAGGAAGAGCGCGAACTCGTCGCGCTGCCATTGCAGCTGCGCGGGCGTCGGGCGCGGGCGGTCCACGCCTGGCGGCCGCGGGGAGGCGGCCCCGCGCAGGCCGTCGTCGCGACGCGCCACCGGCGCAGCCGCGGCCCGCGGCGCGAGTGCCGCGGCGAGCGCACTGACCGCCATCGTCGTGAAGCCGCGCCGCGTGACGGCGGCCGCCGTGAACTCCTCAGTCATCGCTCGCCACCTCGCGTCTGGAGGACGCCGCGCAACCGGATGTCGCGCGACGACGCCCCCACGAAGAGCACCACGCTGTCAGCGGTCAGGGCCTTTCGCCCGTCCGTGTGGCGCACGGCCAGCGCCTCCGCGGGCAGGCGAAGGGTCACCAGTCGCTCCTCGCCCGGAGCCAGTGGAACGCGCGCGAACCCGCGCAACGCCAGCACCGGCTGCGCCGTCGGCGCAATCGTGTGCCGAATGTAGAGCTGGGCAATCTCGTCCCCGGCGCGCGGCCCGGTGTTGCGAACCTTGAATGTCACCGTCGCTGTGTCCGTCGCCCCCACGCGCGCCGGCACGACGACCAGATCGCGATAGCCGAACTCCGTGTAGGAAAGCCCGAAGCCGAATGGATAGAGCGGCCGGCCCGTGAGATCCACGTAGTCGTCGCCGCGCCCGGTGGGGAGGTGGTCATAGACGAGCGGCAGCTGCCCCTCGTGGCGCGGCACGGTGTATGGCAGGCGCGCCGAGGGTGAAACGTCGCCGAACAGCAGCCGCACTAGCGCGGCGGCCCCCGCCTCGCCGGGGTAGAACGCCTGCAGCACGGCATCAACGTGCGCGTCCCAGGGCTCCGTGATGACCGCCCCGCCGGCGTAGATCACGACGATGGTCGGCGCGCCCGTCGCTGCCACGCGGCGAATCAACTCCTCCTGCCGCCCCGGCAGCCGCAGCGACGAACGATCGCGGAACTCTCCCTCATCCACCGTGACGGTGATGATCGCCGCGTCGACTCCACGGGCGGCGAGCACCGCGTCGGCGATGCGCTGCTCTTCCGACGGCCCGCTCGGCTCGACCACGTCCCACAGCAGGCGCACGCGCCCGTTGCCCGTCGTCTGCCGGTACTCAAGGCGCAGCTCGTGCCGTCCGGCGCCGAGCGTACGCGACGCCACGCGCCTCGTGTACGACACCTTGCGATCGCCATCGATGACAGGCCGTCCGTCGACCCACAGGCGCACCCCATCATCGCCCTCCACCGCGAGGCGGGCACCGCGCGCCGGCACATCGAGCACGCCGACCCATCGCACGGAGTACCAGTCAGTGCCGACGCCACGTGCCGGACCGTTGAAGGTCCACGAGAAGTCCACGGTCGAGTCGGCGCGCACGGTCGCGGGCTCGCCGGTGAGCCAGGGGTTCGCGAAGTACGCGCCGCGCAGTCCGCGTGCCGGCGCGGTTCCCGCGTCATGCGAGAGCGCACGCATCGGCACGACAGCCCACTCGGCGGCGGTTGGCCACGGACCGGCGGCCACACGCACGGCCTCGCTTCCACCGAGCCGCGCCGCGATCTCGTCAACGAGCGGACGTCCGCGCACGGGCGCGACGCTGTAGCCGCCGACCGGCGACGCGGTGGCCGCGGGGCCGATCACCGCGACACGAGCGATGCGCGACAGGGGGAGCGCGTGGCGCCGATTGGCGAGCAGCACGATGGACGACTCGGCGGCACGCCGCGCCAGCACGTGCGCGCTGTCGTCACGCTCGGCGGACGCGGTATCTGATCCGACGTATGGCCGGTCGAACAGCCCGAGCGCGAACTTCAGCCGCAAGACGCGCACGACGGCCGAGTCGACCGCCGCGGAAGGCACCAAGCCGTCGCGGAACGCGGGCCAGAAGAGCGCCGCGTCGGCGGCACTCGACTGGAAGACCACGTCCAGCCCCGCGCGTAGCGCCTGCGCGGTGGCGTCGGCGTACCCGGCGGCGGTGTGATGCAACACGTTGGCGCCCCCCACGCCGCCCTGATCGGCGATGACGACGCCGTCGAACCGCCAATCCTCCCGCAGCGTCGTCGTGAGCAAGCGCGCGCTCGCACTGGCCGGACGGCCGTTCACGCTGTTGTACGCAGCCATCACTGAGCGAGCGCCGCCGGTGCGGATCGCGTCGCGAAACGGCGGGAAGTGCAGGTCCC
>VGXW01000402.1 GCA_016873195.1 Planctomycetota bacterium | reverse complement strand
CGTTGCGGCCACGCGTCGGGGCCGTCGTCGGCGGTGCCGTAGCGCACGTTGCAGGTCATCGCCACGAACGGGGCGACCGGCCGGGGCGCGGGTGGGGCGCCGGCGCAGGCGGCCAGGCCGAAGGCAGCCAGGCCGACCGCCACCAGGGCGGCGGAGGAACGGACCATGCGCGGAGGCTACGCGCAAGCGCACGGCGCGTCGAACGGGCGCGTGCGTCCGTTACCATGCACCGCCGCCAGCACCCGCGATGCCGCCCGACGAACCGAACGAACCCGGCCTGTTCACCGCCCTGTGGTCATGGTGCGAAGCCCACCCCGGCCTGATCGGCTGGCTGTTCGTCGGCTCGCTCGCGTCGCTGGTGCTCGTGGCGCTGCTGCTGCCGGTCATCGTCGTGCGCCTCGACCCCGACTACTTCCTGACCTCGCGCCGCGAGCACGCGCGGCGCGGCGGCCCCGTCTACTGGGGCCTGCTGCTCGGCAAGAACCTGCTCGGCTTCCTGTTCCTGTTTGCCGGCTTCTTGATGCTGTTCCTGCCCGGCCAGGGCCTGCTGACGATCCTGATCGGCCTCTTGCTCGCCGACTTCCCGGGCAAGCGGACGCTGGAACGCCGGCTCGTCGCGCGGCCGGCGATCCTCGCCTTCCTGAACCGCATGCGTGCGCGGCGCGGGCGGTCGCCGCTGCTGCTCGACGCCCCCGCGCCGGCACCGCGGCCGTGAAGGCCTTCTGCGGCGACCCGTTCTCGTTCCCGCTGCCGCCGGGCCACCGCTTCCCGCTGGCGAAGTACCGGCTGCTGCGCGACCGGCTCGTGCTCGGCGAGTGCCGGCGGCGTTCGCCGCCGCCGTGCGGATCAGTTGCCGACGCGGATGCGCAGGCCGTTGCTCATCACGATGCCCCGCGCGTTGACGCCGGGCGCCGCGGCCCAGCCCTGCGCGAACAGCTGCAGGCCGAGGTAGCCGAGGTTGTTCGGGATGGCGACGCCCGCCGTGGCCGAACCGCCCGCCAGCAGGCAGGGCCAGGTGGTCGTCAGGCTCGCGTCCTGCAGGAACCAGCAGCCGGGCATGCCCACGCCGTCGAGCGGGTAGGGCAGCACGTAGCTGCCCATCTGGCCGCTGGCGAGCCCGAACGCGCAGAAGGCCAAGGCGGTGTTCGCCGGCAGGTTCGTCAGCGCGAGCCCGAGCGACTGGCCGATGCCCGGCGTCGAGGTGGCGGCGAGCACGGGACCGCACGAGGTGCCGTAGGCGGCGGTCGAGCCCTGCGTCGACTGCGCGACGACCACGCGCAGGTTGTCGATCGCCCACGATTCGTCGCCGAGCGGTTGGATGCCCGGGCCTTCGATGGCGAACACGATCGTGGCCGTCGCCGCCGAGTGCGCGAACGAGGCGAAGAACGGGTCGCCGCCGAGCCAGTAGGCGCTGTCGGTGTAGAAGCCGCCCGGCCCCGAGAAGCCGAGGTCGACCCTTCGCGCGAGCTGCACGCCGGGCGGCGGCACGTAGGTCTGGATCTGCGACGCGGTGGCGTTCGCGAACGCCTCGCGGAACACGGTCACGCCGTCGATCGTGATCCGGAAGTAGTCCCCCGAGGGGTAGGTGCCCGCACCGTCGAGCGAGTCGATCGCGGCGAACAGGAAGTCCAGGTGCAGCACGTCGTGCGCGGGCAGGCTCGCCAGCGACAGGGTCACGGCGTTGCCCGTGGCGCTGCGCAGGAAGCTGCCGCCGAACTGGTTGCCGGTCGGCCCGAGGCCCGCGTAGCCCTGGACCCCGGTCAGCGCGGCCGAGCCGGGTGCGATCGCGGCGGGCAGGCCGGATTCGAAGTCGGTGGAGAAGACGGTCTGCGCGCAGAGGGATGCGGCGAGCGTCAACGGGACGAGGGAACGCAGGGAGTGCATGTTCGGTGAGATCGACGGCATGTCCACGGCAGCGGCAACCGCGGCGAGAACGAACGCGCGTTCGCTCGGGCACGCCCTGCCGCTGTCCGCGCCGTGACCGCCACGCTGCTCTGCCGCCCTGCCCGCCGCCCGCCGCGCCCCCGGGTTGCGCCCCGGCGCCGCTCCGCTTCAGATTCGGCCGTGGCCGCGGAGCCCTCGATCCAGGAACTGCTGCAGCGCTGGAGTGCCGGCGATCCGCTGGCGCTCGCGACCCTCGTCGAGCAGAACCTGCCGTGGCTGCGCGAGCACGTCGAGCGCCGGCTCGGCGGCTTCCTGCGCGACCGCGGCGACGCCGGGGACTACCTGCACGACGCGCTGGCGGACTTCCTGCGCGACGCGCCGCGGTTCCAGGTCCGCGACGAGGCGCAGTTCCGCGGCCTGCTGGCGCGCGTGATCGAGAACACGCTGCGCGACAAGAACGACTGGTTCCGCGCCAAACGCCGCAACCTCGGCCGCGCGGCGCCGATGCCCGCCGACAGCGTGCTGGACCTGCAGTCGGGCACGCTGCTGTCGAGCACGCCGAGCCGGCAGGCGACGCGCGAGGAGAACCGCGCGTGGGTCCGGCTCGCGCTCGAACTGCTCGAGCCCGAGGACCGGAAGCTGATCCTGGGCCGCGACTACGAGCAGCGGCAGTTCGCCGAGATCGGCGCCGAACTCGGCCTCACCGCGGCGGCGGCGCGCATGCGCTGGACGCGCGCGGTCGGCCGGCTCGCGCAGGCGATGGTCAAGCTGCGCGGCGGCCGGCTGGCGGACGGCCCCGGTGGCGCCGAGGCCCGGCCGTGACCGGACTGCCGGCTCCCGACTCGGCCGCGCGGCTCGAGCGTGCGCTCGACCTGTTCGTGCAGCACGCGACCCTGGGCGGCGATCCTGCGCAGTTGCTCGAACGGCACGCGGACCTGCGCGACCTGCTCGAGCCGATGCTCGCGGGCGCAGCGGAGGCGGCGGAACCTGGCGATGCCGGCGGCGAGGTCGGCGTGGTCGGCGACTTCCGGCTCGTGCGCGAACTCGGCCGCGGCGGCATGGGCATCGTCTACGAAGCCTGGCAGCGCTCGCTCGACCGCAGCGTCGCGCTGAAGGTGCTGTCGCCGGCGCTGGTCGCGAGCCCGAGCGCGATCGCCCGCTTCCGGCGCGAAGCCGCGGCGGTCGGCCGGCTGCGCCATCCGGGCATCGTCGAAGTGCACGGTTTCGGCAGCGAGGGCGACCGCCACTGGTTCGCGATGGGGCTCGTCGACGGCGAACCGCTCGCGCGCTGCGCGGCCCGGTTCCGCGCGCCCGCAGCGGCCGTCGGCCTCCTGGTGCAGGTGCTCGACGCGCTGCAGCACGCGCACGGTGCCGGCCTCGTGCACCGCGACGTGAAGCCCGGCAACGTGCTCGTGCGCGCGGACGGCAGCGCCGTGCTGACGGACTTCGGTCTCGCGCACGACGCGGAGCTGCCGAGCGTGACCACCGACGGCAGCTTCCTCGGCACGCTGGACTACGCGTCGCCCGAGCAGGTGCAGGGGCAACCCGTCGACCACCGCACGGACCTGTGGTCGGCCGGCGTGATGCTGCACGAGCTGCTGGCCGGCACGCGGCCGTTCGCGCGCAACGGTGCGGCGGCGACGATGCAGGCGATCCTCGGCGACGAGCCGCCCGACCTGCGGCCCCGCGGGCTCGGCGCCGACCTCGCCGCGATCGTGCAGAAGGCGCTGCAGAAGGGGCCCGACCGGCGCTACGGCTCGGCCGCGGCGTTCCTGGCCGATCTGCGGGCATGGCAGTCCGGGGGCGAGGTCGCCGCGCGTGCGCCGGGCCTCGGCGAACGGCTGCTGCGCTGGATCCGGCGCGAGCCCTGGCGCGCGACCGCGGCGGTGGG
>VGXW01000401.1 GCA_016873195.1 Planctomycetota bacterium | reverse complement strand
CGACCTTCAGAGTCATCTGAGGTACGTTTGGACGAACATCATCAGAGCCACCATGCCGCCGCCAGCCGGCCCATGTCTGGCTGTCCCGATCGGGGAAGTCGGAGCGGGCCCACTGCGCCCCGCCAGGAACTGTCCCGACCGGGATATTCCCATGGAAACCCAGACGCTTCGGGCACATCTTTCCCGATCGGGACATTCATGACCAACATCCGAACCACCCAGGACCTCGGCGCCCTTGTTCGCCGCGCGCGCCGGGCGCAAGGCCTGCGTCAGCCCGACCTCGCGGGCGTCTGCGGCACGAGCATCCGCTTCCTCTCGGAACTCGAGCGCGGCAAGGCCACGGCCCAGATCGGACGGGTGCTGCACGTGCTGCAGATGCTCGGGCTGTGCGTCTGCGTCGAGGAGGCGCCCCGCCGATGACGCGCGTGCTCACCGCCTGGTTCGAACACACGCCGGTCGGCACGTTCGCGCAGGCCGACGACGGCCGGCAGTCGTTCCGCTACTCCCGCGCGTGGCTCGACCACGGCGAGCGCTTCCCGCTCTCGCTCTCGATGCCGCTCGGCGACGGCGAGTTCGGCGACCGCGTCGCGCGCGCGTTCTTCGGCGGGCTCCTGCCCGACGACGAACTGCGCCGCCGTCTCGCCCGCTTCCTGCAGGTATCGCCGCGCAACGAGTTCGCCATGCTCGCCGAGATCGGCCGCGAATGCGCCGGCGCGATCGCGCTGCTGCCCGAGGGGGAACCACCGCGGCAACCGACCGGCCAACTGCGCGCGCTCGGCGAACGCGAACTCGCGGCGCTGCTGGCCGAGTTGCCGACGCGTCCGTTGCTCGTCGGCGTGGAAGGCGTGCGGCTGTCGCTCGCCGGTGCGCAGGACAAGATGGCGGTGCGCCTCGTCGGCGAAGAGATCGCGCTGCCGACCGACGGCGGGCCGACGAGCCACGTGCTGAAGACCGCGATCGCGGGCCATCCGGAGACCGTGGCCAACGAGTTCTTCTGCATGAAGCTCGCCGCAGCGCTCGGACTGCCGGTGCCCGCCGTCGAACTGCGCGAGTGCGCCGGCCAGCCGATCCTGCTCGTCGAGCGCTACGACCGCGGCGCCGGCGCCGGCGGGCTGCAGCGGCGGCACCAGGAGGACTTCTGCCAGGCGCTCGCGATCCCGCCCGATCTCAAGTACCAGGCCGAGGGCGGGCCGGGGCTCGCGCAGCTGTTCGCGGTGCTGGCCGAGCACTCGACGCGCGCCGCGCTCGATCGCCTGTGCCTGCTCGACATGGTGGTGTTCCACTTCCTGATCGGCAACGCGGACGCGCACGGCAAGAACTTCGCGCTGCTGCTCGGGCCCGGCACGGTGCGGCTCGCGCCGGTCTACGACGCGCTCTGCACGCTGGTCTATCCGGGCCTGGGCCCGCGACTGGCGATGAAGATCGGCAGCAAGCGCGAGTTCGACGAGGTCGGTACCGAGCACTGGCACGCTTTCGCCAAGGCGGCCGGCTTGTCGCCAGCGATCGCGATCGAACGGCTGCAGCGTGCGGCGAGCCGCGCGGTCGCGGCGGCCGAGCAGTTGCGCGACGAAGACGAACGGCTGCGCGCGAGCGCGATCGTCGGCGAGATCTGCGCGCGGCTGCAGGCGCGGTGCCGTGCGGTGCTCGGCCGGTGACGGGGTCGCCGCAGAGCGGACGGTGCGCCGCCGCTCCGCCGCTTTCGAGCTGGCGCAGGGGTCGCTGCATCGGGCACCGCGCCTCGGCCTGCTCGAACCCACCCGACCCAGGTCGCGGCCGGTCCGTCTCGGACTCAACTTCGCGGCCGCCGCAGCGTCCCGTGCACGCCGAACCGCTCGGCCCGGAACTCGTGTTCCTCGCGCACCAACGTGCCCCTGCGCGTGAGCACCACGCGCTCGCGCGTGGCGTCGCAGTGCCAGGTCTGCAGCGATGCTGCGTCCGGGCTGCGAGCCGCGAACGCCGACGGCTCGAAGACCGCCACCACCGTGCCGCCCGGGTGCCGCGCGGAGCCGAGCCGGCAGGCCTTCACCCCGATGCCGCGCAATCGGCTGCCGATCACCTGACCCATCGCCCAGGACGTCGGGTCCAGCAGCGAGCGATGCCAGCGCCGCAGGCGCGCTGCCCGCAGATCGATCCCGGGGCGGGCATCGATGCGGGCCCGGAAGAGCGTGTGTTCGGTCTGCGTGGCCAGCAGCGCGGCGCGCGTGTCGGCCAGGAAGCAGAGGCGGTGGAACGCGACCTCGGCCATGGCGGTGACCGGCTCCTCGGCGCCGTACCAGATGCCGCGCTCGAAGCGCGTTCCCAGCCGCGAACCATGGCGCAGCGGCGGGTAGCGGAACGGCGTGGCCAGCAGGTAGTGCAGGCCCCCGGTCCCGGGCATCCGCGGTGGTTTGCTGGCCTCGAGCAGCGCCTCGAGGACCTCGTGCTCGGCGGGCGTGTCGACGAGGTTGCGGGTGGCGATGACGTGCTGCCCCTCGACCAGCCGCCACGGTGCGCCGACCAGCCGGCGGCGCAGGCCGGTCAACGACTGGACGCTCGGGGCCGCGACCATCAGGCCCGGCCGCGCATGGCGTCCAGGTAGTCCACCACGGCGCAGAGCCCGGTGACGGTGCCAACCAGCTCGCGCGGCGTGCCACCCAGGGGTTCGCAGCGAGCGCCGAACCAGCGACGAGCCGCTTCCTCGTCGTTGCCGACGATCGCGACGAGACTGCGGAACACCCGGACGAACAGCAGCGCCAGTTCCCCTTCCTTGCTGTCGGGCGGGATCGACCGCGCCTGGCGGAGCCGCGAGGCCGAAGCCCCGCTGACCCCGAGGATCCCGGCCAGTTCCTGCTGCGAGAGGCCGAGCCGCTCCGCGGCGCGGAGCACGGCCTTGGTGACGACCGCGGCCGGGTCGGTCGAGGGGACGCTGCGTGGCTGGGGCATTCTTTCAGTTGCAAGGATCGCACGAGATCGTTGCTTCTGCAACTCCGGTCCCCGATGGCCGCGGCAGGCTCCTCGCCGCGCTGCGGCGCGGGCGGGCCGGGACACCCCGCAGGCCCAGGCGGTCGGCCGAGGGACCGGTGGGGACGCAGCGGCAGGCGCGTCGCGCGGCTGGTCGAGCGCGGCGGGACCTCGCCGTCCCGTCAACCGCCGTCATCGAGCCTCGGCCCCGCGGCATCCACGTCGAGGCCGCGGTGCTTCTGGACGTTCAGGGCCTTCCAGCGCAGGCCAGGATGCACGCCGAGGCGCTGCTGCATGTCCGCTGCCGCGGTCAGCAGCTCCGGTGCGAGCTCGCCTCGATCGTTCAGGCGAGCGAGGAACTCGACCTCCTCGGGGCGCAGCGGCAACAACCCCGACAGGCGATCGCGGCACTCGCCGACGAGGCGTTCGGTCCACGGCACGAGGTCCTTGCGGCTCGGCGCCAGCCCGGCGCGCAGCAGCGGCGCGAGCTGCCGGTCCACGTCGCGCGGATCCGCCTTCACGTCGTCGAGAGCCACGGTGCGCCAATCCCGCCGGTTGATGGCGCCGTAGACCACGAACCCGAGGCGAAGTCGCTCGGCATCGAGGGGCGTCGACGCGAGCAGTTCGCGCACATCGAAGAGGTCGCGGCTCGCAGCGCGTGCGAAGAGGGCGGCGAGTTTGCCGGCCGCGAGTTCGTGAACGTCGCGCACTGGGACCCGCGTGGCGCCGAAGGCGCCGATGCGCTTGGAGTCGGTCTTCACGGCTGGCCAGAGCATCGTCCGCAGCAGGAAGTTGAGGTCGACCTCGAGCGCGCCGGGGCGTCCGGTGACGCTCGTGTACGAGAGTCGCCACCTTTG
>VGXW01000400.1 GCA_016873195.1 Planctomycetota bacterium | reverse complement strand
GGGTCGTGTTGGCGGTGATGACGTCGTAGGTGTCACCGGGGGCGTTGGCGACCGGCCAGGCGGCCGTCGTGATCGTGGTGGCCGTGTTGGCCGAGATCGCGCGGACGAGGCCGATGTTGGTGCCGCTCGTCATCTGCACGGCGAAGCCGGGCACGTAGGCGCCGGCGGTCAGCGGGACCGTCGCCGTGATCACCGTCGTCGTGCTGGCGGCGACGACGTCGCTGAGCACGATGATCGGGGCGGGCACGAGGTCGGACAGAACCGGCACCGGAGGCCCGAGGCTCGCGCGGATCTGGTCGCCGGCGACGATCAACTGGGCCTGCGCGACGTTCTCGTTGGGCTCGAGTTCGTTGGCCGTGTAGGGCTTGAACGGGCCCTCGAGGCCGACGTCGAGCGAGTAGGCTCCGGTGGCCGACGTGGAGGAGCCATCGACGAGCAAGGTGTAGCTGCCCGGCTGCAGGTTGATGCGGAGGTCGCTGTTGAGGCTTGCGCGGCAGTCGTCGTTGACGGCGAGCGGCACGGTGCCGGTCGCGTCGTAGAGCCGGATGCGCATGTCAACGGTGCCGTTCGTGCAAACGCGCAGTTCGCCGCCGGTGATCGTGAACGCGTACCAGTCGGACTCGGCGGCCACCAGGTTGGCATTGGGGGTGCCGGGGTTGATGACCTGGGCCTGGGCCACGGTGTTATTGGGTTCGACTTCGGGGACGCGCTGGGCGAGCACAGCAGGCGCGAGCAGCGCCGGGAGGAGGAACGTGTGGATTCGCATGGGCAGGAGTTGTTGGATCCCTGGGGGTTGAAGAGGTCGAAAGAGCAGTCGACGAAGCAGACAAGCATACCACGCCTGACGAGCAGGCGGGGTCTCGATTGGACGCGCCGGCTCGCAGCGAGGTTCGGGGAAGGCCTAGGTCCTCAGTGCGTAGGTCAGGGCCGCATGCGGCCCAACGCTGCACCGCATGCGCGGGGTTCCACTGGGCAGGCAATGATGCCACGGCAGCTTCGCGCGCGGAGGTCGTCGCGCGCCCTCGGTCGGCGCGCTCAGCGGCGGACGGGCCTGCGTCCGGATCCCCGCATGCGGCGTGCGGATGGCTTCGCCGTCTTGCGGGCAGGCGCAACCTTGGCTCGTGCCTTCGGTGCGGCCGCCTTCTTGGGCTTCTTCCTGGCGGCCTGTTTTTTCGCGGCGCTGCTCTTCACCGCGGGTTTCTTCGCCGCCGCCGGCTTCCGCGCCGGCTTCGCGGCCCTCCTGGCGGCCGGGCCGGGGACCTTCTTCGCCGGCTTCCTCGCGGCGGCCGGCTCGCCCTCGCGCGCCGCCGGCTTCGCGGCAGCGGCAGGCATCGCCGGCTTCGGCGCCGGCACTGCGGCCGCGGGCTGCTTCGGTTCCACCTTCGCGGGGCCGAGCAGCTTGCGGATCACGGTCTGCAGGATGCCGCCGTTCCGGTAGTAGTCGACCTCGACCGGCGTGTCGATGCGGCACAACACCGCGAACGTCTTCGCCTTGCCGGCTCCGTCGGTCGCCGCCCCCGTGAGTTGCTGGCGCGGCGCCACGGCGTCGTCGATCGCGACGTCGAAGCTCTCGTGGCCCGTGAGGCCGAGGCTCTCGCGGTTCTGGCCGTCGAGGTACTGCAGCGGCAGCACGCCCATGCCGACGAGGTTGCTGCGGTGGATGCGCTCGTAGCTCTCGGCGAGCACGAACCGGACGCCGAGCAGGAACGTGCCCTTCGCCGCCCAGTCGCGCGAGCTGCCGGTGCCGTACTCCTTGCCTGCGAGCACGCACAGCGACACGCCGTCCTGCTGGTAGCGGATCGCCGCGTCGTAGATCGGCAGGGTCTCGCCCGACGTGAGGTGCTTCGTGATCCCGCCCTCCTGCCCGACGAGCAGGTTGCGCAGGCGGATGTTCGCGAAGGTGCCGCGCGTCATCACGCGGTCGTTGCCGCGCCGCGCGCCGTACTGGTTGAAGTCGGCGGGCTCGACGCCGTGCTCGCGCAGGTAGCGGCCCGCGGGGCTGTCCTTCTTGATGTTGCCGGCCGGCGAGATGTGGTCGGTCGTCACCGAGTCGCCGAGCACCGCGAGCGCGCGGGCGGCGCGGATCGGCGCGATCGTCGCGACCTTGCGCGCCATCGTCGTGAAGAACGGCGGCTCCTGGATGTAGGTGCTGCGCGGGTCGAAGGCGTAGAGGTCGCTCTGCGTGCCGGTGATCCGGCGCCACGCGGGCGGGCCCTGGTCGACCACGCCGTACTGCTCGCGGAAGGCCTGCGGCGAGGTGCTCCTTGCGATCGTGTCCTGCACCTCGCGCTGGCTCGGCCAGATCTCGCGCAGGTAGACCGGCCGGCCCTCGCGGTCGGTGCCGAGCGATTCCTTCTGCAGATCGATGTCGACGGTGCCCGCCAGCGCGTAGGCGACCACGAGCGGCGGCGAGGCGAGGTAGTTCGCCTTCACGTCGGGGTTCACGCGGCCCTCGAAGTTGCGGTTGCCGCTGAGCACCGCGGCGGCGACGAGATCGTGCTGGCCGATCGCCTTCGCCACGGGCGCCGGCAGCGGGCCGCTGTTGCCGATGCACGTCGTGCAGCCGTAGCCGACGACGTGGAAGCCGACCTGCTCGAGCGCCGGCAGGAGCCCGGCCTTCGCCAGGTAGTCGGTGACCACGCGCGAGCCGGGCGCCAGCGAGGTCTTGACCCAGGGCTTCTGCAGAAGCCCGCGGGCGGCGGCCTTCTGCGCGAGCAGGCCCGCCGCGACCATCACCGACGGGTTGCTCGTGTTCGTGCACGAGGTGATCGCGGCGATCACGACGGCGCCGTGGCCGATCCGGCAACCGCTGCCGTCCTCGATCGTCGCCACGGCGCCGAGCCGGTCGGGCGGCAGGCCGAAGCCGCGGTCCACGGGCTCCTTGCCCAGCGCCTTCTTGAACTCCGCCTGCATCGCGGCCAGCGGCACGCGGTCCTGCGGGCGCTTGGGGCCCGCGAGGCTCGGTACCACGGTGCCGAGGTCGAGCGACAGGGTCGAACCGTACTGCGGCACCTCGGCGTCGGGGGTCCAGAACAGGCCCTGCGCCCGGCAATAGGCCAGGACCAGCGCCACCTGCTCCTTGCTGCGGCCGGTCGCGGCGAGGTAGCGGCAGGTCTCGGCGTCGACCGGGAAGAAGCCCATCGTCGCGCCGTACTCGGGCGCCATGTTGGCGATCGTCGCGCGGTCGGCCAGCGACATCGTCGCGACGCCGCTGCCGAAGAACTCGACGAACTTGCCGACCACGCCGTGCTTGCGCAGCAGCTGCGTCACGGTCAGCACGAGGTCGGTCGCGGTGGCGCCCTCGGGCAACGTGCCATCGAGCTGCATGCCGACGACCTCGGGCAGCAGCATGTAGGTCGGCTGGCCCAGCATCACCGCCTCGGCCTCGATGCCGCCGACGCCCCAGCCGAGCACGCCGAGCCCGTTGATCATCGTCGTGTGCGAGTCGGTGCCGACCACCGTGTCGGGGAACGCGACCGCCTCGCCGTCCTGCGGCCTGACCAGCACGGTGCTCGCGAGGTGCTCGAGGTTGACCTGGTGCACGATGCCCATGCCCGGCGGCACGACGCGGAAGTTCGTCAGCGACTGCTGGCCCCACTTCAGGAACTCGTAGCGCTCCCGGTTGCGCTGGAACTCGAGCGCGAGGTTCTGCCGCTCGGCGTCGCCGCTCGCGAACGCGTCGACCTGCACCGAGTGGTCGATCACGAGGTCGCACGGCACCAGCGGGTTGATGCGCCTGGGGTCGCCGCCGAGCCGGTGCATCGCCGCGCGCATCGCCGCGAGGTCGACGACGCACGGCACGCCG
>VGXW01000399.1 GCA_016873195.1 Planctomycetota bacterium | reverse complement strand
GAGGCATCGCCCCGCCTCGACCGGAGCTGCCGGATCCGGTTGCCGAGCGCCCGGAAGTCCCGCGTGAAGCCGTCAGCGACCGCGGCGTCAGCACGTCAGGGGCACGCCGCGCGGGCGCGGCGAGTTCGAGGACGAACCGTCCCAGCGCGTGCGGGACGATGAACCGCGGATCACGGCCCCAGCTTGTCGGTCCGTTGCCGTAGGATGGCCTCATGAAGGCTCGCCCCGGGTCCGCACCCCTGCTCCTTTCCCTCGCGGTCCTGGCACCTTCCTGCAGCGTCGGCGCGCACGAGTCGATCGGTTCCGTGCGCGGCTCGCTCGACCTGACCGAGCCCGTCGCCGCGCTGGTGGTGACCCTCGACGCGGGGAGCATCCGCATCGAACGGGGCGCGGCGACGGCCGTGGTGGTCGAGGCCGAGGTGCTGCGGCGCGGCGGCGCCGCGGCCGACTTCGCCGGCGAACTCCGCTTCGCGGACCACGTCCGGCTCGCGCGCAACGGCGATCGGGTCGAGGTGACGAGCGCCCACGACCTTGCCGCCGACGCCGGCGACTGGCAGCTCCGGCTGACCGTCCGCGCGCCCGAGGCGATCGCGCTGCGCGCCGGTGCGAAGATCGGCCAGCTCGTGATCGACGTGCCGGACGCGCGCAGCATCGAGGGCCGCCTCGGCATCGGGGACGCCGCGGTCACCGCCGACGCCGTGGCCGAGCGCGTGGACCTCGACGTGGGCATCGGCAACGCCAGCGCCACGATCCGGCACGGCGCGCCGCAGCAGGGCATGCGGCTCGCGTGCAGGACGGGCTCCGTCGCGGCCCGGCTGCCCGAGCGCGTGAACGGGACGTTCGCGCTCAGGACCGGCGTCGGCGACGTGCGGTGCGCGGCCCGCTTCGGCCTCGACAGGCGCCGGGCAGAGACCAGTGCCGAGGCCAAGGGCCGGCTCGGCGACGGCGAGGCGGTCTACGAACTCGTGACCGGGGTGGGGAACGTGACGCTCGACTGAAGGCGGCGCGATCGCCGGCCGGTCACGAGGGGCCCGGCAGTTCGTCGCGCCTGTGCAGTCACCAGCAGCTTGTCGATGCGGTGGCCGTCCAGGTCGACGACCTCGATCCGGTGGCCCTGCCAGACGATCGACTCGCCCTCGCCCGGGAAGTGCCCCAGCACCGTGGTCGCCAGTCCGCCCACGGTGCTGACGTCCGGCACCGCCACCTCACGTCGCCCATGGACCACCATGGCGCTCTCACCACCGTGTCCGCCAAGAGACCAGGATGGAACCCCCCGCCCGGAAGGTAGCATCCGCCGTCCCAGAGCCGGAGTCCCCCATGACCGCCACACAGATGTTCCCACGCGCCCGGATCCCCTACGGCACCTGGGGCAGCAGCTACTTCCCTGCCTGGCAGACCTCGCCGCTCGCCGAGGTCAACATCGGCCAGTTCGCCGGCGAGTCGATGAACCGCATCCTCGGCCTGCGCCAGGTCCCCGCCAGCGCGCTCGAGTTCCTCGTCATCGGCTCGACGATTCCCTGGCACTGGAAGTTCTGGACCGCGCCGCTGGTCGCGAGCTGCATGGGCCACCGCGTGCCCGGCTACCACGTCGAGCAGGCGTGCGCGACGGGCCTGCAGGCCGTGCTGCTGGCCGGCGCCGAGGTGCAGACAGGCAAGGACGTGGTCGGCGTCTGCACGTTCGATCGCACCAGCGACTCGCCGGTCGGCGTGTTTCCCGAGCGGCGCGCGCACGAACGCACGCACGCGATCGCGGACGTGTGGGACAACTTCGGCTTCGACCCGGCGACCGGCAAGTCGATGATCGCCGCGGCCGGCAAGACGGCGCGCAAGTACAAGTGCGACCGCCGGGAGGTCGACGAGTGCGCGGCCCTGCGCTACGAGCAGTACTTCGCCGCGAGGGCTTCGGGCCTGCTCGACAAGGTGCTCGTGCCGCTCGACCTGCTGAACGTGCAAGGCAAGCCGCTCGGCCGCATCGACAGCGACGTCGGCGTGCGGCAGGTCTCGCTCGCGAGCCTGCGCAGCCAGCGCGAGCTCGCGCCGTGCGTGACCAGCGGCACGCAGACGCACGCGTCCGACGGCATGGCGACGCTCCTGGTCACGAGCGAAGGCCGCGCGAAGGAACTCAGCAGGCGGCCCGAGATCGACATCCGCTTCGTCGGCAAGACCGAAGTGCGCACGCAGCCGAGCCTGATGCCCGAGGCGCCGGCGTTCGCCGTGCAGAAGCTGATGCAGCAGACCGGGCTGAAGCTCGACGACATGGCGGTCGTCAAGAACCACAATCCGTTCGCCGTCAACGACGTCGTGTTCCGGCACGTCACCGGCTACGACTGGAAGAAGCTCAACAAGACCGGCTGCCCGCTGGTGTGGGGACACCCGCAGGGACCGACGCTGACGCGCGTCCTGATCGAGGCGCTCGAGGAAGCCGTCGCGCTGGGCGGCGGCTACGTGTTGTTGTTCGGCTGCGCCGCGGGCGACGTCGGCATCGCCGCCGTCCTGAAGGTGGCCTGAGAGGAGAATCACCCATGGTCCAATCGATGCGAACGGCGACTCTCGAGACACTGGGGCTCGGCACGGTTCTCGACATCTTCCAGAAAGGCCGCTTGCCGGTCCGCGCCGAGGATCTCGTCGACCAGGTGTTCGGCGCGGGCGAGCAGCGCGGCTCGCTCGTGATCTCCGGCGCCAACGGCATCGTCGGCGCCGGCAAGGCGATGCAGCTCGGCTCGCGCCTCTTGCCGTACGGCGTGCGTCTCGTCGGGCTCGACTTCCCCGGCGCACCGGACGGCATCGGCAAGCAGTACCCGGGCCTCGTGCGCGCGTTCGGCGAGGGCCGCGCCGCCGAGATCATGACGGACGTCGTGCGGCTCCACTACGACGGCAAGAAGCTGCCCGCGGAGCTGAAGCAGTTCCGGCCGCGCTTCCTGCTCGAGGCGATCCCGGAACTGCTGGAGGTCAAGCGCGCGCACTACGCGCTGTTCCGGCAGGCCTTCCCGGGCATCGAGATCCGCTCGGTGACTTCGGGCTTCCCGAGCAAGGAACTCGGCGTCGGCGTCGCGCACCCCGCGTTCCCGCACGAGATCAACAAACTCTGGGAGACCGTCGAGCCGAAGCCGTCGCCGATCACGCAGCTGCTGTGGGCGCTCGGCTTGATCCCGGTGCCGGTCAGCGACGACTGGTCGTTCGTGCTCGACGTGCTGTTCTGCGGCATCACCAACGCGGCGCTGAAGTACCACCACGCGCGCAACACGCCGTACTGGAAGCTCGACAAGTTCGTGCGCCGGCTGGTCGGCCCGAACCCGTTCCGCGCGCACGACGCGATCGGCGCCGCCGGCGCGAACTTCCTGACCTGGTCGTGCCTGCACCACCTGTCGGGCCGCTACGGCGCCGTGTTCGCGCCGGCACCGGAACTCGTCGAGCACAAGGAGACCGGCGACGGCTGGTATCCGCCAAACCACTTCCGGCCGCTCGTCGACTGGTCGCTCGATGCCGCCGGCGAGCAGGACTTCCGCGCGTGGATCCTCGGCCCGCTGTTCCAGATGGCGAGCCTCTTGCTGCACGAGAAGCGCGCGCACCTGTCGCTCCTCAACGCGATCGGCGAGCTGTGCGCACAGTTCCGGCCCGGCATCCTGGCGGCGATCCGCAACCTCGGCGCCGAGCAGGCGATCGAGATCGTCGAGCAGTACCACCAGCGCGACCGGCAGGCCGGCGGCAGCTGCTGGTTCCCCGACACGTTCGCGGCGATCGGCCAGCCCTCGTGGCAGCAGCTCTACGTCAACGCCGAACACGACGGCAAGGTCGGGGTCATCTCGATCGGCCGCGAG
>VGXW01000398.1 GCA_016873195.1 Planctomycetota bacterium | reverse complement strand
ACAGCACGTAGAGCGTGTTCGCGTCAGTCGGGTCGATGCGGATCTGCCCGTAGTAGTAGCCCGGGCTGCCGCCGATCTTCGTGCTGCCGTTCGTCTTCTTCCAGGTGCCGCCGCCGTCGTCGCTGCGGTAGATCTCGCCGCCGATCAGTTCGCGGCGCGGCCGCCGTTCGGGGTCCTGGGCCTGCGCCACGCGCCGCTCGAAGTCGGCCAGCGCGACCGGGTCGGCCAGGGTCTCGGCGTCGGGTTCCGGCACCTTCTTGTCCTCGGCGTCGCCAGCGGGCGGGGTCGTCGGCGCGGTGTTCAGCGTGCCGACCGGGTTCAGGTTCTCGATCGTCGCGTAGACGATTCTGCCGTCGCCGGCGAACACCTCGACGCCGATGCGGCCGAGCGTGCCCGTGGGCAGTCCGCCCGCGAGCTGGCGCCAGGTCTCGCCACCGTCGGTCGACTTCCACAGGCGCGAGCCCTCGCCGCCCTCGCTGATGTGCCAGGCGCGGCGGCGGCGCTCGTAGGAGGCCGCGAACAGCACGTCGGGGTTCACCGGGTCGAGCGCGACGTCGACGAAGCCCGTGTCGGGCCCGAGCTGCTTCGTGCAGGTCCAGGTCTTGCCGCCGTCACTGGTCTTGTAGAGCCCGCGCACGAAGTTGCTGCTGTAGAGCGCGCCGAGCGCGGCGACCCAGACGACGTCGGGGTTCTGCGGGTGCACGACGATGCGGCCCACGTGGTCGCTGCCGTCGAGGCCTTTGTGGGTCCAGGTCTTGCCGCCGTCGATCGACTTGTGCACGCCGTTGCCCCAGTAGGAGCTGCGCTGGTTGTTGGCCTCGCCGGTGCCGACGTAGAGCACGTCGCCGTTGCTCGGCGCGACCGCGAGGTCGCCGATCGAGATCGAGTAGGCGTCCTGGAACTGCGGCGTGAACGACACGCCGCCGTTCTCGGTCTTCCAGAGGCCGCCGCTCGCGGCCGCGGCCCAGAACACCTGCGGCCTGGTCGGGTGCACCGCGAGGTCGACGATGCGGCCGCCGAAGTTGACGGGGCCGAGTTCCTTCCAGCGCAGCTGGGCCCACACGTTGTCGCGAGCGTGGTCGCTGTCGGGGGTCTGCGCCAGCGTGGCCGGGACGAACGCGGCGAGGCAGACGAGAACGGGGATCGGGGAGGTCGTCATGGGCGTCACTCGCGGTTCTCGGTGGTGGTGGCGCCCGACGGGCTCGCCGCGGCGAGTTGCGGGTCGGGCAACAGCTCGAAGGCGCGCGGCTCGACGCCGCTCTGGCCCGGCCACTTCACGGCGTAGGCACCCGGCTTCGCGAGGCGCTGGCCGGTGCGCGCGTCCCAGACGATCGCCTGCAGCCCGGCCTCGGCCTTGCCCTCGACCTTGGCGATCTCGGCGCCCGTCACGTCGTGCACCGTCAGCACCGGCTTCTCCTTCGGTGGCTCGGCGAGCCAGACGTGGAACACGGCCCCGTAGGGCGGATTCGGCGCCCGGTAGTCGCGGTGGCCCTGCAGGCTGCGGCTCGTCATGCGCCACAGGATCGCGGGCTCGACCGCGAACAGGTGCGCCGGGCTCTTCGCCACGGCGGGCGTGACCTGCCGCAGCGCCTCGATGTCGAGCACCCACACGCCGCGGCCGTGCGTCGCGGCGACGAGGTCGCTGTCGCGGTCCTGCACGAACAGGTCGCGCACCGCGACGGTCGGCAGGCCCTTGCCCAGCGGGAACCACCGCTGGCCGCGGTCGAGCGACACGTGGCAGCCGTACTCGGTGCCGAGGAACAGCAGGTTCTCGTTGCGCGGGTCCTCCATGACCGCGTAACACGGTTCGCGCGAGGGCAGGTCGTCGCCGAGGCTCCGCCACGAAGCGCCGCGGTCGTCGGACACGAACACGTAGGTCGCGAAGTCGTCGGACCGGTGGCCGTCGAGCGTCACGTAGACGCGGTCGTCGGCGAAGTGCGAGGGCACGAGGTCGCTGACGTAGCGCGGCGCCAGCACCGGCAGGTTCTGGTCGACCCGCTCCCAGTTCACGGCCCCGTCCTGCGAGCGCCACAGGGCGCCGTCGTCGGTGCCGACGTAGAGCAGGCCCTGCACGCGCGGACTCTCGGCGAGCGACACCGCGGTGCCGCGCTCGGAGAGGCCCAGCGGCGGCGAGACGCAGTGCATGCGCATACCGTCCTGGTTCCGGATCGGGTTCTGGCCCGGCCGCGTCGGCCGGTTGTCGAGGTGCGCGTGGCGTTCGCCGCGGAACACGTGGCTGCCCGCGTGGTAGAGCGTGAGCCGGTTGTGCGGCGACAGCAGGAACGGCGCGTCCCAGTTGAACCGCGTCTGGCCCTGCGGGGGCCGGTCGCGCTGCAGACGAGCCTGGTTGCCCGTGCGCAGGTCGACGAGGCCGAGCGCGCCGTTCTGGCTCGTGGCGAAGACGATCCAGGGCTCGACCGGGTCGCTCTGCGCGCCGAAGCCATCGCCGCCGTAGACCGTGAACCAGTCGGCGTTCGTGATGCCCTCGCGGTTGCGCGTGCGCGACGGGCCGACCCAGGTGCCGTTGTCCTGCAGGCCGCCGATCACCCTGTAGGGCACGCTGTTGTCGGCGATCACGTCGTAGTACTGCGCGGCGCAGAAGCCGTTCAGCACCTGCCACGTCCTGCCGCGGTCCCAGGTCTCGTTGACGCCGCCGTCGCTGACGGCAAGCAGGTGGTCGCCGTCGTCGGGGTCGACCCAGAAGCCGTGGAAGTCGACGTGGATGCCGCGGTGGATCGCCGCGAACTTCTCGCCGCCGTCGAACGAGCCCCACATCGTGGTGCCGACCGAGTAGAGGTGCTCGGCGTTCTGCGGGTCGACGCGGATTACCGAGTAGTAGAAGGGCCGCTCGGTGAGGCTGTTGCGCCGCGTCCAGGTCTCGCCGCGGTCGTCGCTGCGGAAGATGCCGCCGGTCTCGTAGCCGAGTTCGCCCTGCAGCCTCTGCTTGTTCTCGGTCTGGCCGTTCAGGCGGCCGCTGTAGGGGCCGTTGCCGCCGCCGAACACCTGGCTCAGCGGGTCGTCGCGCCGGCCGTAGGTGACCTCGGCGGTCTTCGTCTCCTCGCCGCGCACGAAGGTCAACACGGCCTTCTGGTCGGCGGCCGAGTCGCGCACGATCTCGAGCAGGTCGGCGTAGGTCTTGACCTCCTCGTCGCCGACCTTGGTGATGCGGTCGCCGGCGAGCAGGCCCGCCTTCTGCGCCGCGCCGCCCTCGGTGACCTGCGTGAGGATCGCGCCGGGTGCCTCCGCCTTGCCGTCCTCGCCCTCGCCGCCGATGCCGAGCATCGCGGTGCCGCGGCCGCTGCGGCCGCCGCCCGGCCGGCCCTGGCCGCCCTGCCGCTGCTGCTCCTCGGGATCGACCGGGTCGCTCGCAACGCGGTCCTTGCGGTCGCCGCGGGCCCAGCCGCTGCGTTCGGTCTCGACGACCAGGAACATCGTGTCGGGGTTCTTGCCGTAGAGGTCGATGCCGCTCCTGCCCCACAGGCAGGTCGGCAGGCCGGCCGTCAGCTCGCGCCAGTTCGTGCCGCCGTCGGTGCTCTTGTAGAGCCCGGACTTCTCGCCGAAGCGCACGGCGGGGTCGTTGCCGTCGAAGCCGTCGCGCCGCCGTTCGTACATGCACGCGAACACGGTCTCTGGATCCTGTGGATGCAGCCGCACGTCGACGCAGCCGGTCCTGGCGTCGAGGAACAGCACGCGCTCCCAGGAAACGCCGCCGTCCACCGTCTTGTAGACGCCGCGCTCCTCGTTCTCGCCCCACAGCCGGCCCAGCGCCGCGACGTAGACCACGTCGGGGTTGGTCGGGTGGATCTCGACGTGGCCGATCTGGAA
>VGXW01000397.1 GCA_016873195.1 Planctomycetota bacterium | reverse complement strand
GGGACGGGCTGCTGCAGGGCTACCCGGTGCGGTTCTTCGCCGTGCCCGACGCCGCGCGCAGGTCGCTGCTCGAGGTCGCGAGCTGGGCCTACCAGGACGAAGCGTTCCCCGCCGTGCAACTCGTGTGGCCAGACAAGCAGGGCCGCTGGCCCTGGGAGCCAGGCGTGCGCGATGGGTTCCGGCAGAGCCAGCCCGTGCCCGGCCGGCAGGACGGCGGCCCGTGAACCGCTCCGCGTCGCCGCCCGCCCAGCCTCGGCTCGCGGCGGGCTACTTCCTCGGCTTCGTGTTCCTCGCGCTTGCCGTCGCGCTGTGGCTGCGCGGTCTCGGCCGGCTCTTGCTGCCGCTGCTGCTGGTCGGCGGAGTCGCCTACGTGGTCGTGCGCGTCGTGCGCGCGATCCGCGCGCCACTGCCCTGAGAACTCCGCGCCGGCCTCAGGGCACCACGCGCCGCTCGATCCGCTTGCCGCTCACCTCGCCGGCGCAACGCAGCAGCACGCCCTCGGCATCGCGCACCACCGCGAACGGCCCGTCGCCGAGCGGATCGCGCAGCGGCGGCACGTCGAGACCGCGGTGCAGGGCGACGGCCGTGCGCAGCAACCGCGCGTGCGCGACGCCGAGGCGCAGCGACCGCTCCGCGGTGGTGAGGTGCGGCGCGAGCACCGCGCCGACCGGGTTGCCGCCTTCGGCGAGCGTGCCGAGTTCGAGCTCGAGCCACGCTTCGCGCTGCGGCCACGACAACTGCGGCTCGCCCTGCAGCCGGTCGGCGGTGGCGACGTAGTCCAGGAACGCGTCGGCGAGCATCCAGCGCGACGAGAAGCCGAACCGCCACGCCGCGGCCCCGTAGCCGTCGAGGGCGCCCGCGCGCTGCAGCTCGCGCGCCATGAAGCGCAGTTCGCCGTCCAGCGGCAGCCGTTCGGGAAGCGACGCGTCGAGCCGTTCGAGGCCGGCCGCGAGCAGTTCGAGCGCCGGCGCACCGAGCTGCCGAAGGGCCGCCTCGGGCCAGGCTTCGTGGGTCGCGATCTGGACCAGTGCTACGCCGATCATCGCGTCGATCAGCACGCCGCCGCGCACGAGGTCGGCGCCGAACGCCGCCGCATCGAGCGCCGACTCGACCGCCGCGCGCGGCTCGCCCGCGAGCCGCTGTGCGCGCGCCTGCAGCACGGCCACGTTCACGAGCCAGCGCGCGTGCAGCAGACTCACGAGGCCGTCCTGCCCAGGCCCGGGGGTCGATCCGGGGGTCGGCCGCCGCGCGTCGCTGCAGTGCGCGGCCCGGTGCAGCGCCGCGAGTGCCGGCCGCCAGCTGGCCAGCAGCGGCCTTGCGCCCGCGACCTTGGCGTCGTCGTCGTGCGGCAGCATCGACACGAGCGGCTGCTGGTCGCGCGAGAGCCCGGCGGCGAGTCGCAGCGCTTCGGTGTAGCCGGCGAACGCGGATCCCGGCGAGCTCTCGCCCCAGAGCACTTCGCGGCGGTGGTCGCGTCCGCGCCAGTCCGCTTCGAGCCCGTCCGCGGTCCGCTGCATCGCCGACCAGGCCGCACCGGCCTGCATCTGCACGACGCCGGCTGCCCCGAGCACGGTGAAGATCGCGGCGGCCGCAGCGATCAGCACACGGCGCGAACGAGAACTCGTCATGCCCCAGTTTCGACGGACTGCGCCAGGCCGGGTCAGCGCGGGTGGGAACGCGCGGTGCCAGGGCGATCACGCTGCCCGCGGGTGGCCACGACATCTCCGCGCGCGGCCGGGGCCCGCGCCCAGGCGCAGCAGCCCCTTGCCGCCGCACCGCTGCGGCCGGCACGATGCGTCCCGCATGCGCTCCACTCCGTCCGCCCTGCTGCTCGCGCTCTCTGCCCTGCTGTCCGCGTGCGGCGGGCCGGCCCCGGTGCTGGCGGGCTCCTGGAAACACACGGTGGCCGCGGTCGACCTGCCCGCGCGCGCTCCGGTGCCGCAGCCCAACGTCGTGCTGCTGATCGGCGACGGCATGGGCCTCGCGCACCTGACCCTCGCGCGGCGCGCCGCGGGCGGCCCCGACCTGCGGCTCGGCATCGATCGCCTGCCGGTCACCGGCATCGTGCTGACGCATTCGGCCAGCAGCCCCGTCACCGACTCGGCCGCGGCGGGCACCGCGCTGAGTGCCGGCGTGAAGACCGGCAACGGCACCGTCGGCATGTCGAAGGCCGGCGTCGACCAGTTGACCCTGCTCGAGGGGTTGCGCCGACAGAAGGGCTACCGCACCGGGCTCGTCGTCACCAAGAACGTCACCGACGCGACGCCGGCCGCGTTCGTCGCCGAGGTGGCCTCGCGCAAGTCCGAGGCGCAGATCGCCGAGCAGTTGCTCGCCGAGCGCGTCGACGTCGTGTTCGGCGGCGGCAGCGGCTGGTTCCTGCCCGAGGCGGCCGGCGGTTCGCGCACCGACGGCGCCGACCTGCTGGCGCGCACGCGCAGCGCGGGCGGCCGGGTCGCCACCGATCTCGCCGGCTTCCGCGGGCTCGACGGCCTGCCCGCGCTCGGCCTGTTCGCCACCGGCATCCTCGACAGCACGCGGGCCGACCAGCCGGACCTCGCGGCGATGACCAGGAAGGCCCTCGACCTGCTCGCCGCCGCCGGCGGGCCGTTCTTCCTGATGGTCGAGGGCAGCCAGATCGACCTCGCCGGGCACAAGAGCGACGTCGACTACCTGCTGCGCGAGATGTTCGCGTTCGACCTCGCGGTGCAGGCCGCCTGCGCCTTCGCCGCGGCGCGCGCCGACACGCTGGTCGTCGTCACCGCCGACCACGAGACGGGCGGCCTCGTGCTGACCGCCGACGCCGCGACGTGGACCACGAAGGGACACACGGCGACGCCGGTCGGCGTGTTCGCGGGCGGCGCGGGCGCTGCGGCGTTCACCGGCATGATGGACAACACGGCTCTCGCCGCGCGGCTCGCCGCGCTCACGGCGCTCGCGCCGTTCCCGGCGCCGGACCCGGGCCGCTGACCGCCGCGCGGCTGCCGCGGGTTCCCGCTCAGGCCCCTGCTGTTCCTACTGCAGGTTCGCCGTGACCGCCGCCGAGTGCGACAGCCCGTCGGCCGCGGCCGGGTCGAGCACGCCCCACTGGAACGACAGCGGCAGGCCGGACGCGGCGGGGATGTTGGGCACGGCGAACGTGAAGCTGCACGCGCCCGAGGTCGGACTCGTGTGCAGCTTCGTGCGCAGGAACAGCAGGGCGTCGCCGGTCACGTAGATGTTCGCGAACGGGAACGGCAGCCCCGCCGGGATCGGCCAGCCGATCAGCAGGATCGCGTTCGGCGGCGCGGTGCTCGACACGCGCGCGGCGTTGTCGAGCCAGACTTCGATCGGGCTGCCGAGCGCCGGCCAGCCCGAGAGGCCGATCGTCGGCACGCCGTAGATGCCGGGCTTGCCGGTGCCGTAGGCGACGGTGGTGCCGGCCGGGTAGGGTTGGAACAGGCGGAACTTCGCGGACACGGTCGCCTGCGCGTGCCACGTGCTGCCGTCGCTGATGCGCACCTCGCTGAGCACGGCGCCGGGCAGGTTGTCCTCGCAGACCGAGTGCTGCGGGAACATGCCGGACACGCGCCAGACGAGGAAGTAGTCGGTGCCGCCGACGACCACGGCCAGCTGCGGAAACCGCGCGCCCTGCCAGCAGCGCGCGTGCACGACGTTCCACGAGCCGGGCTGCGCGACGAGCTGGTCGGGCAGGCCCGTGGCCGTGTTCAGCGTGCGGATCTCGAGCGAGTGCGTCGCGGCCGACTGGTTGCCCGTGAACACCTGGGCGGCGTCGAGCACCATCGTGGTCGGCGCCGTGAAGCGGAAGGCGATCACGCTGGCGGGCCAGCCGACCGCGTAGGGGCCGTA
>VGXW01000396.1 GCA_016873195.1 Planctomycetota bacterium | reverse complement strand
AGGGCCGCAAGGAAGGAGGCGAGAAGGGCCGCGAGGAGGGGGTCGAGAAGGGCCGCGAGGAAGGCCGCTACGAGGGGCAGGCACGCGGACAGGCCGAGGGCCGGGCCGCGGTGCTGCTGCGTCTGCTGGGCAAGCGCTTCGGGGTCCTGCCCGCCGAGGTCGAGGCGCGTGTCCGCGCCGCCGCCGTGGACACGCTGGATCTGTGGGCCGAGCGCGTGCTCGACGCGAAGTCCCTCGACGACGTGTTCGCCTGACGCGGTGGCTCGCCACCGGCCGCTTCGCGCTGCTGCTGACCGCGGTCGGCGTGGTGCTCGCCGGGCTCGGGGCGCTCGCGCGCGACTGGTTCGGCGGCGCCGTGCGGCTCGAGCTGCGCGAACTGCATCGCGCCGGCGATGTCGAACCGGACGATCGCTTGGCGGCGCCGCAGTAGCCCGGCGGCGGCGCTCCAGCGAACGCCCTACGAGGCGTGCAATCCGGCGAGCCGGCCCGTCGCGAACGCCGCCTGGAAGTTGAAGCCGCCGATCGGCCCGTCGACGTCGAGCAGTTCACCGCACACGAACAGGCCGGGCTGCAGCCGGCTCTGCATCGTGCGCGGGTCGATCCCGTCGAGCGCGACGCCGCCGCGCGTGACCTCCGCGTGCGCGTAGCCGAGGCTGCCGGTAGCCGGCACCCGCAGGTCCTTCACCGCGTCCAGCAGGGCCCGGCGCGCGGGCTTGCCGAGGCTGCCGAGCGGGCCCTCCGCTCCGGCGAGGCGCGCGAGCGCCGCGCGCAGCCGGTCCGGCAGCCCGGCGGGCAACAGCGACTCCGCGCGGCGGGCGCCGTGCGCGGCCGCGGCAGCGAGCCACTGCCGCTCGAGTTCTTCGCGCGGGACGTCGGGCGCGAAGTCGAACCGCAGCACGGCGCGGCCCTGCAGTTCCTCGACGTCGCCGGCGAGGTCCATCGGCCCGGGCCCCGACAGGCCGCGGTGCGTGAACAGGATCGGCCGGCGCCGGCGCAGGCGTTCGCGGCCGTGCTCGTCGAGCACGGCGAGGTCGACACCGTGCAGCACGATGCCCTGCAGTTCGCGGAGCCACGGCGCGTCGACGCAGAGCGGTGCCAGCGCCGGGTGCGTCGGGGTCACCTCGTGGCCGAAGCCGCGGCAGAACGCGTAGCCGTCGCCGGTCGTGCCGGTCTTCGGGTAGCTGAGCCCGCCGGTCGCGAGCACCACGCTCGCCGCGCGCACGGTCCCGTGGTCCGTCGTCAGCGCGAACCCGCCCGATCCGGCCGCGACGGAGCGCACGGGGCAGCCGGCGACCAGGGTGCCGCCGGCGGCCGCGAACTCGCGCAGCAGTGCTGTGACGACGTCGGCGGCCCGCTGCGAGACGGGGAACACCTTCTCGAGGTCCTCCTCGCGCGACGGCACGCCGGCCTGCGCGAAGAACTCGCGCAGCGCCGCGGGCGGAAACGACCGCAGGGCGTGGCGCAGGAACCGCCGCCGCGATGCCGGATACTGCGCCTCGAGGTCCGTGCCGCTGCGCGTCGTGGTGAGGTTGCAGCGCCCGCCGCCGCTGATCAGGATCTTGAGACCCGGCCGCGGCATCTTCTCGAGCAGCACGGTCGCGCGCCCGCGCCGCGCCGCCTGGATCGCCGCCAGCAGACCGGCGGCGCCAGCACCGACGACGACCACGTCACCCGCGTGCGGAGGGCGCACAGCCCCGTCCGGCGCGGCTCAGGCCTTCGCGGCCTTGTCGGCCGCCGCCTCGGCGGTCGCGGGAGTCTCGGTGATGCGCAGCACGGGTCGACTGCCGACCGGCTGCCTGCGGTTGGCCGCGTAGCCCTTGCCGAGCGGTTTCTGCTTGAAGCGGCCGCGCGTCGGGCCGCCGCTCTTGCGACGTGAACGAGCCATGGTGTCTCCGTCAGGTTCGGTTGGTTTGGCAGCGGGCCGGCGTCACTTCTTGGCCTTGGCGAGCATCGCCTTCTGCGCGGCCATCTTCTCGGGCGGCATCTTGCCGATGATCACGCGCTCGCGCTTGACCGTCTTGCGGATCTCGACGAAGCCGTTGTTGTGGCCGGGCACCGCGCCAGAGACGTAGAGCAGGTTGCGGGGCTGGTCGATCTTGACGACCAGCAACCGTTGCACGGTCACCTGCTCGACGCCGTAGTGGCCGGCCATGCGTTTGCCCTTCGGCACGCCGCTGCTGATCGAGTGCTGGCGGCCGAGGCCGCCGCCGGTGCGGTGGTTCACCGAGTTGCCGTGCGAGGTCGGCTGGCGGCTGAACTTGTAGCGCTTGATCGTGCCGGCCCAACCGCGGCCCTTGGTCGTGCCGGTGACGTCGACGTGCCTGACGCCGTCGAACAGCGCGACCGTGACTTCGTCGCCGGGCTTCTGCGCCGGCGCCGCCGCGAGCCGGAACTCGCGCACGAAGCGCGCGCCGCCGTCGACGCCGACTTTCTTGCAGTGGCCGAGTTCGGCCTTGTCGCAGACGCGCGCGGGCTTGTCGCCGAAACCGAGCTGCACCGCGTAGTAGCCGTCGGCCGCGCGCGGCCGGTTCCGCCTGCCGCGCTTCTTGCCGAGGTTCTGCACGGCGGTGCGGTGGCCTTCGGGGTGTTCGGCCGCGGTCGCCATCTTGACCTGCAGGACCTTGCAGGGGCCGGCCTGCAGGATCGTCACGGGCACGCAGTTGCCGTCTTCCTGGTAGATCTGGGTCATCCCGAGCTTCTTGCCGAGGATGCCGAGGGTCTTGCTGCCTGTCATGTGTGCACTCCGGACGCGCGCGCCGTCGGGCGGGCACGTCGTATCGCGGGCGAAGAGGTCCGGCCGCGGCGCGCACCGAGCGGGCCGCGGATGTACGTCCGCCACAGAAGGGGCAAAGTTTCTACGGGTTCCGCCGGGGGCGTGCAAGGGGTCGCCGCCCCTACCGCACGAACCCGCGCAGCACGAGGGCCAGGAGTCCGAGCAGGAGGCAGGCGGAGCCGAGTTCGACCGGCGGCTCGCCGAACGCGGGCAGCGGCCGGTCCGGGGCGGACGCACGGGCGCCGAGGTCCTGCTCGCCGGCCGGCGGCGGCGGCGACGCTTCGCCCGCGGCCGCCGCCGCTGCGTAGCAGCGCACGAAGGCGCGCCGCAACAACTGCGGGAAGGCCGGCAGCAGCGGCAGATTGCTGTCCTGCAGGCGGAAGCCGAAGTGCACGGAGGCGAGGTCCCGCCCCGCGGCGACCACGGCGAGCGGCACGCGGCCGCCGCCCGGCACCTCCGCCCACAGGAACGGCTCGCCGTCGGGCACGGTGGCGCGGAACGCGCACCCGACGCGGAGTTCCGACAGGTCGAGGCCCGCGGTCAGCGAGCCGGTGCGGTCCCAGTCCACGGCGCTGGGCTGCCGCCACGGCTCGGCCTCCGCGGCACCCTCGTGCCGGCAGCCGAAACACAGCGCGCGCACCTCGCCCGGTGCGATCGCGGCGGCGCCGCCGTCGACGAGCAGGAGACCAGCACCGGTGCCGGCGGTTCCCGGCACCACTTCGCCACCGACCTCCGCGGCCAGCGCCGCCGCGGCGACGCCGGCGTAGGGCCCGCCGTCGGCCTCCGCGAGCACGGCGATGCGCGGTGCCGGCAGTGGCGGCAGCACCACGATGCCGGCATCGTCCGCGGGCAACGCGTCGCCCGGCAGTTCGATGCGCAGTTCGAGCGGGCCGCCCGCGGCCGTGCGCTGCAGCGCCAGCGCCACGGTCAGCACCACGCCCGGCGACAGCTCGAGCTGGCGCGGCAACACCGGTGCGACCGCCCCCGCCACCGCGAGCGTCGCCGGCCCGGCCGCCGCGGTGTGCGCGACCAGGTCGACCTCGACGTCGAAGCCGGGCAGCGGCCAGCGGTCCACGGTGCGCA
>VGXW01000395.1 GCA_016873195.1 Planctomycetota bacterium | reverse complement strand
GTGCCTGACGATCGCCGACACCAAGGAGGTCTGGCACCTCGAGATCACCGGCCCGGGCAAGGGCGAGGTCGGCGCGATCTGGGTCGCGCAGCGCGTGCCCGACGGGCACGTCTCGGTCAACGCCAACGCGAGCCGCATCCGGCAGATCCGCCTCGACGACCCCGCGAACTTCCTCGCCTCGGCGAACGTGCTCGACGTCGCCAGGGCCCGCGGCTGGTGGAACCCGGCCGACGGGGGCCCGTTCGAGTTCTGCTACGCCTACGCGCCGAAGTGCCGCGCGTCGATGGCGGCCCGCCGCCGCGAGTGGCGCGTGCTGAGCCTGATGGCGCCGTCGCTGCAGCTCGATGCCAACGCCGAGAACTACCCGTTCTCGGTCGCGCCCGAGCAGCCGGTCACGCTGGCCAAGATGGTCGAGTGCTTCCAGGACTGGTACGAGGGCACGCCGTTCGACTTCGTCAAGGACATCACGGTCACGGACAAGGACGGCAAGACAGTCGTGTCGCCGTTCGCCAATCCGTTCATGCCCTACGACATGAACAAGGTGTTCAAGGTCAACGGCGGCTGGGGCTGGCGCGGCGAGCGCACGATCGCGCGCTGGTACACGATGTACGCGACGATCACGCAGTCGCGCGACTGGCTGCCCGACCCGATCGGCGGCGTGGTCTGGTTCGCGTGGGACAACGTCGCGACCTCGATCTACACGCCGCTCTACTGCTCGATCACCGACCTGCCGGCCTCGTTCCGCGTGCCGGGGCGCGAGACCGGTTTCACGCGCGATTCGGCCTGGTGGGGCTTCAATCGGCTGTCGACGCTGGCCGCGCAGCGCTGGGGCGACATGCGCAAGGACGTCGACGCGGTCTGGCGGCCGATGCAGCAGGAGTTGTTCGCCAACCGCGCGGACTTCGAGCGGGGGGGCGCGCGAGCTGTTCGCGACGGATCCGGAGCGCGCGCGGGAGATGCTGACGCGCGATTCCGTCGCGTGGGGCGAGAAGGTCGTGGCGCGGGCCTGGCAGCTCGGCGACGAACTCTGGACCAAGTACGACGAGAAGTTCTGACCCGGCGCGCAGGGCGGGCTCGCTCGATACGAACTTCGACGCATTACGCCGCGAAGCACCAAGGTCGAGTTGCCGGCGCCACGGCGAGTGCCGTTGGTCCCGTGTCCGTCACATCGTCGCCCCGGGTTGACAAGACCGCCGCCGCGCGAAACCGTGGTGTGCTCGCCCAGCACCCCGCCAGGCGTGGCTCCCTCGCCCCTTCCACCATCATGATCCACTCACGCGCGTTGCTGTTCGCTGCCGCGCTCGGCGCAGCGGCCAGTCTCCCGGCCCAGCTCGCTGGCGGCTACTTCGTCGGCCCGAGCGGCAGTTTCCCCAACATCGCTGCGGCGATCGCCGCCCTCACGTCGCAGGGCGTCGTGGCTCCGGTCACGTTCGTGGTGACGGCCAACGACAGCGGGCCGTGGACGATCCCGTCCTTCCCAGGCCAGGGCCCCGCCAATCCTGTCGTGTTCGACGGGCTCGGCACGGTGACGATCGGCGGCCAGCCGGCGCTGACGCTCAACGGCTGCGCGTCGGTCACCTTCCAGGGCTTCTCGGGCACGTTCGCGGCCACGCCGAGCGCGTTCGTCGTCAACGCTGGCACGGCCGACTGCACGTTCCGCAACTGCTCGCTGCTTGGCACCGTCGCGACGTCGGGCCAGGCGTTGTTCAGCGCCGCCGGCGGCAGCGGACTGTTGATCGAGGACTGCGTGTTCGGCGGCGGCTACGAGTCGATCTACGTGCAGGTCGGCGCCAGCGGCACGGTGATCCGGCGCAACAAGATCCAGGCCGGCGGCTTCTGGATCATGCGGCTTGCCGGCCCCAACACGCTGCTCGAGAACAACTTCATCACCGGCACGAGCAACTACGGCATCAGCGCTGGCGTCTCGGGGACCGGGGGGTCCGCCACGGCTCAGAACCTCAAGATCCGCCACAACTCGATCTACATCAACCACCCGACCACGGGCAATCAGTACTGCTCGCTGCGCTGGTACGCCGCCGCGGCCAACAACACCGAGGTCGTGAACAACATCTTCTTCGACCAGTACCCGGGCCCACCGAGCGGTACGAGCCAACCCTTCAACATGTGGTGCTCGAGCTCCTTGCGCCCGACCCTGATGAACTACAACTGCCTGTGGAGCAACCTGGCCGGCTACTTCCCGGTCTACGCGTCCGCCAACCAGACTTTCGCCTCGTGGCAGGCGCTCGGCTTCGACGTGAACAGCATCCAGGCCGATCCGCTCTACGTCGCCCCCGGCACGACGACCGCAGCCGACCTGCGGATCGGCGTCGGTTCGCCGTGCGCGACGGCCGGCACGTTCCTGATCTCGACCCTGTTCGACTACTTCATGATGCCGCGCACGCCGCCGGTCAGCATCGGCGCCCACGAGCAGGACGGCAGCACGCTGGCGTCCTACACGATCTACGGCCTCGGCTGCACCGGCACGCCCGGCGTGCCGACGAACGTCGCCACCGGCCTGCCGCAGCTCGGCACGACGATGACGATCACGTTCGGCAACCTGCCAGCGCCCGAGCTGGCCGTCGCCATCTTTGGCTTCAGCAACGTGACCTCGGGCTTCGGCCCGCTGCCGCTGAACCTCGCGACCTTCGGCGCGCCCAACTGCTTCGCGCGGGCCAGCGCCGATGCGACGACGTTCCTGCTCGGCTCCGCCGGCTCGGCCAGCCTGCAGATGGCGACGCCGAACCTGCCGGGCCTGATCGGACTCACCTACTACACGCAGGCTCTGGTGATCGACCCGCCGGTCAACACGCTCGGCGTGACGATGTCCGACGCCGCGGCGGCGGTCGTCGGTCTGTGAGCAGCTGAGTTCCTGCTGGCCAGCCGGCCGCGGAGCCCCCGGGCGCTCGCTCGCCCGGGCCGATCCCGCCGCGAAAATCCGCCCCAAATCGTCCCCCCCTGCTGCCACTCAGGGGCCGGGCCGCGCGTGTGCGCGGCCCGCCAACACCTGGAGGACGATCTTGGGCAACCCGCACGACGCGTTGTTCCGTTCGGTCTTCGCCGACCCGGCGGCGGCGAAGGCGCTCTTGCTGCTGCTCGTGCCCGCACTGCGTCCGGCCCTCGCCGGCTGCACCGTGGCCGCCGCTCCCGTCGCCGCCGACGGCCCGCAGCTCGCCGGCCACCGCGCGGACCTGCTGTTCGTGATCCGCCACCCCTGCCTGCGCCACCTGATCCTGGTGCTGATCGAGCACAAGTCGGGTCGCGACCACCGGGTCACGCGGCAGATGCTGCGCTACATCGTGGCCCTGGGAAAGCACTGGACCGGCCGCGATGGCCTGCCGCCCTACATCGTGCCGATCGTGATCCACCACGGCCGCACCGCGCTCGGCGCGACGACCTGGCGGCCGCCGCTGCGTCGCGCCGCCGCCGTCGCTGCCGTCGCCGGCCTGGTCGAACTGCTCGCCGTGCACGATCCGCGCGTGCACCTGGCGACGTGGGACCTGACGCGCAGTTCCGAGGCGGAGATCCTGACCGCTCCGCTGCCGGACCTGGCGCGGCTCGCGCTCTTGTTCCTGCAGTTCCTGCCGCGCCGCGACGAGCCGACCTGCCTCGCGAGCCTCGATCGCTGGGCCGACCTGCTGCGCGCGGCGGCGGCGGCCCCCGGCGGCCACCTCGGCATCGAGCGGCTGCACGCCTACGTGCTCTACGTGACCGACATCCCACCCGACCGCCTCGCGGCGGTGTTCGCCCGTATACTCCAGAAGGACCGTGACCATCCCATGATCTCCACTGCACAACGACTCCGGGCCCAAGGCAGGGCCGAAGGCAAGGCCGAGGGCAAGGCCGAAGGAAAGGCTGAAGGAAAGGCCGAG
>VGXW01000394.1 GCA_016873195.1 Planctomycetota bacterium | reverse complement strand
AAAACGAAGTCGCTGTCGCCGATCATCACGATGCGGCCGGGCTTCTCGCCCGCGGTCAGCATGTCGGGCTCCGGTGCGGCCTTGCCGGCCGCCGCGTCCTGCGCCGCGTCCTTCGGCGGCTCGGGGCCGATCAGCGGCTTGTCCGCGTCGGCCTTCGCCTCGCCTTCCTTGGCCTCCGCGGCGGCCTTCTTGGCCTCCTCGGCGGCCTTCTTCGCCTCGTCCTCCTTGATCTCGGACGGGCGCCTGGGCCGCGGCTGCCCGGCGAAACACGACGTGAACCGGCCGCGCACGTCGACCATCAACGGCGCCTGCTGGCGGACTTCGCTCCGCTGGCGCTCGACGAGCTTCTCGCGGAACTTCTTGTAGTGGTCGTTGACGCGCTGCATGTCGCGCAGGTCGCGGCCGATCGGGTCGAGGCTCTGCGGCGGATCCTCGACGAGCACGGCCGGGCTCGACCACATCAGCACCTTGCCGGCCACGCCCTCGGGCAGGTCCGGCAGGTTGCCGGCCTTCTGGCGCAGGCCGACCCAGGTCGGCCAGTAGAAGCCGGGGCCGCGGCCGAGCTGCTTGTAGGCCTTGAACAGGAACTCGTCGCTCGGCAGGCCCGGCTGGAACTGCTTCTTGTACTGCTCGGCGAGCTTCTCGTCGATCTGGCCGCGTTCGTCCTTCGCGAGCTGGTCGGCGACCTTGCTCCAGTCGCCGCCGACCGCGTGGAAGAAGTACGGGTACTGCACCGGCGCGTACATCTGCCCGAACGGTCCCTGCTGCGGCAGCGTCAGGTACTCCTGCGGCATCTGGATGCGGTCGCGCGGCGTGTTCGCGTCGGGCGAAACGTCGGCGAGCAGCCGCGGCCGCCATTCGATGCCGTAGTGCGCGAGCTGGTCGACCAGCTTCTTCTCGCTGCCGGGCGCGTCGAGCACGAGCGGCATCTTCGCGAACAGCCGCTGCGGCCCGATCGCGTAGTCCGCCGCGTCGGCGAACACGACCAGGGTGCCGCCGCGCACGACGAACTGGTCGAGCACGTACTTCTGCCGGTCGGTGAGGTCCTTCGGCCGGAACAGGAACAGCGTCGTGACGTCGGCCGCCAGCAGCGCGCCGTCCTCGTCCTTGAGATTCTGGAACTCGTAGCGCTTGGCGATCGGCTCGAGCGTGCGCAGCACGTTCCAGCCGACGCCGCCGGGCTGCTGCTGGCCGACCGCCTGCGCCGGCCACTCCATGTAGCCGAACTTCGGCTTCTGCTCGGTCAGCACCTCCTTGATCGCCGGCGTCAGCACCGCCTCGGCCTGGAACGACGTCTGCGGGCCGATCTGCGGCACGACCTTCTGCTTGCCGTTCGCGTAGACGAAGCGCAGCCCCTGCCAGTGCCGGTCGAACGAGATCGACGTCGCGGTGCCGCCGCGCAGGTCCGCGTGCTGCACGCCGATGCGCTGGCACTTGTCGGCGACGTTCTTGTCGGCGTTCGGGTCGAAGCGCTGCAGCACGACCTTGCCCCTGCCGAGCTGCACGAGCTCGTCGAGGAAGTTGTCGAGCACCGTGCGCGTCTCGCGCAGGTTGACCGGCATCTTCTCCTCCGGCGAGAAGTAGGCCTCGATCAGCAGCTGCTTGTCGAGCTTGCCGAGCAGGTCGCGCGTCGACTGCGTCAGCGAGTAGAGGCCGTCGGACGTCACGTCGACGCGCACGCGGTGGCGCGAGCCGAGATAGACGAGCTGGCCGAGCACGGCGAGCAGCAGCACGACGTGCAGGGTCACGGCGAGCGCGCTGCCGCGCTGGCGAGCCGCGCCCGGGCATGGTGCGGTAGTCGTCATGGCGGTCACCCCTTCAGGCGCCGGTGGTGCAGCACCAGCGCGTTGGCGTAGAGGAAGAACCCGCAGAAGCAGGCGAAGTAGACGAAGTCGCGCGTGTCGAGCACGCCGCGCTGGATGCTCTCGAAGTACTTGTAGGGGCTGATGCCGGTCGCCAGGTCGAGCAGCCACGCGGGCATCCAGCCCGTCAGCCACTCGACGAGCGTCGGCCAGCCGAGCAGGTAGAGCACCGCGAGCGACAGCCCGGTCCACAACAGCGCGACGAGCTGGTCGCGCGTCATCGACGAGAAGAACATGCCGACCGCGACGAAGCTGCCCGCGAACAGCAGCGACGCGAGGTAGCTGGCCAGCACCGGCGGCCAGTCGATGCGGCCGTAGGCGCCGAGCGTCAGCGGCAGGCCCAGCGTCAGCACCATCACGAAGCCGAGGTAGCACAGGGTCGCGAGGAACTTGCCGAGCACGAGCCCGCGCACGCGCACCGGGAACGTCATCAACAACTCGATCGTGCCGAGCTTGCGCTCCTCGGCCCACAACCGCATGGTCAGGCCCGACAAGAGCACGATGAACGCGACCGGCAGCCAGCCGAAGAACACCTGCATGCTCGCCTGCGCGCCGTGCACGAGGCTCGCGAACGCGGCGACGAACAGCAGCAGCACGAGCATCACCGCGCCGAACACGTACGCGATCGGCGAGTAGAAGTAGCCCTTCAGCTCGCGGCGGAAGATCACCAGGGTCTCACGCACGGGCCACCTCCTTCTCGCTGCCGAGCGTCAGCGCGCGGAACACGTCCTCGAGGGTCGCGCGCTCGCGTTCGAGCAGCAGCAGGTCGAAGCCGTTCTCGACGACCAGCCGCGCGAACGCCTGTTCGACCGGGGCACCAGCCGAGCCCACGTCGACGCGGTACTCGACGGCGTCGCCGGTGCGCTCCGCGACCGCGACCGCGCAGCCCGGCAGCAGTTCGGCGCAGCGCGCCAGCACGGCCGCCTCGGGCCCGCGCACGCGCGCGCGCAGCGCGCCGGACGGCTGGGTCGCCAGCAGTTCCTGCTGCGTGCCGTCGGCGACGATCCGGCCCTGGTGCACGATGATCACGCGCGAGCAGGACTTCTCGACCTCCTGCAGGTAGTGCGTGCTGAGGATCACCGTGTGCTCGGCGCCGAGCCGCTGGACCAGCTTGCGCACCTCGACGATCTGGTTCGGATCGAGGCCCGAGGTCGGTTCGTCGAGGATCAGCACCGGCGGCTCGTGCACGATCGCCTGCGCGAGCCCGACGCGCTGCCGGAAGCCCTTCGACAGTTCGACGATGTCCTTGCCGAGCACGCGCTCGAGCCCGCACAGCTCGACCGCGCGCGCGATCGCGGCCTTGCAGCGGGACGCGGGCACGCCGCGGATCTCGGTGCAGAAGCGCAGGTATTCGTCGACGCGCATCTCGCCGTAGAGCGGCGTGCTCTCCGGCAGGTAGCCGATGCGCCGCCGCACCGCGAGCGAGTCCTCGACGACGTCGAAGCCGTCGACCGTGGCCCGGCCGCTGGTCGGCAGCAGGAACCCGGTCAGGATCTTCATCGTCGTCGACTTGCCGGCCCCGTTGGGACCGAGGAAGCCGATCACCTCGCCGGTCGCGACGCGGAAGGAGATGCCCTTCAGCGCCTGGGCGAAGCCGTACCACTTCTCGAGCCGTTCTACCTCGATCATGCTGTCAGGGAAAAAGTGGCGGGAACGACGCCGCTCGGGCAAGACTCCCGGAACCGGCGGCGTCGGGCGGGTCCGGGACTTCGGGTTTGGACGGGGTGGCTGCCGCGGGCGGTCACTCCTCGAGCCGGAACGAGTCGAGGAAGACCTTGTTGCTGTCGGTCTTGAGCAGCCGGTCGATCAACAGCGGCATCGCGTCGAGCGCGTTCATGCGCGCGAGCACGCGCCGCAGCGTGTAGAGGCGCTTGGTCGTCTCGGGGCCGAGCAGCAGCTCCTCCTTGCGCGTGCCCGACAGCTCGATGTCGATCGCCGGGAAGATGCGGCGCTCGGCGAGCTGGCGGTTCAGCACGAGTTCCATGTTGCCGGTGCCCTTGAACTCCTCGAAGATCACCTGGTCG
>VGXW01000393.1 GCA_016873195.1 Planctomycetota bacterium | reverse complement strand
AAAAGCACGTCCTGCCAGGGCCGGCCGTCGCGCACCCACGAATGCGGGTGGATCAGCGTGTGCAGCTGCCGGTGGTGGAACTTCGTGCAGACGCAGCCCTCGCGCCAGTGGAAGCCGCTGTCGCCGAAGTACGGGATGCCGCGCACGAGCGCCGGCTGGTAGGCGCAGGGATGGTCGTCGCTGATGTCGGTCAGCACGGGGCCCGACGCCGGCTGGTGCTGCGCGATCGAGTGCGTGCGGAAGCCGACCAGTTCCTCGAACGCGCGGATGTGGTTGCGCGTGCCCTGCGACGGGTCCATGCCGCGCTCGAGGAAGAAGCCCGGCTCGTAGTGCAGGCCGACCTCGTGCCCCATCGCGGCGACCGCGCGCACCGAGTCGAGCGCAGCGCCGTCCATCAGGTTGTAGAACGGCGCGTGGAAGCGGTAGTAGTAGGTCGTGTGCACGCCGAGCGAGTGCTCGAGCTCGGCCATGCGCAAGGCACTCCACGGCGTGATGTCCACGTCGTGGCGGATCAGCAGGAAGGAGCGGTCCGGCACGCCGTGCGCGACCTCGCGCACGAGCGGCAGCCAGAACTTCGCCTTGGCCTGCAGCAGCATGTGGCGGTAGTGCGGCAGGCTGTAGGCGCAGCGCGGGTCCGGCGGATCGTCGAAGTGGTCGTTCACAGCCAGCCCCCCGTGTAGGCCCAGGTGCGCGGGTGCAGGCGGCAGCCGCGTTTGCGCAGGAACTCGCGGAATGCGGCCGCGAGCGGTCCGAGCGGCCCGCGGATGCGCGGCGGGTCGAGTCCGATCGCGGTGGCATCCGCCGGCACCGCCGCGAACGCAATGTCGGGGAACTCGACCGCGACGAGCACCCGCTCGACGCCC
Source organism: Planctomycetota bacterium (assembly GCA_016873195.1). Taxonomy (GTDB): domain Bacteria; phylum Planctomycetota; class UBA1135; order UBA1135; family UBA2386; genus VGXW01. Next base: position 3,030 of record VGXW01000393.1, on the reverse strand, counting down.
TGCACTGCCTGGGGCAGCGGCGCCCGCGGCGCGAAGGCCAGCACGTGCGGGCCGTCCTCGTGCGCGACGGTGACCACGAGTCCCTCGCCGGCCGGATCGCGCGCGACCTTGCGGCCGCGCAGTTCGAGCTGCCGCGCGAACTCGACGACCAGCGCGTGCGCGCGTTCGGCGACCTGCGCTCCGGTCAGTTGCTGCGCCGCGGCCTTGAGGTCCTGCGCCGGCACGCCGCCGAACAGCCGGCCCGGCGGCACCGACGTCACGACCGACGAACCCGACAGCACCACGGCACCCGCGCCCACCTCGACGCCCGGGAACAGCACCGCGCCGATGCCGATCTGCGCGCCGTCGCCGATCGTGACGCCCGCGAACCGGCTCGGGTAGCCGAGCAGCCAGCTCGGGCCGAACGAGTGCGTCATCACGCAGGCGCTGCGCGACACGACCACCTCGTCGCCGATGCGCAGGGTGCGGCACGGGTTCAGGTGCACGTGTTCGCCGACGAAGCCGTGGCTGCCGACGAGCAGCTCGGCCTCCGGTTCCATCGCCCCACCGCCGCCGATCTCCACGTCGTCGGTGAAGAAGGCGTTGTCGCCGCAGACGATGCGCGTCGTGCGCACGCGACAGCGCGGACCGAAGTGCAGCAGCGCCCCGGCGCGCAGTTCCTTGCTCTCGACCACGGTGTCCGCGCCGAAGCAGGCCCCGTCGCCGAGCACGACGCGCTCGCACCGCAGCACGGCGCGATCGCCGAACCGGCAGCCCGCACCGAGCACGGCCCCGGCGCGGCGGTAGAGCAGCACCTTGAGGTCGGAGGACAGAGCCGCGAAACCCGGGTCCTCGCGGATCGCAGCCAGGAACTCCGGATCGACCGCGCCGTCCCCCGCGAGCGCGCGCGGCACGGCGGCCCGGGCCGGGACGCTGGCCGCCGCGGCATGCGTCTGCTCGACGTCGGCGACGCGCACGAGCCCACCGGGGCCGGTGCCGACCACCGCGCCGAGGTCGACGCGCAGTTCGAGCGCCCGCTTGCGCGCCGCCGGGGCCGCCGGCGACTCGGTCGGACCCGGCGTGAACGGGACCGGACCCACGGTCGGCGCGGCCGGCGCGATGGACACGTCCACCCGCCCGCGCTCCGGTCCCGCCGCGAGCAGGCGCGCGAGTCCCGCCTCGTCGAGCCGTTCGCCGGCCGTTCCCAGCACGCCGATCGGCGCCTGCACGGCGATGCGCCGGCCGGGCTCGGCGAGCTTCTTGAGCAGCACCCCTTCGGCCTCGGCCTCGACGTCGAACGCGGCCTTCAGCGTCTCGACGGTCGCGATCACCGTGCCGGGCTTCACGCCAGCGCCCTCGTCGATCCGCCACTCGACGAACAGCACGTCGTCCTCCGCGGTGCCGAGGTAGGGTAGGTGTTGCAGCGTGGCCATGGCAGTCAGTAGTCCCGCACGAGGTGGCGCGCCGTCGCCGCGACCGATGCGGCGTTCGGCATCACGAGGTCTTCGAGCATCGGCGACGACGGCATCGGCACGTGTGCCTGCGCGACCTTCAGCAGCGGTGCGCGCAGCCAGCCGAACACCGAGGGCAGCAGCGCACCGATCAGCGCGTCGCCGACGCCGCCCGTGGCCGAGCCCTCGTGCACGACCACGCCGCGGCCGGTGGCCCGCAGCGCCGCGGTGCAGGCCGGCAGGTCGAACGGCGACAGCGACCGCAGGTCGACGATGCCGGCCGCGATGCCCTCCTTCGCCAGCAGGTCGGCCGCGCTGCGGCAGATCGGCAGACACTGGCCGTAGGTCAACATGGTGACGTCGGCCCCGGCGCGGTCGATGCGCGCGCTGCCGAGCGGCACGAGGTGGTCGGGAGCCGGCATCGGCCCGCGCGCCGGGTAGAGCAGCTTCGGTTCGAGGAACAGCACCGGCGCGTCGGCGCGGATCGCGGTGCGCAGGAGGCCCACCGCGTCGGCGACGTTCGACGGGCAGACGGTGCACAGGCCCGGCACGTGCAGGAACCACGCTTCCAGGCTCTGGCTGTGCGTGGCGCCGTAGCCGTGCCGGCGGCCGACCGGCAGCCGCATCACGAGCGGCACCGACACCTGCCCCGCGTACATGTAGCGCAACTTCGCCGCGTGGTTCACGAGCGCGTCCATGCAGCACGTGACGAAGTCCGAGAACATCAGCTCGACGCCCGGGCGCAGCCCGCCGACCGCGGCGCCGACCGCGAGCCCGGTGAACGAGTTCTCGCTGATCGGGGTCTCGCGCACGCGCGCCGGTCCGAACTGCTCGAGCAGGCCGCGGCTCACGCCGAACGCTCCGCCGTAGACGCCGAGGTCCTCACCGAGCAGCAGCACGCGCTCGTCGCGCTGCAGCTCGCCGCGCAGCGTCTCGCGCAGCGCTTCGGTCATCGTCGTCTCGGTCCCGGCGGCGATGCGGCAAGGCGCCGGCGCTGTGGGCACCGGCGCCACGTCCAGGTCGCCGAGCGCCACCGCGAGGTCGCCGGGCGGCGACTGCAGCGCGAACTGCACCGCGGCGGCGATCTCGGCCTCCACCTCGGCCGCCGCGGCCGCGACTTCGGCGTCGTCGAGACCCGCCTCGGCCCGCCACTGGAGCAGCGGATCGCGCTCGCGCCACACCGCGTCCTGTTCCTTGCTGCGGTAGGCGCACGGATCGCTCTTGCTGTGGCCGAACAGCCGCCACGTCGCGCACTCGAGCAGCGCCGGCCCCTCGCCGGCGCGCGCGCGCGCCAGCAGCGGCGCCGCCTTCGCCATCACGTCGCCGAGCCGGTTGCCGTCGCAGCGCGCGGTCGCCATGCCGCGGTAGCGGTCCGCCCAGTCGGCGAAGCTCGTGCACGCCGAGTGCGCGGCGACCGGCGTCGACATCGCGAACCCGTTGTCCTCGAGCACGAACACCACGGGCAATCGCCACAGCGCGGCGAGGTTCAAGGTCTCGTGGAAGTTGCCGGTCGCCGCCGCACCGTCGCCGAGGTAGGCGACGACGACGTGCCCCGTGCCGCGCAGCTGCTGCGCGAGCGCGAGGCCCGCGGCGATCGGGG
>VGXW01000392.1 GCA_016873195.1 Planctomycetota bacterium | reverse complement strand
GCCTCGCGGCGGCGCTGACGGCGTTGCGGGCCCGGCGGGCCGGCGGCTAGGCTCAGCGGCATGGGGCCCGATCCGCTCGCGGCACGGCATCCTGCGATGGCGCGTGACGGGACGTCGCGGCTGCGCCGCGTCGCGCGGCTCGCCTGGCGCGGCGGCGCGGCCGTCGTTCTCGCGTACGTGGTCTCGGTGGTCTGCGGCATGCCGGTCGCCTGGCCGTTCGACTGCCTGGTCAACGCCGGCGGCGTCGAGGTCGTGCCAGCGCTGCGGCTGCCCGCGGACGGCCGCCGCCGCGTCGTGGTGCTGCAGCACGGCATCTGGCGCTCGTCCTACGCGCTGCTGCGGCTGCAACGCACGCTGCAGGCGCACGGCTACGAGGTGCACAACCTGGACTACCCGAGCACGATGGCGCGCATCGAGGAGCACGCGGCGCGGCTGGCCCTCGGGGTCGAGCGCGTGTTCGCGGGCGGGCCGGTGGACGAGCTGTCGTTCGTGGGCCACTCGATGGGGGGGCTCGTGATCCAGGAGTACCTGCGATCGCCGTCCGCGCGGCCCGCGGCGACCTGCGTCTTCGTCGCGACGCCGCACCGCGGCGCCGCGCTCGCCGGACTGCGGGGGCACTGGTTCCTGTTCCGGCTCGCGATGGGCACGAGCGCGGCCCTGCAGCTGTCCCCGGGGGATCCGTTCCACCAGCGGCCGATCGCGATGGCGGGCCGCACGGGCACGATCGTCGGCGACGTCGGCGAGGGCAATCCGTCGATCCCGGGCCACGACGACGGCACGGTCGGCATCGCCGAGGCGACGCTGCCCGGCGCGGACTCGGTGACGCTGCCGCTCGGCCACACGGCGATCGCCTACGATCGCCGGGCCGTGCGCGAGGTCCTGACGTTCCTGCGCACGGGGGCCTTCGCGAACGGGGCCGCCGCGCGGTAGACTGGCCGGCCACGATGAAAGCCTGGCAACAGACCCTCTTGCTCGGTGCGGGCTTCGGCGCGGCGTTCCTGCTCGGCCAACGGGTGTCGCTGGCCGGTGCGGGCGACCGGCCCGAATCCCTGCACGCCCAAGGGCGAGGGGCGATCAACCCGCCGCCGCCGACCACGCCGAGACCCAACCAGGGCAACGCCGAGCCGGGCGGGCCGCCGCCGGTGGTCTACAGCGAGGAGTCCGGGCACGCGGCCGCCGCGAACGGCTTCGTCGCGGTCACCGGCAGCTACGGGGTGGGCACCTCGGTGCTCTACCTGATCGACACCGTGAACCGGCAGCTGGCGGTCTACGAGGCGCGCGGCGGTTCCGCGGAGCAGCGCCGCATCGTGCTGGTGGGCGCGCGCCGGATCGACCTGGACCTGCAGCTCGAGGGCTACAACGACCGCAGCGAGTACGGCTACGAACGGCTCAAGGAGCTGTTCGAGAAGCGGCAGAACTCGCCGGCCGAGCCCAGGACGGGCCTCGAGGAACCTGGTTCCGCCCGCAAGTAGTGGCTACACAATCGCGGTGCTTGCGGTAAGCTCCCGGCCACCTGTTCGCGGAGCCTCCGGGCGGCGGACAAGGCTCTCCCGACCCCCCTGATTCCCTCTCCCAGTCCCAACTCCCTGGGCGTGCCCAGCGAAGCAAGAGGTTGACCGTGTCCGACAAGAGCGACGAATTCCTTTCGTTCGAGAAGGCCCTGCGCGAGCTCAAGATGCGCAGCGAGGAGCTCAAGAAACTGGTCTCCGAGGGTGAGATCCGCGCGTTCCGCGACGGCGACTCGATGAAGTTCCGCAAGGAGGACATCGAGGCGCTGTCGGCGAAATCCAAGGGCGATGCGGAACTCTCGTTCGCCGACTCGCTCGAGGACGACACGGGCATGGCCACCGAACAGCTGTCGGCAGAGGACACGCTGCTGGCCGACGACGAGGCGGGCGACCAGAGGCCGGCGCGGGCCGCACGCGCCGCGCGCGCGCCCTTGGCCGCGGCCACCGCCGAAGGCAAGGAACCGGTCTGGGTGACGGCAGTGGCCATTCTCGGCTTCGTGCTGCTGTTCTGGGGGTTCTTCGTGACCTTCTCGATCTCGCACGAGCAGAATCCGAAGGACAGCTTCGCGACCTCGCTCTGGGCCAAGAAGTAGCGCCGGCACGTCCCCGGTCCCGCCCGTGTGCCTCGCCCGTGGCATTTCCTCACGGGTGTCGCTACCTTCCCCGGCAAGCTGCGCACGGCCTCCGGTCGGCCGTGGCGGCAAGCACTTCGCCAGGGGATACACCCATGAAGCACACCACGGTCCTCGCCGCGCTGCTCGTCGTCGCGGCCGCCTGCGTCAGTCCCGAAACCCACCGCCGTGTCCTCAACGAGAAGGACAACCTGCAGAGCCAGAACGCGGCGATGCTGGAAAGCCAGAAGGTGCTCGCGGTCGAGAACGAGCGCCTGCGCAACGAGGTCGCGGACCTCGGCCGCCGCGCGGCGGACGCCGCGTGGATCGACGAGCAGAAGCGCAAGATCAACGAACTGCTCGAGAAACAGTTCGGCAAGGGCAGCCTGAACGCCCAGAACGGCATCGAAGTCGTGTCCACGCCGGAGGGCACGGCCTTCCGCATCGCGGGCGGCGTGCTGTTCGCTTCGGGACGCAACGAGATCTCGGAGCAGGGCCGCAGGACCTTGCAGGAGCTCGTCCGGTCGCTGGAGGGGCGGCGGCTGCGCATCGACGGACACACCGACGACCAGCAGATCGACAAGAGCTCCTGGGGCACGAACCTGCGCCTGTCCGTCGAGCGCGCGATGGCGGTGGCCGAGTTCCTGATCCAGTCGGCCGGGGTGCGGGCCGAGAACGTGGCCGTCGGCGGCTTCGGCGAGTACCGGCCGGCCGCGCCCGGCAGCGACGACGCCTCGCGCCAGAAGAACCGCCGCGTCGAGATCCTGATGCTGGAACGGTGATGCGTGGGCCGCGGGAGCTCGCTGGGGGCGCCGCCGCCGGCGGCGCGCTCGCGCTGCTGCTCCTGCTGTCGGGAGCCTGCGCACCGGAGCCGGCGAGGCCCTCGGGCGACCCGCTGGCGCCGGCCCCTCCGCGCGCGGGCCGCTTCGGGTCGCTGCGTGACTTCGTGCTGTTCGAGCGGCCCCGCCGCCCCCCGGGCGCGCGCGCGGCGACGTGGTTCTTCGTCGATCGATTCGAGGTGACGCGCGGCGACTGGGCGGAGTTCGCCGCCACGCAGGACGGAGCGGCCGTCCGGGCCGGCGAAGCGGCCCTCGCCGGGGATCCGGCGCTGCCCGTCGCCCGCATCGATCTGGGCCAGGCGCGCGCGTTCGCCCGCTGGCGATTCGCGCGGTTGCCGCGCGCCGAGGAATGGTCGATCGCCGCGGTCGGCGACGGGCGCAACCGGTTCCCGTGGGGCAGCAAGGAGGACGCCACGCGGACGAACACCGGCGAACTGGGTCTCGGCGAAGCGACGCCGGTCGGCACCTTCGAATCTGGCCGCCGCGCCGAGGGCTGGCCCTACGACCTGATCGGCAACGTCAGCGAATGGACGGAGACCGTGCCCTGGTCGTGGTGCAGCGAGGATCGTGATCCGGACGCGGGGTTCGGCTCGCTGCCGCGCGGTCGTACGATGGCGGCGGCGACACGCCGCGCGCTGCGCGCGTCCGGGCTCGCGGTCTGGCAGGGCGTCGGCGGCATGCTGCCACCGATGTTCGCGGTCGCCGCGGGCGGCGACGACGTGCCGCGCGAAGTCGTCGGGGCCGACTTCCTGACGTGGATGACGGAGCAGACGGAGAGCGTGCTCGCGGGTGACCGACGCCTGCGCACGGGCCTGCGGCTCTACACGACGCCTGCTGAACTGCTGCGGGCACTGCTCGCCGCAGCGATGCAGCCGACGGCGAGCGACCTGTTGCAACTGCAGCACTTCGTCGCCCGCGGGCGGCACGCCGCGGGG
>VGXW01000391.1 GCA_016873195.1 Planctomycetota bacterium | reverse complement strand
TTTTCGCCGCCGGCCGCGGGCGGCAGCGCGACCGCGAGGTCGCCCGCGGCGATCCGCTGCGTGGCCTCGCGCAGCCGCAGCGTGGGCCGCACGACGAACCGGTGCAGGCCGAAGCCGAGCACGAGCAGCAGCGCGACGAGGGCCGCGGCGACCAGGAGCAGGTGGCTCGTGCGCAGGCCCTGCGCGAACGAGGCCGTGGCGGTGCGCTGGCGCGCTCCGAGCTCGGCGATGCTCTGCTCGATGTGGCGTTCCGCGCGGCGCATGAGTTCGCGCGCGAGCCGCTGCACGTTGTCCTGCTGGCGCCGGCTGCGCTGCGCGTCCTCTTCCGCGACCGAAGCGCGGATCGCCGCGACGTCGCCGCCGCACAGTTCGAGCGGCAGGTCTTGCAGCGCGCGCGTGCGCGCCTGGTTGGTGTGCTGGATCAGGTCGACGAGCACCGTGCGCACCTCGATCGTCTGCCGCTCGACGAGTTCGCGCATCGTCGCGGTGCCGTCGCGCAACAGGCCGTCGCCGTGCGCGAGGAACGCCGCGGCGGTGCCGGGCACGAGGTAGAGCAGCAGCACGGCGCCGAGCAGGCCGAGCAGCGCGGCGAGCGCGAGCGAGAGACGCGCGGTCAGCGTGAACCGGCCGCGCGGCAGGTCAGCGTTTGCCATCGGGGGTGGGCAGGTCGGGGTCGATGAGTTCGTCGGCGAGTGCGAGCAGCGACAGCGGCAGCTCGAGACCTTCGGCGCGCGCGGCGGCGAGGTTCACGGTGACCAGCGTCGAGCGCAGGCGGTCGACCGGCAGGGTGCCGGGGTCCTTGCCGCGCAGCACCTCGAGCGCGAGCGCGGCGACCCGGCGGCCGTGCAGCGGGTAGTCGACGATCGCGCCGACCAGGGCACCGTTGCGCACGCCGGACAGGGCGGTGGTCAGGATCGGCACGCGCGAGGTGCCGCGCGCTCGCCGCACCGCGTCGACGTGCTGGTAGATCGTGATGTCGATCGGGATCCAGATCGCGTCGACCTTCGCGTCGAGCAGCTGCGCGACCGCGGCGGCGATGCCGTGTTCGTCCTTCGCGACGGCCTCGCGGAGTTGGATTCGCGGGGCGGGCAGCGTCGCGAGGTGCGCCTGCATGGTCGCGGCCTCGGCGGCGCTGACGACGCCGGAGGCCTCGCTGCGCAGCATGCCCAGGCGCGTGAGGCCGGGCACCGCGAGCCGGAACACGTCGAGCACGTTCTGCGGTGGGATCCAGTTGCTGCCGCCGCAGACGTTGGTGCCCGAACCGGACCAGCCGGGCACGACCTTCGAGGCGACGGGGTCGCTGACGGCCGCGAACACGACGGGCACGTCCTGCAGCGCGTCGCGCGCGAGCAGTGCGGACTGCGTGCCCATCGCGAAGACGAGGTCGCAGCGGGCTTGCTGCAGGGCGGCGAACGCGGCCTTGGCCTTCTGCGGGTCCGAGTCGGCACGGTGTTCGAGGAACGTGTGCGGCAGCCCCGCCTGCCGCAGGCCCTGCTGGATGCCGGCGTAGGTGGTGAGGTCGTTCGGCGAGTCGTGCCAGAAGAACACGCCGAGGCTGTTTGGGGGGGGGGGTGGGGCGGGTGGCGCCTGGGCGGGTGCGTGGGCGAGTGCGACGCACAGGCAGCAGGGGACGAATGCGCGCCAGCGTGGCCAGGGCATGGCGATGGCATACCCGATCGGGCGGGGCGGCAGGAGGTCCGGGTGCGGGTTGCGCTGCGGGAGGCAGCGGCGGGCGGACGAGCACGCACCTCGTGCCTGCGGTCCCGAGTTGCAGCGCCTGCGACTCGTCCCTGGGGTGAAGTGCCGTGCCGCGCTATCATGCGCCGTCAAGGCAACTGGCGGACGGCTGCGCGGTGCCGATGTGGCGCCATGATTCGTGCCCAGCTGCCGATTGGGGAGCGGCGCGAGTGCGTCCCTCCCAAAGGAGCGACCATGGGCGTGTCACGGACATGGATCCTCGCGGCAGTCGCCGCAACAGCAGGTGCCCTTCTGGCGCAGCATCCTCCTCTCGTGCCGAGTTCGAACACCACGATCGTCAGTGGCAACCTGCACTACAGCACGATCCAGATCCCGGCAGGCGTGACCGTGCAGTTCACCGGGTCGGCACCCGCCATCGTGGTCTGCGACGGGGACTGCTTCGTGCACGGGACCCTCTCGGTCGCCGCAACGGGTTCGACGGCCGGGCCAGGCGCGGTTTCGCTCGGCCGGGGCGCGGACGGGCGCTACTGCCCGGGCTACTGTCCGTGGGGTTGCCCCGCTGGGTGCTGGCCGGTGGCCAATCCAGCGGGCTCTGGACAGCACTTCGGCGTCTACGGGTCCTCACTGCCATTCAGTCTCGAGGGTGGCAGTCCGGGCGGGGACGAACTGAACTACGGCTCGTCGAATCCGCCGTTCTCGTGCTGCAACCAGTACATGTACACGCTTCCCGGCGGGCGCGGCGGGGGCACGCTGGTGCTGCTCGTCGGGGGACGCATCGAGATCGACGGCACCATCGACGCGGATGGCGCCAACAGTTGGGTGAGCACGGGATCGGCAGGGGCCTTGCTGCTGCGTGGCACCGGTGGCGTGCAGTTGCTGCCGAACGGCCAGATCCTGGCTGGGCCGCCGACCGCGCAGGGGGGACGCGTGAGGATCGACGCGTGGGGAGCCCAACCCGCTGTGCAAGGGACTATCGCGGCACCGCCTGCCACGATATTCGAACTGCCGCACCTGCACATGCCGTCGCCGCCGAGCATCGGCACGACCTGGACGGTCGGTGTACTCGCGCCGGCGAACACGCTCGCGTTCGTCGCCGGTTCGACCTCGCCTGGCGCCGGTGTGCCAACCATGTTCGGGAATCTCGCGATCGATCCGCCGAGTGCCATCAACGTAGGGAGTGTCGTCGTACCCGCCGGGTCTCACGACCCCATCGCGACGATCCAGGTGCTGGTCCCCAACCACGGGGTGCTGATCGGGGTGCAACTCTGGCTGCAGGGATTCGCGGTACCGCTGGCGCTGCCGCCACGGCTCACGAACGGTGTCGCCACGATCGTGCAATGACGGCAACCGCGAGCCGAACGGCGCAGGCCATGACTGCGGCGGCAGCCATCCCGGGGGCGCACCCGCTCGATGGTGGAACGACCTGTGGCCTCCGCAACCCGCACCCAGCCCCTCCCGGTCCTTGGTCCGGCTGGGTCGAGGATGGCAACCTGGGCGGAAGAGCGTAGACGGGCCGGGCTCGAAGGGGCCGTGCACGGGAGCAGGAGTACGGGGACCATCACGGCATGGGTCCCGGGCCGTCCGGGACGAGCTCGAACCTCCTGCACCCGATCCAACCGCGATGGAGCGACCGCCGGAGCAGCACGCCGTGCGGGACCGACTCCCATCGCCACCGCAGCGGCCGGCCCATGAGCATCACCATCTATCAGCGGAACATCTGGCCGGAGATCGTCGCCCAGCAGCGGCCTCGCTACATGGCCCTGCACGACTTCACGATCTCCCTCGAGATCGAGGACGGCCCCGCAGCCGACGCGCTGGATGCAGACCCCGTGCTGCACCAGGAACTGATCGACAAGATCAACGCCTTCGTCCACGACAAGACGACGCGTCTGCTCGACGACTACGTCTACCGGCACGAGACGAAGGCCAAGATCCTCATCAACAACGGGAACTTCGAGGGGCTCACCCACGAGTACCGCGAGTTCGACGTGTTCATCCGCTACCTGCAGGCGGTCACGAACGACAACCTCAGGCAGCTCATCGGCACCACGATCGCGGCGAGGGCCAAGGACAAGGCCGATGTCGTCAAGTACGTCGCCAACATCGCCGTGAAGCTGGTCCTCAACGTCGCCGGCATCACCGTGTCCTCGACGTTGTTGATCATAGGGACCGCCTCGGCAATCGCCACGTCGGGCGTGACCGCGA
>VGXW01000390.1 GCA_016873195.1 Planctomycetota bacterium | reverse complement strand
CCTCCGGCGGAGACGTCAGGGGCTTCGGGCGGCCTGCCGCGGGGGGCCGCGGGGGACCGGGGGCGGCCAGCCGTGCCGGCCGCCGCCCGCGCAGCGCCGTCACTTGGCCTTCTGCACCGGCACGCCCTTCTGCGGGTTCTTCAGCACCTCGTTGTTCAGCCAGTCGACCTGGCGGCCACGGTTCCCGATGTTCTGGTTGAGGTTGTTGTCCATCGCATCGAACTTCCGGGCGTCCTTGCGCAGTTGCTGCTTCTGCTGCTCCTGCTCGGCGTCCTGCCCCGGCTTGCTCGCCGGCTGTGGCGCCGGCGCGCGGTAGCGCGACGGCTGGTGCACGGCGGTGCCGCGGAAGAAGGCGTACTGGTCGTCCTTCTTGACGATCACCGTGGCCAGGCCGACCAGGTCCTCGGCGACGAAGATGCCGCGCAGGTCGGTGTCGCCGCTGCGGAACCGCTGGTCGCCCGAGCCGACCACCTTGACGTGCGCGTCGGCCAGGAAACCGTCGCCGCGCTTGCAGTTGACGCGCAGCCGGCCGACGTCGCTGCTCTCCTGCGCTTCGATCCGCAGGTCGCTGCACAACACCATGCCGGTCGCCAGCCGGTCGCCGCCGCGCGCCACCACGAGGTAGGCGCCCGGCTCCTTCAGGTCGAGGGCGATCTTCTTCTCCACGGTGCGGTAGTCGCGGCCGTCGGGGAGCTGCACCACGAAGCTGCGCAGCGGTGCGATGCCGTGCAGCTGGATGCCGCGGATGTCGTTCAGCGACTTCTCCTGCAGGTAGAGCCGCATCAGGTCGACCTTGAACACCTGCAGGCTGACCTCGGCGACGTTGCGGTAGCCGAGCAGCAGTTCCGGCGCCTGCGCCAGCGGGAAGCTGGTGACCTCCGGCAGCTGCAGCTGCTTCTGCAGGAAGTAGTCGGAGGCCTCGCCGGCGTCGGTGAAGCGGTCCTCGACGCGCTGGTAGGCCGCCAGCGCCTCCTTGGCTTCGCCGCGGGCGTGGTGGATCTGCCCCTGCAGGTAGACCGCGTGCCACTTGCTCTCGCTGGGCGCGCGGGCGCCGGCCCGGTCCGGGAAGTCCTCGCCCGCGACGCGCTGCAGCGCCGCGAACGCGGCATCGTGCTGGCCGAGCACGAACTGCGCGTAGCCGGCGGTGTAGAGCAGTTCGTCGGTGAACGGGCTCTGTGGGTAGCGGCGCAGCGCGGCCTGCGACACGGCGAGCGCCTGCTGCAGGTCCTTGCCCTCCACGCAGGTGGTCGCCCACGCGAACGACACCTCCTCGGCCAGCGGGTCCTCGGGATACAGCACGAGGAACTCGCGGAACGTCGCGAGCGCCTGGCCGCGCAGCGCGCCGGCGCTGCCGACCTTCTCGTCGATCGGCGCGCCCGGCGCCAGCGCGGCGGCCAGCGCCGCCACCTTCTGGCCGATGCCGTAGCGGCTCTGCCGCATGGTCGGCAGGTCCGGGTAGGCCAGCAGGAGCCGCTGCAGGAAGGCCACCGCGGCCTTGACCTCGCCGAGGCCCTCGAGCGTGTTGGCGACCGCGGCGTCCTTCAGGAAGCTCGCCTCCGCGGTGGCGCGGAACACCAGCAGCGCGGACTCGAACTCGCCGAGGTCGAAGTAGGCGCGGCCGACCGCCAGGATCCGGTCGAACGGGATCTCGAGCTCGGCGTAGCGGTCCTTCAGCTCCTCGAAGAAGCGCACCACCGCGCGCGCGTCGTTGCGTTCGATCGACACGAACAGCAGCATGCGCGCGACCTGCTTGAACACGTCGTCGCGCAGCGCGAAGTCGGCCTTCTGCCAGTCGCCGACCAGGCGGTCGAGGTGGCCGCCGGCGCGTTCCAGCAGCTGCTTGCGGGCCTCGCCGGTCGCCGCCTGGGCCTGCTCGAACAGCTGCGTGCCGAGGTGGTAGAGCTCGTCGGGCGTCAGCCGGTACGGGTCGGCCTCGCCCTGGCCGCGCGCGTGCACGGTCAGCTTGCCGGCCGTGCCGTGCGCCAGCAGTTCGGGCCGCAGCGCCCCCTGCACGCGGCTCGGCAGCACCTCGTAGCGACCCGGGAAGCGCGCCTGCAGTTCGTAGTGCACCGTGTCGCTGGTCATCCCCTCGCGGTAGTAGAAGACCAGCCGGTCGGGCTGCACGTCGACGTGGTCGAACCCGCCCTGGATCGATTCGCGGGGCACCGAGCAGCCGGCCGGCAGCGGCTCCTCGACCAGCAGCGGGGTCATGACCTTGCGGTCCTCCTCGCGCCGCACCCAGAACGACAGCCGCGCGCGGCCGACTTCGCCGGCGCGCAGCTGCGTGAGCCGGTTCTCGTAGGTCTGGTACTTCTGGCCCTGGATCACCGAGAAACCCTGCGGCACCTCGCGGTCGGCGAAACGCTGTGTTTGGGCCAGGTAGACCCGTTCGATGTGCACCAGGCGGCCGTTGCGGTCGGCGTCGGTGAAACCGCGCGCGAAGCCGTGCAGGCTCGCGGCGTAGTGCACCTCGCCGCCGCCGCGTACCTCGAGCTGCAGCTTGTTGCCGCGTTCCAGCACCTGCTCGGCCGGCACCGCGTACTGGCGGCTGCCCGCGCCGTCAGGCTCCCGCGGCGCGAGCCGCTTGCCGTTCAGCAGCACCTCGACCTCGGCGACCTTGCCGGAACCACCGGCTTGCGCGAGCGCGAGCGCGCCGACCGCCGCCGCGGTCGCCTCGGGCGTCTCCCAGCCCGAACCGATCCGCGAGGCGATCACGCGTTCGAGCAGCCGCGCGGCCAGCGCATCGCCGCGATCGGCCAGCAGCAGCGCCTGCGCGCAGAGCGCCAGCTCCTCGGTGCGGGCCTTGCCCGCCGGGGCCTTGCCGCGCAAGGTCTCGAGCACTTCCCCGGCCAGTTCGGGCCGCGCGCTGTCGAACCAGGCCAGCGCCAGCCGCGCGAGCCCTTCGGCGTCGAGGCCGTTGCGCGCGCGGTGCAGCGAGTTCAGCGCCTCGAAGCGGGCGCGGTCCAGGCTCGCCAGCCCCCACAGCAGGTCGGCCCGCTGCTCGTTGGCCGCGCTGCGCAGGAACTGCAGCAGCCACTCGGCGGCCTTGTCGGCCGGCGCGGCGGCAGCGGGCAGGCCGCGCTTCCTGCACGCGGCGAAGAACCGCAGCGCCTGCGCCGTCGTGCGCGCGTCGGGGTTCTGCTTGCCGACCCAGGCCAGCGAACCGTCCGGGCGCTGGCTGCTCTGCAGCGCCGACAGCATCGCCTGCGCGAGACCGAGCAGGCGGTCGCGGTCGACCTTGCTGCCGCCGCCGCCGCGTTCGACGTGGTCGAGCGCCGAGAGCGCGGCCAGCCCGTGGCTGCTGCGCGCCAGGTTGGTCGGCGCGGCCTGCCGGCAGTTGCTCGGCAGGTAGCCGGAGCCTAGCGCCGCCGCGACCAGATCGCGGCCCGGATCGGGGCCGACCTCCAGCAGCAGCTGCAGCGCCGTGTACTCGCGGCCGGCCGGCAGCGACAGTTCGAACTGCGCGCGGTCCTTGGTGCGGCCGGCGCGGCCCTCGCGAACCTCGATGCCGAACGGTTGCACCGGCACCGTGGTGCGCAGTTCGTCGCGCAGTTCACCGGCGGTCGCGGTCAGCGTGAAGTCGAACGGCTGGGCCGCGCCGGCGGCGACGCGCCACGGCAACTCGACCTCGCCGTGCGCGGGCACCTGCGCCGTGCGGTCCTCGGTCGCCTGCCGGCCACCCTGCGCCGATGCGATGCGCGCACCGACGTCGAGCGGCTCGTCGCCCAGGTTGTGCAGGCGCAGGCCGTAGTCGGCCGCGTCGCCCTCGGTCAACACCGGCGGGCCGACCAGTTCGGCCTGCAGCCGCTTCTGCGTGCGCAGGCTGCCGCTGCCCTCGCCGACCCAGGTGTCGGCGGTCACCGCGCGCGCCTTGATCGTCCAGGCCGTCGTGCTGTGCGGCAGCGTGACCTTGGCGATGCCGCGGCCCCC
>VGXW01000389.1 GCA_016873195.1 Planctomycetota bacterium | reverse complement strand
GCCGGGCGCGCCGCCGGCGAAGCACACGCGCGACGCGACCGTGTTGCTGCCCTGCATCGTCGACACGTCGAGGCAGTGCAGGCGCTGCGGCGGTTCGGGCAGGTCGAGCAGCCGCGCGAGCCGTTCGGCCCCGGCCACCCGCCGCGCCTCGGCGCCGGCGGCCATCGCGTCGGCGAGCGCCGCGTTCTGCTGCGCGAGTTCGAGGTGGCGCCGCCGGTCGCCGCGCTGCGGCACGAGCAGTTCGACGCGGCCCCGCCGCTTGTGCTGCAGCCACGCCGCGATGATCGGGGCCTCCGCGGGCAGCGCCGGCAGCAGCACCACGGGCGGCACGTAGCGGTCGCCCTCGTAGTCGCGGCCCAGCAGTTCGCCGAGCAGCAGGTCGTCGGGCAGTTCGCTGCGGAACGAGGCGCGCCGGCAGCTCTCCAGCGCGCCGCCGCGAAAGGCCAGGAACGCGACCGCGACCTCGTCGCCGCGGCGGCACAGGCCCAGCGCGTCCTCGTCGCCGGCCCCGGCCACCACGGCCTGCGGTTCGGCCACCGCCTGCAGCGCCTGCACCTGCTCCTTGAGCGCCTGCGCGCGCTCGAACTCGAGGCTCGCGGCGGCGGCCTGCATGCGCGCGCGCAGGTCGCCGAGCACCGGGCCGACGTCGCCGCGCAGGATGCGCACCGAGTGGTCGAGCAGCACCGCGTAGGCCTCGCGCTGCACGAGCCCCACGCACGGCGCCGGACAGCGGCCGATCTGGTGTTTGATGCACGGGCGCACACGATTGCCGAACACCGCGTCGCTGCAGTCGCGCAGCGGCACGATCTTGTGCAGCAGGCGCAAGGTGCGCCGCACGGCCTTCGCCGACGCGAACGGCCCGAAGTAGGACGCCCCGTCGTCCTGCCGCCGCCGCACCAGCCGGTACCAGGGCCAGGGCTCGGCCCGGTCGAGCCGCAGCAGCAGGAACGCCTTGTCGTCCTTCAGCTTCAGGTTGTACTTCGGCCGCCGCTTCTTGACGACCGTGTTCTCGAGCAGCAGCGCCTCCTGCTCGGTCGCGGTCGCGATGAACTCGACGCCCGCGGCCTCGCGCTCGAGGAAACGCAGCTGGCTGCGCCCGTCGCCGCCGGGCTTGAGGTAGCTGCGCACGCGCGCGCGCAGGTCCGCGGCCTTGCCGACGTAGAGCGCCTCGCCGCCGGCCCCCGTGAACACGTAGACGCCCGGGCCGGTCGGGAGGCGGCTCGACTGGTCGGCGATGCGGGCGTCCATGCTGCGGCCAGAACGATGCGCCGGCGGGCGCGGGGTTCAAGGGTGGGCCGGGCCCTCGGGCCCGCCCGATTCGGCCCTTGGGCGCAGTTCGTGCCGCGCCCTCCGGCCGCTATCCTCCGGCCCGACGATGACCCGGACCTTCGACACCGTTCCCGACAGCTACCAGGTCCCCTTCACGTGGCTCGACGGCGCCATCGTGCCCACCGCCGAGGCGATGGTGCCGGTGATGACCCTGACGCTGCACTACGGCCTCGGCGCCTTCGAGGGCATCCGCTCCTACGACGGCGCGCGCGGCCCGGCGGTGTTCCGGCTGCGCGAACACGTCGAACGGCTGTTCCGCTCCACGGCGATGCTGCGCGTGCCGATCCCCTTCACGGTCGACGCGCTCGAGGCGGCGTGCACGCTCGTGCTCGCGAAGAACGGCCTGCGCGAGGGCTACCTGCGGCCGCTCGTCTTCGTCGACGACGGCCGGCGCGGGCTCGGCGCGATGAACAACCGCACGCGCGTCGCCATCGCGACCTGGCCCTGGGGCAAGTACCTCGGCGAGGAAGGCGTCCGGCGCGGCATCCGCGCGCAGGTCTCCTCCGTGTCGCGCATGAACGCGCGCTCGCTGCTGCCCAAGGGCAAGATCAACGGCCAGTACGTGAACTCGATCATGGCCAAGCGCGCGGCCGTGCTCGCCGGCCACGACGAGGCGATCCTGCTCGACGACCACGGCGACGTCGCCGAGGCGACCGGCGAGAACCTGTTCCTGCTGCGCAACGGGGCCGTGATCACGCCGCCGCTGTCGATGCCGATCCTCGAGGGCATCACGCGCGACACGGTGATCGCGCTCGCGCGGGGGCTGGGCCTCACGGTGCGCGAGGAGCGGTTCGCGCGGGACACGCTCTACATGGCCGACGAGGTGTTCCTGTGCGGCACCGCGGCCGAGATCACGCCGGTGCGCGAGATCGACGGCATCACCATCGGCAACGGCAGCCGCGGGCCGGTCACCGAGAAGCTGCAGACGCTGTACTTCGACGCGGTGCACGGGCGCCTGCCGGAACGCACGGGCTGGCTGACGCCGTACAAGGTGTGACGGCCGGCCCGCGACCGACCGCCCGTCAGGGCCCGGACGCGCGCCCCGCGAGCACGCCGAGCAGCGCCGCGAGGCTCAGCACGTCGAGCCGGTTGTGCTCGAGCACCCGGTCGACCGGGCCGCTGCGGTCGCGGATCCAGTCGAGGAACGCCGCGGGCGCCTCGCTGCCGGGCAGATCGTCGCGCCGGTCGAGCCCGAGCAGGCGCTGCTCGACCGTGCGCAGCTTCGCGTCGGGCAGTTCCCTGCCGTGCGCGCGCCGCACCAGGTGGTAGAGGTCGAGGTGCTGCTGCGTCAGCACCGGCGCCTGGATCCTGTGCACCGCGAGCCGCGCGTGGATGCGGTGGCGGTCGTAGCTCTTGCCGACGAACGTCACGGGCACCGGGAACTCGCGAAGGCGCGCGGCGAAGTGGTGCAGCATCGCCGGCTCCTCGCCGAAGTCGCGCAGGAACGTCTGCTCGAACACGAACCCGCCGTCGCGGAAGAAGCCGAGGCCGTAGGCGAACACCACGGTGCCCGCGCCGCCGTGCAGGCCGGTCGTCTCCGTGTCGAGGAACAGGCACCGGCTCGGGTCGAGGCCGGCGAACGACGGATCCCGCGCGAGTCGAGCGAGCCGTTCGCCGTCGAGCCGCAACCCCGAGCCGAGCGGGACCGCGCCGTGCACGAAGTCGGCCGCGTAGCGGAGTTCGCGCCGCCAGAGCACGCCGTGCGCCGTGGCGAGTTCGCCGCCCGCGGGCAGTTCCACCGCGGGCCGCGGCGGGCCGGCGAACTGCGCGCGGCGCTGCTGCAGGAAGCCGCGCAGCGGCGCACCGGCCGAGGCACGCTCCGCCGCCGGCGCCGGGCCCGGCTCGGCTCGGCCGGCGATCCGGAACGACCGCCGCAGCTTGTCGCGGTCGGGCGCTACCAAACCTCGCCCTCCTGCGGCGCGGCGGTCGCCGCCTGCACGCACGACCCGAGCAAACCCTGCAGGATCGCGACCGCGACGGCCTTGCTGCGCGCGCCGAGGCTCGCCGAGGGACCGACGCACGACGGGCAGCCGCTGCGGCAGCGGCAGCGCTGCGCGAGCGACAGCGCCGCGGCGAGGATCTCGCGGTGCACGCGGTAGATGCGCTCGGCGAGGCCGACGCCGTTCGGCACGCGGTCGTAGAGGATCAGTGCCGGCGCCGCGAAGTGCGGCTGCAGCGCCTCGGCCAGCACGCGCACGTCGCCCGGGTCGACGCGCACGAACAGCGGCACCAGGCCCTGCAGCAGTTCGCCGACGCCTTGCAGGCAGCTCGCCTCGCCGCCGCGGCGCAGCCCCAGCGAAACGACCAGTTCCGGCTGCAGCACCAGCGCGCAGGCCTCGGTCTCGAACTCCTCGGGCGGCAGCGCGATCTCGCCGATGCCGACGTTCTCGCGCGTGTAGAACTTGATCTTCTTGAAGGCCTTCGCGACCGTGCTGACGTGCACCTCGCCGCGGTGCGCCGTGTAGCCGCCGTGCGCCTGCGTCTCGTCGACGTGCAGGATCTTGACCTCGGTCTCGGTGTCGGCCTCGGTGTAGTAGTCGGCGTCGATGCGCCGCACGAACGCGCGGCGGTCCTGGTAGTCGAAGCGTTCGACCAGGTACGTGTCGCCCTG
>VGXW01000388.1 GCA_016873195.1 Planctomycetota bacterium | reverse complement strand
CGCTGGTCGGTGGCGGTGCCGAACGTGAACATCGGCGGCCCGTGCCTCGCCGACGACGGCACGTTGGTGGTGTCGGGCGTTGGCACCAACCTGTTTGCGTGGCGCACGCCGAGCCCGTGGACGGCGCTCGGCGGCGGCATTGCGGGCAGCAGCGGATTGCCGCTGCTGACGGGGCGCGGCACGCTGACGCCGGGGAACGTGGTGCGGTTCGACGCGCAGAACGCGCAACCGAACGCGGTCGGGCTGTTCGTGTTCGGCCTCACGGCGGTCAACCAGCCGATGTACGGCGGCACGCTGGTGCCGAGCCCGGACGTGTCGCTGCTGGCGCTGGTCGACGGCAATGGCAGGTGGTCGTGGAGCCTGCCCTGGGCGGCCGGCTGGCCGACAGGGTCGTCGATCTACTGGCAACTCGGCGTGATCGACCCGGGTGCCGCGTTCGGCATCGCCGCGAGCGGCGGGTTGCGCAGCGTCAGCCCGTGAGCCGCGTCACGCCGTGACCACCAGCCCCGCCGCGAACAGCCCCCGCTTGTCCTGCACCCCGCGCCAGCCCTCGCGCAGCACGCAGTGCCCGACCGGCGCGCGCAGCGAGTTGCCGGGGCCCGCGCACAGCAGCACGTCGGGCTGGAACTCGCGCATCGCCGTGCGCACACAGGCCGAGAAGTCGAACGTCTCGACCACCTGCGCCGCCGTCGTGTAGGCCAGCAGTTCGCGCGGGTCGGCGCTCCACGGCGAGTGCACATTGCCGCGCCCGTCGATCAGATGGCACTCCGGTTCGCGCAGCGGCAGGTCGGCCAGCATCGCCGCCGCCTGCTCGGCGACCGGCTGACACAGTCGGGTGTGGAACGGCCCGTGCCCCGCGAGGCGGAACGGGAAGTCGCGCTCGCCGACCTTCACCTTCGGCAGGTGCACGAGCAACGCGGCGATCGCCGCCTCGGTGCCCGCGAGCACCTCGTGCCCGCCGAGACGGATGCTGTGGTCGCAATACGTCTCGTCGCCGCGGTCGCGCAGCGCGTCGAGGCATCCGAGCACCGCCACCTGCAGCTCCGGGTTCGGTTGCCAGTCGTCGCCGACCGTGGTCGTCAGCACCTGCCCGCCCGGCACCTGCCGCTGCAGGGCCGCCATCGTCGCGACGAGGCGCCATCCCGAGGTCGGGTCCAGCGCGCCGGCCGCCGGCAGCGCCGTGTACCAGCCCAGCGAGTTGCCGGCGACGGCGAGGATGCGGTAGCGCTCGCGCAGGTGCTCGACCTGCGCCAGCGTGCCGAAGTAGATCAGTTCGGCCGCGTTCTCGCCGTCGAGGTGCAGCCCCGGTCGGAACTTCTCGGCGCCGTCGATCTCGCGCAGGGACGGCCGGCCCTGGGCACGGCGCCAGTCGTCGCAGGCCGCGAGCGCGTCGGCGACCGGGCCCGGCCGCAGCGTGCGGCCGACGAAGCCGAGTTCGTCCTTCGTATAGGAACCGCGCCCCGGGCAGAACAGCACCGCACGAGGCCTCGTCACGATTGCCCCTCCCGCACCAGCGCCACCGCCGCCTTCTCCACGTCCTCCTGCTGCACGAGCACCAGGTTCGCGGCGGCGGCGAGCGGCACGTAGCTGTCGGCGGCGGCGAGGCGGCGGAAGCGGCAGCCGCGCAGGTCCGGGTCCTGGCAGAGTTCGGCGAGGATCAGCGGGCTCGGGCCGCCGTGCGTGGCCCGGCACTCGTCGACGACGAGCACGGCCCCCGTCGCGCGGGCGTGGTGTCTGATCTCGTCGATCGGCAGCGGCGCGAGCCAGCGCAGGTCGAAGACGCGCGCGCGGATGCCGCGTTCGCGCAGGCGCCGCTGCGCGCGCAGGCTGAGCCACAGGCCGTTGCCGTAGCTCACGATCGTGAGCTGGTCGCCGTCTTCGGCGCCGTAGGTGCGGCCTGCGCCGAGCGGCAGCAGCGCCTCGGGCTCCGGATAGGGGAACTGCCACTGGCCGTCGTTCGGCTCGTGCAGGTCCTTCTGCATGTAGAGCGCGATCGGCTCGAGGAACACGCAGACCTTGCCGTGCTGGTCGGCCGCCGCCGCCATCGTGCGCAGCATCGTCACCGCGTCGTCGGCGCGCGCGGGCACGCCGAGGATCAGGCCCGGGATCTCGAGCAGCGCGCCGACCGAGTTGTCGTTGTGGAAGTGGCCGCCGAAGCCCTTCTGGTAGGCGAGGCCGGCGATGCGCACGACCATCGGGTTGCTGCAGCGGCCGTCGCTGAAGAACTGCAGTGATCCGGCCTCGCCGCGCAGCTGGTCGATCGCGTTGTGCAGGTAGGCGAGGTACTGGATCTCGGGGAACGGCAGGCAGCCGGCCTGCGCGAAACCCTGCGCCATGCCGAGGATCGTCGTCTCGTCGAGGATCGTGTTGAAGACGCGGCCCGCGCCGAACGTCTCGAACAGCCCCGCGGTCGCGTGGTAGACGCCGCCCTTCTTCGCGACGTCCTCGCCGAACACCAGCGCGTGCGGCAGCGCGGCCAGCAGATCGGTCAGCGCCTGCGGGATGCGGTAGGCGAGGTGGCGCGGCCGCGGGTCGAGTTCGGGCAGCTTGCCGAAGAACACCTCGAGCCGGCGCTCGCGCGGGGCGGCGACGGGCCGCAGCTCGCCGGCGCGCGGCAGCTGCAGCGGGGCGGTGACCGCGGCGACGGTCGTGAGCTTGGGCCGCTCGTGCGCTTCCTCGGCGGCGCGCCGCAGCCGTTCGTCGGTGTCGTGGTAGAGCGCGAGCAGCGCGTCCTTGTCGATCGCGCCGCTGCGCAGCAGCAGGTCGACGAAAGCGAGCAGCGGGTCCTGCCGCTCGTTCGCCTCGATCTCGTCGAGCGTGCGGTAGTTGGCCTCGATGTCGCTGCCGGCGTGGCCCATCAGCCGCACCGTGCGCAGGTGGAAGAACGCGGGCCGGCGGCGGCTGCGCACGTAGTCGATCGCCTCGAGCGCGCGCAGGTGCACGTCGGGCAGGTCCTGGCTGTCGGCGCGGAAGTAGCGGATGCCGGTGCGGTGGTGCATCGTGCGGTGCACGAAGCCGTCGGGCGTGCGCACCGAGATGCCGATGCCGTTGTCCTCGCACAGGAACAGGATCGGGCACGGCTGCGCGTGCAGCATCGCGGCCGAGGCGGCGTGGAAACCCGCCTGCGCGGTGCAGTGGTTCAGCGACGCGTCGCCGAAGCTGCACAGCACCACGCTGTCGTACGGCACCGGCGCCGGCAGCCCGAGCCGTTCCATGCGCGGCAGCGCGCGCGCGTAGCCGACCGCCTTCGGCAGGTGGCTCGCGATCGTGCTCGTCTGCGGCGGCACGAACGTGCTGTGCGAGCCGAGCACCTTGTGGCGGCCGCCGCTGACCGGGTCCTCGGCGGAGGCCATGAACGACAGCATCGCGTCGAAGAACGGCGTCTCGCCGCGACCCTGGCGCAGCCGCGCGGCCATGAAGGCGCCGCTGCGGTAGTGCAGGAACGCCGGGTCGGTCGTGCGCAGCAGGGCGCCGAACACGGCGTTCGCCTCGTGGCCGCTGCTGCCGATCGTGTAGTAGCCAAGGCCCTCGTCCTTGAGTTCGCGCGACAGCAGGTCCTGCAGCCGCGACTGGATCATCGACTCGAACAGCGCGACGGCGGCGCGGCGCGAGAGCGGCGAGTGCGGCGCGATCGGTTCGTCGCGGCCGCCGGCCAGGGCGGGATCGGCGCCCGGATGCCCGCGCAGCAGCGCGAGCAGGCGGTCGGTGACGGGACCTTCGCGGCGGATCGACATGGCGGGCGGGGGGCGCGGTATACCGCGCGGCGGCGGCGCGGGCCACGGGCGGAGGCCCAGGCGCCGGCGGGCGCTCAGCCGCCGCCGGCAGCGGGCAGCAGTCCGACGAGGTGGTCGGCAAAGGCGCGCGCGCGGTGCAGCAGCCCCTCGCCGTCGGCCGGCAGCAGGCCGGCCGGCAAGCGCGCGCAACGGCGCACCAGCTGCGCGACCGCACGCGGGTTCGGCGCCC
>VGXW01000387.1 GCA_016873195.1 Planctomycetota bacterium | reverse complement strand
GCACGTGCGGCAGCCCGATCTTCGCCGCGAGTTCGCGCTGGGCCGCCCGGTCCGGGGTCGACGACATGCCACGACGATCGCCGCGCCGGCCCCGGCCGTCCAGCGGTTCCTCGGCCTGCGTGCGACCCCGCCCTTGCGGCCGGTCTCCGGCCGGCGTTCGCTTTGGGGCGCATGACCGGCACACCGTTCCAGCACGTCCTGCCCGCGATCACCACGCCGTTCCGCGACGACGGCACCGTGGACCACGAGTTCCTCGCCCGGCACGCGCGCTGGCAGCTCGACGCCGGCTGTGCCGGCATCGTGCCGCTCGGCTCGCTGGGCGAGGGCGCCACGCTCGAGTTCGACGAGAAGCTCGCGATCCTGCGCACGCTGGTCGGCGCCTGCGCCGGCAAGCCCGTGCTGCCGGGCATCGCCGCGCCCGGCACCGCGCAGGCCGTGCGGCTCGCCGAAGCCGCCGAACGCGCCGGCTGTGCCGGGCTCATGGTGCTGCCGCCCTACGTGCACCGCGGCGAACTGCGCGAGACGACCGCCCACGTCGCGGCGGTGCTGCGGGCGACGCGGTTGCCGTGCCTGCTCTACAACAACCCGCAGGCCTACGGGGCGGACTTCACGCCGCAGTGCATCGCCGGACTCGCGGCCCAGCACAGGAACCTCGTCGCGGTGAAGGAGTCGAGCGGCGATGTGCGGCGGGTCACGGCGATCCGGGAGATCGCCGGGGACCGGCTGGCGGTGCTGGTCGGACTCGACGACATGGTGCTCCAGAGCGTCGCCGAGGGAGCCACGGGCTGGGTCGCCGGGCTCGTCAACGCGTTCCCGGTCGAGTCGGTGCGGCTGTTCGAACTCGCGCGCGCGGGCCGCGCGGCCGAGGCGTTGGAGCTCAACCGCTGGTTCCTGCCGCTGCTGCGACTCGACGCGCTGCCGGAGTTCGTGCAGCTGATCAAACTCGTGCAGCAGCAGGTGGGGCAGGGCAGCGAACGCGTGCGGCCGCCGCGCCTGCCGCTGCAGGGAGCGCTGCGGAAACACGCGCTCGAGGTCCTGCGCACGGCGCTCGCGGCGCGGCCGGAGGTGCGGCGATGAGCGGGCTCCGCGGCGAGCACTTCGTCGGCGGTGTGGCTTCGCTCGGCGGCGGCGAGCGCTTCGCGGCGATCGACCCGCTGTCGGGCGCGGAGCTGCCGCCCGGGTACAACGAGGCGACACCGGCGCAGGTCGACGCGGCGTGCGCGGCGGCCGGCACGGCGTGGCCAACGTTCGCCGCGACCGCGCCCGACCGGCGTGCTTGGCTCTTGCGCGCGATCGCCGACGGGCTGCTCGGGCTCGGCGACTCGCTCGTGCAGCGCGCGGTGGCGGAGACCGCGTTGCCGGCCGCGCGGATCCAGAACGAACGCGCGCGCACCGTGACCCAGCTGCAGCAGTACGCGGCGCTGGTCGAGGCGGGCTCCTGGGTCGACGCGCGCATCGACCGCGCCGACCGGACCCGGCAGCCGCCGAAGCCGGACCTGCGGCGCATGCTGCAGGGCATCGGCCCGGTCGCGGTCTTCGGGGCCTCGAACTTCCCGCTGGCCTACTCGGTCGCCGGCGGCGACACGGCTTCGGCGCTCGCGGCGGGCTGCCCGGTCGTGGTGAAGGGCCACCCGGCGCACCCGGGCACGTCGGAACTGGTCGGCCGCGTCGTCGCCGAGGCGGTGGCCTCGCTCGGTCTCCCGCCCGGCACGTTCTCGCTGGTGCACGGGCGCACGGACCAGACGGGCGGCCGGCTCGTGCAGCACCCGGCGATCGCGGCGGTCGGCTTCACGGGTTCGCACCGCGGCGGCCGCGCGCTCTTCGACCTCGCGGCCGCGCGGCCCTCGCCGATCCCCGTGTTCGCCGAGATGGGCTCGATGAACCCGGTGGTGATCCTGCCGCGCGCCATGGCGCAGCGTGCCGCGGCGATCGCCGAGCAGCTCGCGGGGTCGGCGACGCTGGCGATGGGGCAGTTCTGCACGAGCCCGGGCCTGCTGCTGTGGTTGCCGGGAGCCGGGGCCGAGCGGTTCGTGCAGACGCTGCGCGAGAAGGTCGCGGCGACCGCCGCCGGGCCCGCGGTGCACCCGGTGATCCGCGCCGGCTACGAACAGGCCCTCGCCGAGGTGACGGCGCTGCCCGTGCAGGTGGAGGCCGGCGGGCAGGCGACGAGCCCCGCGGCGACCGCGGTCTGCCCGGTGCTGTTGTCGGCGGCCGCCGAGCTCGTGCGGCAGCACCCGCGCCTGCGCACCGAGATCTACGGACCCGCGTTGCTGACCGTGCCGTGCCGTTCGCGCGACGAACTGCTCGCGGTGGTGCAGGCGATGCACGGGCACCTGACGGGCACGGTGCACGGCGAGGCCGAGGACTTCGCCGAGTTCGCCGACGTCGTCGCCGCGCTGCGCAGCCGGGTCGGGCGGTTGATCGCCAACGGGGTGCCGACCGGCGTCGAGGGCTGCGCAGCGATGGTGCACGGCGGGCCCTACCCGGCGGCGACCGATCCGCGGTTCTCGGCGGTCGGCATCACGGCGATCCAGCGCTGGGTGCGGCCCGTGTGCTGGCAGGACTGGCCGCACGGGCTGCTGCCGGAGGAACTGCGCGACGACAATCCGCGCGGCATCCGCCGCACGGTCGACGGCGCGGGGGCGTAGGCCCGGCGCGCGGGCCCGCCCAGTCACTAGCAGCCCAGTCACTAGCAGCCCAGTCACTAGCAGCCCAGTCACTAGCAGCCCCGTCAGGAGCAGACCCGTCAGGAGCAGCCGCTCGTCGCCCCGCAGGACACGCACTTCAGGCAGGTGCCGTTGCGCACCAGCGTGAACGCGCCGCAGGCGCCGCACGGGTCGCCTTCGTAGCCCTTCATGCGCGCCTCGGCGATCTTCAAACGCGTCTGGCGCACCTCGGCCGCCTGCGGTGCTGGAGCCTCGGCGCGCGCCAGCAGCGCGGCCTTCGCCTGCGAGGTCAGCTGCAGCCCGGCCGGTGCGGGGCCGGCCGCCGGCGCGTCGACACCGCGCGCCATGCCGCGGCTGGGCGGGTGCAGGTGGGCGTCGTCGTGCACGTCGGGGGGCGGCGGTTCGCCCTCGTAGATCCGTTCGCTGACGACCTCCTCGTCGGTGAACTCGGGGTTCGCGTCGCCCTGCTTCTGGCCGCCCATCGTCGTGTTGCGCAGGTCCTCGCTGCCGACCTGCGCCAGTTCGTGCCGGCCGAGGTAGCTGATCGCGAGTTCGCGGAACACGTAGTCGATGACCGACGTGACCATCTTGATCTGGTCGTGGCCCTGCACCATGCCGTTGGGCTCGAAGCGCGTGAACACGAACGCGTCGGCGAACTCGTCGAGCGGCACGCCGTGCTGCAGGCCGAGCGAGACCGCGATCGCGAAGCAGTTCATCAGGCTGCGGAACGCCGCGCCCTCCTTGTGCATGTCGAGGAAGATCTCGCCGAGCGTGCCGTCCTCGTACTCGCCGGTGCGCAGGTAGATCTTGTGGCCGCCGACCACGGCCTTCTGCGTGTAGCCGGCGCGGCGGTTCGGCAGGCGGCGGCGCTTGGCGATGTAGCGGTGCACGACGCGCTCGGTGATGCGCGCGGCCAGCGCCCGGACCTCGCCCGGGGCGGCGGCCGCGGCCCCGGCGGCGCCGTGGTCGTCGGCCGTCGTCGCCAGCGGCTGGCTCAGCTTGCTGCCGTCGCGGTAGAGCGCCACGGCCTTCAACATCGACTTCCAGCCGATCTGGTAGGCCGCCTCGACGTCCTCGATCGAGGCCTCGTTCGGCATGTTGATCGTCTTGCTGATCGCGCCGCTGACGAACGGCTGCACCGCCGCCATCATGTGGATGTGCGCGGCGTAGGGGATGAAGCGCTGGCCCTTCCGGCCGCAGCGGTTCGCGCAGTCGAAGACCGGCAGGTGCGCCTCCTTCAGGTGCGGGGCGCCCTCGACGGTCATCGTGCCGCAGACGTAGTCGTTGGCGGCCTGCACGTCG
>VGXW01000386.1 GCA_016873195.1 Planctomycetota bacterium | reverse complement strand
TTCGCGCGATCGGCGAGGTCGACGCGGTGGCCGCCACTCTCGACGCACCCGCCCGCCCGCCCTAGGTTCCCCCGCATGGCCACGAAGAAGCGATCTCCCCGCCAGAAGCAGGCCGCACCCGCCTCGCGCGGCATCACTGCCGCCGACGTCGCCGCCGGCTCGCCGCCCGCCGAGGTCCAGGCCCTCGGGGAGCGCGTCGCCGCCGACGGTGGCGCCGTGCTCGCCACCTACCGCGATCCGCTCGGCGGCCACTTCCAGCTGCTGGTCGCGCTGCCGCTCGACAAGGTCGCGCCGACGCCGTTCCAGCGCGACCTCTCGGCCGCGCACGTGAAGCGCCTGACGCAGCGCATCGAGGAACTCGGCCGCTTCCTCGACCCGATCATCGCCGTGCGCCGCGAGGGCGGCAGCTACTGGACGCCCAACGGCAACCACCGCCTGCACGCGCTGAAGGCGCTCGGCGCGAGGACGATCACCGCCCTGCTCGTGCCCGAGCAGCGCATGGCCTACCAGATCCTCGCGCTGAACACCGAGAAGGCGCACAACCTGCGCGAGAAGGCGCTCGAGGTGATCCGGATGGCGCGCGACCTCGCCGGCTTCGACGCCGAGCCCGAGTCCGCGCACGGACCGATCTTCGAGGAGCCGTTCCTGCTGACGCTCGGCGCCTGCTACGAGCAGAACGGCCGCTTCAGCGGCGGTGCCTACCGGCCGCTGCTGAAGGCGATCGACGGGTTCCTCGAGTTGAAGCGCGGCAAGGCCGTGGCCGAACGCGAACGCCGCGCGGGCCTGCTGCTGGAGCTCGACGCCGCGGTGGTCGCGGCGATGGAGCGGCTCGAGGCGAAGGGCTTCGACAGTCCGTATCTGCGCTACTTCGTGATCGCGCGCATCAATCCGCTGCGGTTCCAGAAGGGCGCGGGCGCGGAGTTCGACGACACGGTGGCGAAGATGACCGCGGCGGCGAAGAAGTTCGACGCCAGCAAGGTCGACGCGGCGCAGGTGGCGGCGGCGGGCGGGGCGCCGGCCGGCGAGGAGTAGGCGGGAGCGGGGTGCTGTCGGCCGCACGTCGCCTGCTCGGGCCGTTACCCATCGACACCGACTGGCTACTGTCCGCGTGCCTCCTGCCTCGGCCCTCCGGTTGGCGACCATGCTGGCGGGCGCATTCGCAACCGCCCAGACCGCCGAGTTCGCGCACCTTGCGACCGGTCCGGGTGCAGGCTGCCTGCTCGTCGCAGACCCCCTGCGCGACCGCGTGATCGCGCTCGAGTCCTACCCCGAGTCGCGGTTGTGGGAATGGGATGGCATGGTGTGGGCGCAGCGCCTGGGCGCCGGCAGCCTCGGCTCGTCGGTGCCGTTCACGGCCTTCTACGATGCAGGACGCCGCGCGTTGGTGGCGCTCGGCACTGCAGAACACGTGTGGGACGGAGTGCGATGGAACACGTTCGGGATGCCCGCACCGGGCACGTCCCTCACCAACTCGCTGAAGGCCCACGACTCGCATCGCCAGCGGCACGTCGTGTTCAACGGAGTCGACGTCGCCGAGTGGGACGGAGCGCAGTGGCATCTCACGAGCCCGATCCCCTCGCCGGGCTACCGCGACGCAGCGTTCGCCTACGACCCCGTGCACCGGCGCACGCTGCTCTACGGCGGCCACGGCATGGACGACCTGTGGTCGTGGGACGGGAGCGGTTGGACCGTGCTCCAGCTCCACGGCGCACCGGGAGCACGCGATGGCGCATCGTTCGGCTGCGACGCCGCGACGGGCCGCATGGTCCTCTACGGTGGCGACGCGGCGCCGCACGCGACGTGGGCGCTCGCGGGGACTCTGTGGACGAGGATCACCACGGCACACGACGCCGGCCCACGCGCGGGAGCCCGCATGGTCTTCGACGGCAAGGGGCTCCTGCTGATCGGCGGCAGTGCGACGCAGGGCGGCGAACTGTGGCGCTTTCAGAACGGCGACTGGATCGAGCTCGACGGCGGGACTCCGGTGCCGCGCAACGACCCGGCGTGGGCGTGGGACCCGGCCCGCGGCGAGACGGTGCTGTTCGGCGGCAGCAGCGGCTACCAACAGACCCGGCAGTTGCACTCCGACACGTGGACGTTCGGCGACCGGTGGCGACACCACGCAATCCCCGGTCCGTCGCCGCGCAGCCACGCCGGACTCGCGTGGTCGGCGGTCGACAACGCGATGCTGCTGTTCGGCGGTGCTGGCGCAACGGACACCTGGAGCTGGAACGGGGCGGCCTGGGCACAACGCACGAGCCCTGCGACTCCGCCTTGGCGGACCGAGATGGCGTTCGCGCCGGACCCGGGCGGCGGTGTGCTCATGTTCGGCGGCGGGGCAACGAGTTCCCCGCTCGGCGACCAATGGCGATGGAACGGCTCGGGCTGGCAGCAGCTCGCCCCCGCGCCGATGCCTGGGCCTCGCCATGCGATGCACGCTGTGCACGACCCGCTGCGCAACGTCGTGGTCATGGTCGGCGGCTACAGCCCCTACCCTTCCGCGGAGACCTGGGAGTGGGACGGCGCTGCGTGGGCACCGCGCACTGCGTGTCCCCACAACACGTCATCGCGCACGGAACGGGCGTGCTACCGGCCCGAGAACGCGCGGGTTCTGCTCGAGGGCACGCTGCGCATGGAATGGGACGGAACGACCTGGACCATGCTGCCGCCGCCGGCCGGCCTCGCCGTCGCGGGGCCGCGGGCGTCGGGCGACCTGCGCCGGAGCCGCGTGCTGCGCTTCCCGATGCACGACGCCAGCATCCAGTTCCGCAGCAACCTCGGCGTGTTCACGGCGACGGCAGCGGCGGCGACGCGCCTTGGCTTCGGCTGCGCGTTCGGTCCAGCGCCAGGCATCACCACGGTGGGTCGGCCCAGTCCCGGGGCAGCGACGTTCCGGCTCGCGACGGCGACCTTCGCGGCGGGCGCGCCGACACTGGTCGCGATCGGGCTGCAATCGGGGAACCAGGCCCTCGGCAGCGGCTGCAACCTGTGGCTCGCCGGCCCCTGGGTCACCAGCGTGAGCGTCGCGTCGGCAGCCGCGGAAGTGACCACGCCGCTGCCGATCCCCGCGAGCCTTGCACTGCGCGGCATCGAGTTGTTCGCGCAGGCGGCGGTTCTCGATCCGCCGCGCGCCCTGCTCGCCGGCATCACCATGAGCGATGCCCTGCGCGTCGCGATCGGAGACTGATCGTGGCCGGCGGCGCGAAGTTCATGATCGTGCTCGCGTGCTGCGCGGCCCTGCTCCACGCCCAGACGTTCACGTGGCATCGTGCCGCTTGCGCACCGGTGCCGGCTCACGCGGCCTGGGACTCCGCGCGGGAGACGACCGTGTTCTTCGGTACGGACGGAACCCTGCGGCAATGGGAGTGGGACGGCGCCCGCCTCGCCGAGCGCCTGTCGGTCCTCGATGGAGCCCCCGCGCCGCTCTGGCTCGGCGACGATCCACTGCGCGGCCGGCTGGTCGCCGTCGCGAGCAATCACGTCGGCACGTGGAACGGCGTGCGTTGGTCGTGGCAGGTGACACCGACTCCATCGCCGGTCCACGGCGCAACGCGCTACGCCTTCGACGCGCGCCGCGGCCGCGTGGTCGCCTACGACGGTGCCAGCAGTCCGGGCACCGTCTACGAGTGGGACGGGGCCGTCTGGGCCGGGCAGCCCGTCGCGGGCCCCGGACCGCGCCTCTCCGCCACCTTCGGCTTCGACCCCGTCGGCCAACGCTGCGTGCTCTACGGCGGCAACGGCGGGAGCGGTCCCCTCGCCGACTGCTGGAGTTGGGACGGCTCGACGTGGCTGCTGCTGGCGACGAACGCACCGCCAGGCCCGCGCGAGCACGCCGCGATGGCGTTCTCGCCGGCAGCGGGCGCGCTGGTGCTCTACGGCGGATCCTCGGCGACGACGACGTGGCGTCTCGCAGGCAACGGCTGGACCCAGGTCGTCACTGCGCACGATCCCGGCCCTCGCTCCGGCCGACTCGTGCG
>VGXW01000385.1 GCA_016873195.1 Planctomycetota bacterium | reverse complement strand
GTTGGGCCACCCGTATCCGCGGCTGCTGCACGACGACAAGCTCGGCCTGCCGGCGGTGAAGCTCGACGTCGAGTTCTACGGCCCGATCCGCTACGGCGACGAACCGTGGGTCCACCTCGGCGTGCTGCGCATCGGCACCTCGTCGGTCGAGTTCGGCATGTGGATGACGCGCGGCGACGACCCGACGCCGCTGTGCCGCGCGCGCATCGTCACCGCCGCGATCGACATGGACACGCTGCAGAAGCGCACGCTGCCCGACGCCTGGCGGCAGCGCTTCCAGGCCTTCGCGATGCGGGAAGAGGACCTGCCGCGCGGGCGGTAGCGGGCGATTCAGAGCCGGAACTCGCGCGGGAAGAAGCCGCCCGGGGCCTCGCTGCGCACGCCGAACACCGCCTGCACGTTGGCTGGAGCCAGCACGTCCGCCGGAGCGCCCGCGGCGAACACGCGGCCCGCGTGCAACAGCACGACGCGGTCGCAGTGCGGCGCCAGCAGGTTCAGGTCGTGCGATGCGATCAACACGCCGCGCCCCGCCCGCACGAGGCGCCGCAGCAGCAGCACCAGCCGCAGCGCGTGCTCGAGGTCGAGGTTGCTGGTCGGCTCGTCGAGCAGCAGCAGCGGCGCTTCGGTAGCCAGCGCCCGTGCGACGGCGATGCGGCGGTGCTCGCCGCCCGACAGCGTCGTCACGGGCCGGTCGGCGAACGGCGCGGCGTCGACCGCCGCCAGCGCCCGCTCGATCGCGGCGAGGTCGTCGGGCTGCAGCCCGGCGTTGCGCTGGCGATGCGGGTGGCGGCCGAGCGCCACCAGCTCGCGGCCGGTGTACTCGAACGGCGTCTCCGCCTCCTGCGGCACGAACGCGATCTCGCGCGCGCGCGCGCGCGGCGGCCACTGCGCGAGCGACCGCCCGTGCAGCGACACGGCGCCCCCGTCCGGCCGTTCCGCGCCGAGCAGCACGCGCAGCAGGGTGCTCTTGCCCGCGCCGTTGCGCCCCGCGAGCAGCACGAGTTCGCCCGGGCCCAGCGCGACGTCGGCGCCGTCGAGCACCTGCCGGTCGCCGCGGGCCACGCGCAGGCCGGTTCCGGCGAGCGCGGTCACAGCGCCGCCCCGCGGCGGTGCCGCGCCAGCAGGAACAGGAAGTAGGGCGCGCCGAGCAGCGACGTCACGACGCCGAGCCGCAGGTTGGCGTCGGGCGGCGCGAGGCGGCAGACGAGATCGCTGCCGACCAGCAGCACCGCCCCCGCCAGCGCCGCCGCCGGCAGCAGCGCTCGGTGCGCCGGCCCGACCAGGAGCCGCGCGAGGTGCGGCACGACGAGGCCGAGGAAGGCGATGCCGCCGGTGTTCGCCACGGTCGTCGCGGTCAGCCCGCACGCGAGCCACAGCAGCACCCGGCGCGCGCGCGGCGCGTCGAGGCCGAGGCTGTGGGCACTGTCGTCGCGCAGCGTCAGCAGGTCG
This sequence comes from Planctomycetota bacterium, assembly GCA_016873195.1. Classification (GTDB taxonomy): domain Bacteria; phylum Planctomycetota; class UBA1135; order UBA1135; family UBA2386; genus VGXW01. The sequence goes on along the minus strand of VGXW01000385.1, from coordinate 2,535 downwards.
AGGTCGCGGCCGCGCGGCGCGATCGCCGCGGCGAACAGCACGAAGCCGCCGAGCACCAGCCACGCGTGCTGCCACGTGCTGCGTTCGAGGCCGCCCATCAGCCAGAACAGCACCTCGGAGCTCGCCGCGTAGCTCGAGTAGGTGAACGTGACGACGAACGCCGTCAGCGCGCCGACCAGCGTGTTCAGCGCGACGCCGGCGAGCAGCAGGCCGGCCACCGAGATGCGCCCGTACTGCCCGGCGAGCACGAACACGAGCCAGGTGACCAGCAGCGCCCCCAGCAGCGACGCGAGCGGCGTCGCGACCACCCCCACCGCCGCGAAGCCGGTGACGATCGCCAGCGCGCCGCCGAACGCGGCGCCCGCGGCGGTGCCGACCAGATCGGGCGACGCCACCGGGTTGCGGAACGCGGCCTGCATCACCGTGCCGGCCACCGCCAGCGACGCGCCGCCGAACGCCGCCACGCAGAGGCGCGGCAGGCGGATGTCGAACAGCACGAACCGTTCGCCAGGCGTCGCCGGTGCGCCGCCGATCGGCAGGCCGAGCGCCGCCAGCAGTTCGTGGAACCCGGGCCCTTCGCGCGCGACACCGAGGAACAGCGCCGCCGTGAGCAGCAGCAGCAGCAGGAGCGCGATGACGATGCGGCGCGGCGGCAGCCTCATGGCTTCCCCCAGGCGCGCAGGCGTTCCTGCAGCAGCACGGCCGCCTCGACGAGCCGGGGCGACGTGGCCCCGAGCAGCGGCCCGGGCACGAACACGAGCCGGTCCTTCTGCACGCAGGCGAGGTGCTGCAGGCCGTGCACCTGGCGCAACCACGCGCGTTCGTGCTGCTCGCCGCCGGGCCGGCAGCCGATCACCAGCGCATCGGGTTGCCACGCGAGCAGCGCCTCGACGTCGAGCTTGCGGAACGGGCCGACGCCGCGCTGCGCGGCGAGGTGCGTGGCGCCGGCGGTGGTCACGACGGCGTCGAACAGCGAGCCCTGGCCGTAGGTGTGCAGCGCCCCGTCGAGGCTGCAGACCCGCCACGCGGCGAGGCCGGCGCCGGCCGCGCGAACTTCGTCCACCCGTTCGTGGAGCCGCTTCGCCATCCCCTCGGCTGCATCGTCGAGGTGGCACGCGCGGCCGATGCGCAGCACGTTCGCGGCAACGTCGGCGAAGCTCGCGGCCGGCGCCGTGCGCAGGATCGGCACGCCGGCCGACCGCAGGATCGCCACCGTCTCCGGCCGCGTGAACGCGTCGACCACGACGAGGTCGGGCCGCGCGGCGAGCAGTTGCTCCGGCTCGGCGCCGACCAGCGGCAGTCCGGAGGCCTCGGCGGCGACGAGCGAGAAGTGTGGATCCGCGGCGAGCGAGTGGACCCCGGCGAGCCTGCGGCGCGGCGCGAGTTCCAGCAGCACCTCCGCGGCCAGCAGCGAACCGGCGACGATGCGTTGCGGCGGAGCCGCCGGCCGCAGATCGTCCGGCCCCGCCGTGCTGCCGGCCCCGCAGGCCGCGGCGGCGAGCAGCGCGGCGCTGGCGGGGGCACGCAGCGATCGGACGCGGGGCATCCCGCCATCATGGCCCGCCCTTGCTGCCCGGCAACGAAAACGATCTGCGGCGCCGGGCGCGGCCCGCTTCGGCCGTGGGACTCGCGCTGCTTGCGCACTCGGACCCTGGGCCAGTTCCGGTGGCCAACGGGCCACCCTGGGTTGGGCCGGAAAGCTCTTTGCGTGCGTGCCCGGCGAACGCCAGCATCGATCCTCCGGACGCGCGTCCGGCTGCCGCTCGCCCTGGCTCGCCCCCCACCGACGATCGAACCATGTCGCTGATCCGTCCGTTCCGCGCCCACCGGCCCCGCCCCGAGTTCGCCGCCGAAGTCGCCTCCGTCCCCTACGACGTGATCGACAGCAGGGAGGCCCGGGTGCTCGCCGCCGGCAAGCCCCGTTCGTTCCTGCACGTCTGCCGGCCCGAGATCGACCTGCCCGAGGGCGTCGACGAGCACGATGAAGAGGTCTACCGCGGCGGCGTGCGGGCGCTGCGTGGCTTCATCGCCGACGGCACGCTGTTGCGCGAGCAGCGGCCGAGCCTCTACGTCTACCAGCAGAAGATGGGGGTGCACGTGCAGGCCGGCCTCGTCTGCCTGTGTTCGGTGCGCGAGTACGAGACGGGCACGATCAAACGCCACGAACTGACGCGGCAGGACAAGGAGGACGATCGCACGCGGCACGTCACCGAGCAGGCGGCGAACGCCGAGCCGGTGTTCCTGGCCTACCGCGCGGTGGCCGCGATCGACGCGATCGTCGCGCGCGCGCGCCGGCAGCAGCCGCTCTACGACCTCGTGTCGCCGGACGGCATCGGTCATACGGTCTGGTCGGTCGGCGCCGAGGCGGACGTGCAGGCGCTCGTGAAGCTGTTCGCCGCGGTGCCGGCGCTCTACATCGCCGACGGCCACCACCGCACCGCGGCGGCCATCCGCTACGGTCAGGCCCGGCGCAAGGCGCTCGGCACGGCGGCGAAACCAGACGCGCCGCACGAGTCCTTCCTGGCGGTCGTGCGG